>JAFUTP010000032.1 GCA_017484165.1 Cardiobacteriaceae bacterium | reverse complement strand
ATTTTTTCTTTTTATGCGGAAGGAATATTTCTTCAATATGGGTGAGTTAAAATGATTATGTATAGAAAATACATGCGAGAAAAAGAACAAGAAAGACTATCAAGACTTTTATCAGAATGGAATAGCGGTCAAGAAAAAATATGTTATGTGTTGAAAGTGCCTAAAACAAAAAAAACAATTCTATTTTGATTGGCTAATATGCATTAGTTTTCCTTTGTTGGCGTTCTTTCTTATTACTCATAACCAAGAAAGATCCGAAATATTACCAATTTTTATTATTGTTATGTTGCCGTTCATACTTTATATTTTTCTCTTCGGAAGAAAATACAATACCTATTTTTTTACCATTAATCGTAAATCTAAAAAAATTACACATTGGACTTATGGAGATAGAAGATACGGAGGCGGAAAATATCACCAACATGTGGAATTGCCTGCATTTAACTTACCAAAAACAAACAATATCGTCCAAGCCAGCAAAATACGTGAAGAATTACAAGAAAAAATCACCGCAGAAACTGGTTGGATATTCCGTGAATTTGTGTAATTAAGATAAATATGTATTTGCGCATGCAAACAATAACTGTAACAGCGAGGGAAATTGTTTGACGGAAAAAATCCGTTCAGCTTACACAATAGTTGATTTTTCTTTATCATTTCATTTTCAAAAATTCACGCAAGGGCGTAAAAATGCAAGAAATCCGCTTAATTGAAAACTTAAAAAACGAATTTGAAACTATCTTAAATGTTCGTGCGTTGGCTGTGGAAAATCGTGATGAGTTATTTGAATTTTTGCTTGTAAATTCGCCATTTAAAGCCGAATTTACCGAGCGATTTTTCAAAAAAATCGGTGAAAATCTTGTTTTTAAGCAAGATGATTTTTTGCAATTTTTGGATTTGCGATTGCTTGATAATTCATTTACGGCGTTTTCTAACAAAATCGGTTTGGGCAATAAAGCCAAAAGATTTTTGAAAACCGCTGATGAAGTGGTGTTGAATTTTCCTTACAAAGACTGCGTTTTGCAAGGCGGTCAAAGCAAGGACGATGATAAAAAGCAAGAAATTTTGCTTAATGAAGTGTTGGCAAAAAGCGAAATTGATGTTTTGTTTTCGCCCAAAGTTTTGTCGAATGTGAATTTTATCGGCGATTTTTCAGGCAGCCTGTATCCGTTAAAACAAGCACCGCAAGGCTCACTTTTTGATGCCGCCGACAATCAAACAATCAAACAATCAAACAATCAAACAATCAAACAATCAAACAATCAAACAATCTCTGCCGTCATTCTGAGTGAAGCGAGGCGAAACGAAGAATCTTTAAATTTAAACAATGATGAGATTCTTCGCTACGCTCAGAATGACGGAGTGGGCGGAGTTTCTTCGCCTACGGCTCAGAATGACGAAAAGGCGGCTCACAATGACGGAGTGACTCGTCATTCTGACCCTGAACGAAGTGAGGGGGAAGAATCTCAAACGAATAACGAGATGTTTCGCTTTGCTCAACATGACGGAATGGCTCGTCATTCTGAACGAAGTGAAGAATCTTTAAATTTAAACACTCAAAACAAAGATTCTTCGCCTACGGCTCAGAATGACGGCAAACTTCGTCTTGCCGCTGACGGCACTTTTGCCGAAAATTTTCTCATCAAAGGCAACAATCTCATTGCCTTACACTCTCTTAAACGCCGTTATCGCGGCAAAGTCAAACTCATCTACATTGATCCGCCGTATAACACAGGCAACGATAGTTTTAACTATAACGACCGCTTTAATCACTCGGTGTGGCTTACATTTATGAAAAACCGCCTTGAAATCGCAAGAGAGTTATTGCGTGATGACGGCGTGATTTTCGTGCAGTGCGATGATAACGAACAAGCCTACCTGAAAGTGCTTATGGATGAGATTTTTGGGAGAGAGAATTTTGTTAGTTGCGTTGCAGTTCGTTCATCTACACCAAGTGGATTAAAAACGGCACATCGTGAAAAAACAATTATAAAAACAAAAGATTTTATTTTGTTCTATTCTAAACAATCCGAAAATATAAAACTAAAACCACAATATACAAAAAAAGATAAATACGATACACATTACAATGGTTTTTTTGATAAAGAAACAATGACTTCAAAAAGACTTTTAGAAGTGATGATAGAAAACAAAATCCTAAAAGTTGGCGATACTCTTGACAATATAGATATAAACAATAAAAGACACAAAGAATTCTATATTAAATACGCAAATTATATCTATCGAACTGCACCAGAAATGCCAAAAGAATGGAAAGAATTTTCAAAAAGCAAACCAAATGAAATAATTTCCTATGAAGGTGAAAATGGAGAAATGCAATATGCTATTGATGGAAGGCGATTTTCTTTTTTAATTAAGAAAATTAAACCAGTGTTCATAGGTGCAAATATCGAAAATGACCTATCAAATTTATTATGTGATTTTTGGAATGATATAGATTTCCAAAATACACAAAATCAAGGCGGTGTAAGCTTTGAAAATGCAAAAAAACCAGAACAACTAATTTACCGAATTATTGATATGACAACAAACGAAAACGACATAGTCCTTGATTTTTTCGCTGGAAGTGGGACGACTTTGGCGGTGGCTCATAAGATGAATCGCCGTTATATCGGCATCGAACAAATGGAGTATATAGAGAGTATCACGCTTGAACGCCTGAAAAAGGTGATTGACGCAGAACAAGGCGGTATCAGTAAAGCCGTATCGTGGCAAGGCGGCGGCAGTGTGATTTACGCCGAACTTATGCCGCTGAATGCCGTTTTCAAAGCAAAAATCGATAAAGCAACAACGCTTGATGAGTTAAAGGCGGTGTTAAAAGAAATGCAAGAAAAAGCGTTTTGGGAATACCGCTTGGATAGGGAGAAGTTAAACGGTATTCTGAATACAGCGAACACAATTCGTCATTCTGAGCGTAGCGAAGAATCTCGAATGATTGAAAAAGATTCTTCGCTTGACGCTCAGAATGACGGAGTGGTTCAGAATGACGGTGTAAAGTTAGGCGAGTTAAAAGCACTCTTAAAAACGGCGTTGGATAGCAATATGGATTATGTTTTATACGGCGATATTGATGACTCTGAATACAAAATAGATGACGCAACAAAGGCGTTTAATAAGGCGTTTTATGGAGATTTGTAGGGTGGGCATCCTTGACCACCGTAACGGCAGAAATATTTCAGGCAGCCTGAAAGAATTATACGCAAGCATTACGGCTTGTTTGGTGGGTAAGGATGCCCACCCTACGGCGGTTTTTATTGTTTTGTTTCAGACTGCCTGAAAAAGTATTCGTCATTCTGAGTGTAGCGTTAGCGAAACGAAGAATCTTTAAATTTAAATGATGAGATTCTTCGCTACGCTCAGAATGACGAAAAGACGGCTCAGAATGACGAAGTGGTAAAAATATAAAAAGGATTTGAAAATGACTAAATTATGCGATGAATTAGCAGGTGCTTTGAAATACAGCGATATTGAAATCCCAAGTCATATCACGCACAACTTAAATAAAGAGTTGCGTTTGTATCAGCAAACAGCATTAAAGCATTATCTGTTGCAACGAAAAAATCCGCAAACCAACCATTTAATGTTTAATATGGCAACAGGTAGCGGTAAAACGCTGATTATGGCGGCGTTAATGCTTGATTTATACAAGCAGGGCTACCTGAAATTTGTGTTTTTTGTTAATTCAACGGCGATTTTGGAGAAAACAAAGGCGAATTTTTGCGATAAAGCGTCAAGCAAGTATTTGTTTAATGAGAAAATTTTGATTGATAGTAAGGAAGTCGCCGTTAAGTCGGTTGCAAACTTTGAAGAGTGTGATGAAAACGCTATCAATATTTATTTTTCAACTATTCAAGGGCTTTTTTCGCTGTTTAGAAATGAAAGGGAAAACTCGCTCACTTTGGCAGATTTGGAAAATCACAAAATCGTGTTTATCGCCGATGAAGCTCATCACTTAAATAGCGAAACAAAACAAGCCAATAAAATCGAAGCCGATATTAAAATCGGTTGGGAAAGCGTGATGAAATCGGCTTTTCATTCAAACGCCAACAATCTAATGTTGGAATTTACCGCCACAATTCCCAAAGAAAAAGCGATTTTGGATAAATACAAAGACAAAATTGTGTTTGAATTTGACTTAAAAGAGTTTTGCAAAGGCGGATTTTCTAAACGCATTTTTTTGGTGAAATACGAAAGCACGGAACTTAAAGACCGCTTTTTAGGTGCAACGATTTTAAGCGTGTTTCGGCAAGAACTCGCTCGTAAAAACGGTATCAAACTTAAACCTGTAACGCTGTTTAAGAGCGAAACAATCGGTAGTTCAAAAGATAATCAAGCCTTGTTTGGCGAGATTGTGGAAAATTTAAATGCCGATGAAATTGCCGATTTTTACGCAAATTTAAGCGGAAATAATCAATTATTTAGCAATGCCAAAGATTTTTTCACCCAAGAATTTGGCGAAAATTTTTACGAAATTTTAGCAAAACTCATCAAAACCGCTTTCAAAAAAGAGTTTTTGTTTAATGCAAATGACGATGTGGAAAAATATCAAATCAAACTCAATACGCTTGAAGATGATGATAACGAAATCAGGGCGATTTTTGCGGTGGATAAACTCAACGAAGGTTGGGATGTGCTGAATTTGTTTGATATTGTCAGACTTGGGGCGAAAAAAGCAACGGCTAAAACTACTACCGCCGAAGTGCAGTTAATTGGGCGTGGAGCAAGGTATTTTCCGTTTGAAGACAAAGACTTGTTTGATGATACGGCTCGCAAATTCGTGCGTAAATTCGATAATGACGGCAATCATAAAATGGCAAGTTTGGAAATTTTGTCGTATCACTCGTTTAACGATGTGGCGTTTATCAGCGATTTAGAAAAAGGTATGCGAGAAAGCGGCGTTTTGTTTGACGATGAAAAAGAAAAATTTGTTTTAACGCCAACTAAACACGGTAAAGCGGTAAAAGCAAATAATAAAATTTATTACGCTAAAAATAAACGAAAACCTTACAATAAAAAGCAAAGCGACTTATTTGATAAACGCAACAAAGAAGAAATTAAACGAGAAGTGGCTAAAAACAAAGTTCCTTACTTTTCACACAATATCAATGAATCAGAAATTTCGTTTGAAGAAAAAGGGGAGCAGAAAAACTTTTCAGGCTGCCTGAAACTTAATCAGAAAGTGAATTTCGGTGTATTTAATAAAGCCTTAAATCAACTGAATATCACATTTGCCGATATTCGCGATTTTTATCAATGCGAAAGTAAAAAAGATTTTTATCGGCAATTTGGCGAAATTGAATTGCAATTTGATAGAAGACAAGAGTTTTCTTTGCAAAATCAACTTGCAATCGCAAAATTTATCTTGCAAAATTTCAAAGAGTTAAAAGAAAAAATTAAACCAACATACGAAGTTACGCCTTTCTATCTTTATGAAATGGAACAATTAGGAGAAAGGGTGATTTATCGTAATAAAGATAGCGTTCAAAATAGTCCATACGAATGGCTGTATTACGATAAATATTCGCTCGATAGCAATTTAGAAAGCGAGTTTTTAGAATTTATCGAAGCACACAAAGAACAAATCAGTGCGAAATTTTGCGAGTGGTTTATTTTACGCAATGACGGTTTTGACGAATTTAAAATTTACGATCATCGTGAATTGATTGACGATGAAAAAAATCCGTCGTATGCAGTCGGCTTTGAACCTGATTTTATATTCTTCGGTAAAAAAGATGAAAATAGCAACTATTTAAGCGTGCAGTGCTTTTTTGAACCGAAAGGCGGACATTTGGCAGGCTGGGATAATGATAAATGGAAAGAAGCATTTTTAAGCGAAATTGACGGAATGAAATTCGATAAAGTTTTAAGCGAAAAAGGCACTGCCAAACAGTTGAACCTAAATTTTGACATTATGGCGTTTCCATTTTTCTTGGGAAATCAAGTGGGTAATCAAAAATTTGAAGAAAAATTTGCCAAGATTTTTGGGGGAGAATAATTTTCAGGCTGCCTGAAAAAACATTAAAGGTGTATTATGGCAAAACAATATTTATTAAAAAATAAAGATAAAGTTGTTTTAAAATTTTCAATCGATTATAAAACCCAAGTTTTTGAAAACTTGGTGCAGCATATTGCCTATATTCAAAGCGTAGAGATATTAAATAAAGATTTATTGCCTTATAATTTACATTATCAAAATAATTTATCAAGCAATTTAGAGCAATGGATAAATAAAAGAAAAGTGCCTAAAAACCGAGAATTTGTGTATAAAATTTTATCCACATTGCAAATTCAAGACCATAATAATTTTATGGCTTATATTGATATTTCTTTGGGACTTTCCTTAAATGATACATATTGGATTATTCCGTTAGATAGTGATTATAAATGGCAAGATTATAATTTATATGATAATTCTTTTAATGAAACATTGGCATTAGTGGCTTTTACTGGTTATTCTACAAAAATCAAAGGCTTAATTACAAGTCCTGAATTTACCACTAATGGAATGTTAAAAAAATGTTGGCATAGAAATACTGACACAGGCAAAATTGAGTTAATTAAAGGACAAACCGAAATTAACGGCATGATAATTGGTAAAGAAGCATATAGTGAATATTATGCTTGTCAAATTGCTGAAATATTAGAGTTAAATGCCGTTCATTATGAGTTAAAAAAATTTCATAATCAAATTGTGAGTTGTTGTAATATTTTTACAAATCAAGAAAATGGCTATATACCGATTGCGTATTGTTTAGATGAAAAAATCAATTATAACGATAATACAGAACTGTTTCCTGCCATTATAAAAATTTATGGCAGAGAAAATTGGCAAGATTTATTATTATTTGACGCAATTATTTGCAATACCGATAGGCATTTAGGCAATTTTGGTTTGCTTATCAATAACGACAATAAACAAATTATTCAACCAGCTCCTATATTTGATAATGGTTCATCAGTATTTAATTTTATTCACAGTCAAGATATAAATCATATTGATGAATTAGTTGGGGAAAGATTAAGTTGGTTTCAATTATCATTTGACGAACAAGCACAATTTGCCGTGCAGAAAAGACATATTAACGCATTGTTAAAATTAGAAAATTTTCAATTCAAACGGCATGAAAAATATAATATCGAAGAAACCTTGCTTATAGCAATAGAACAATTTATTCAAAAACGCAGTCAAAAGATAATAAAAATGTTGGAAAATAAATAATTTCAGGCTACCTGAAAGCCGTGATAAAATCACGGCGTAACAATCTTCATGCTACGAAGAATGAATTTAATCGTTCAGGCAGCCTGAAAGGTTTTTAATTGAATAAGGAGTAAGAAAATGGGACGCACATTTAAAGCTGATAATCCAAATTTAAGTGTTGCCAAAGAAATTTTGCAACGAGCCAATCAACCATTAAATCCTACGCAGTTTTATCAATGGGCGGTTGAATTAGGATTAGCCGATAAATTAACTTATTCAGGAAAAACGCCTAATGCCACTTTTGGGGCTTATATTTATATGGATTTGAAAAATAATCCAAATACTATTTTTGAAATTGTGCAAATTAAGCCTAAATTGTTAATTAAACTAAAAGAACAAAATATTCAAATAAATAATTCAAATAAATTAGAACAATCTACGCAGAAAGAAAAATCTCATTTTAATGAAAGAGATTTACACCCATTATTAGTTAATTTTGTATTTAGTAACGAAAATTTTTATGCGTATGCAAAAACTATTTTTCATGAAAAAAGTAAAAATTCAAGCAAAGGAACGGATAAATGGCTATATCCTGATATAGTCGGTGTTAATTTTGAATACGATGATTTTGATAATGCAGTTAGTCAATTTATTACTCGTTATGATAAATTGCCGATTAAAATTTATTCCTTTGAATTAAAAAAAGAATTAACCGTTGCTAATTTTCGTGAAAGTTATTTCCAAGCGGTTAGTAACAGCAGTTGGGCAAATGAAGGTTATTTAGTTGCGGCAAGTATTGATACTACTGATGAAGAATTAACTAATCTAATGAAACGCTCTAATCAATCTTTTGGTATTGGCGTTATTCATTTAAATATTGAAGAACCAGCACAAAGTGAAATTTTGCTGTCTGCACAATTCAAACAAAAATTAGATTATACGGTAATGAATGAATTAGCAGATAAAAATCCTAATTTTAAAGATTTTTTGAAAACCATTCACGATTTTGAACCTAAACAAGAACACCGATATAAAGGCGAATTTGATAAAGTTTTGAATGAAGAAGAAATGGAAAATTATAAAAAAGAAAAGAAAATGAAATAATTTTCAGGTAGCCTGAAAATTGGTTAAGGAGTAAGTTATGACAACGAAATTAAATAATGTTACAGGTATTAAGTTGCAAGGAAACAATTTTAATACTGAAACACAATTACAATTATTTGTTAAAAATAATGATAGTTTAACTCCTGATACATTATCAAGAGCAAGCCTTATTTATGGTAAAAATGGTTCTGGCAAAAGCACCATTGCCACTGCCTTTAATAAAATTAAAGGAAATGATATTCAAGATATTGCTACGGCAGAAGTTATTGATACAGGTAACAATGTTATTTCATTAAATGATGATGATAAAAATAATATTTTTGTATTTGATGAAACATATATTTTAAATCAAATTCGTATAGAAGAAGACGGATTAGATACTATTGTTATGTTAGGAGATATGGTTGATATTAAAAAGAAATTAGATGATGAAGAAGAAAAAAAGAAAAAATTAGTAACAGAAAAAGAAAAACAAGAGAAAAAATGTAATGATTTGAATGATGATAAAAATGAAAATTCACCAAAGTATTGGTTAAAAAAAATGACAGATAACCTAAAAGGTCAAGATGATAAAGGTAATAAAAATTGGGCAGAAAGAGATTTCCAAATCAAACAAAATGCAGGTGAAAATCCACGCAGAGCGACTTCTGTTAGTGATGATAAGTATAATGATTTTATAGGTTTAAATCCACAAAAATCACGAGATGATTTGATTACAGAGTTTAGCAAATTATTAGAAGAATTAGGAACTGCTCAAAGCGGTGTAACACGGATTTTTGACGAAGTGCCAACAAATTTTACATTTACATTTGATGAAAATGAATGTAAAAATTTATTATCAAAAAAAATTGAACAGCCTAATCTTTCTGAAAGAGAGAAGTTTTTGCTTTCTATTATGAAAGAAAAACAAGAACGCCATTTACATGAGATTAAAGATTTTTTTGCGAAAAACGAAAATGACAAATGTCCATTTTGTACGCAAGAAGTTTCATCTACTCATAAACAAGAATTATTTGCAAGTATAAAAAAAATATTAAGTAAAGCTATCGAAGAACATAAACAAGAATTAAAAACATATAAAATAGGAGAAATTACAATAAATTTTAATGATTTTGCTGTTTTAGATGAAACAGTTATCGAAGAATGTCGCACGGCATTAACACAATTTAATGATTGTGTGAAAATGATAAATAATAAAATTGATGAGAAATTGGGAAATGTTTATCAACCTGTAATATTAGAATATACTGATATTCAAGGAAAATTCAATAATCTTATATCAAAACTAAAACAGTTAGAAGAATTACGCCTTGAATATAACAAAAATACTACTGATACAAATTCAATTAAAGAAAAATTAAATGTTATAAATAACGACATTGCTTATTACGATATATGCAATGAATATAAAACATTTCAAGAAAAAAACAACAATAAAAAACAAGAAGATGATAAATTAGAAAATGATAGAAAAAATTTAAGAGAATGTGAAGAAACCATTAGAAAATTGACAGCAGATAAAAACAAAGTTGAAATTGCTGTTGAAGAAATAAATCAAGGATTGCGATATATATTCTTTGCGAACAATCGTCTTGAAATTGAATATCGTGATGAAAAATATTGCTTAAAATCTATGGGCAATACAGTTAAACCTAATAAAATTTCTACTGGCGAAAGAAATGCGATTGCTATGTGTTATTTCTTTTCTCAAACAATGCAAAACAAAGAGCAGGGAGATTATAGTAATCCATGTTTATTAGTTATTGATGACCCTGTGTCCAGTTTTGATATGGAAAATCGTATTGGATTATTATCCTTTTTATGCTATAAATTAAAACAATATCTTTGTGGTAATGAAAATACAAAAGTAATTGTTATGACACATGATATTCAAACTTATTTTGATTTGAATAAAATTATTAAAGATATTTTTGGTACAAAAGACGCTAACAAAAAAACATCAAGATTAGAATTAAATAGCAAACAAATAATTAAAATTGATAATGAAAAAAGGCAAGAATATACAGAATTACTTAAAGAAATATATCTTTTTGCATTAAATCCTAATAAATATCAATATTTATCTGTAACCATAGGAAATACGATGCGAAGAGTATTAGAAGCGCATGCTACTTTTATTTATAGAAAAGGTATAGAAGAAATTTCAACTGATGATAAAATTTTGTCAATTATTCAAGATAGTCAAATAGTGCCATATTTTGAAAATTTTATGTATCGTTTAGTGTTACATGGCGAAAGTCATATGAAAGAAAGAGTGCAAACAACGAATAATTTAGATTTCTTTCAATTTATTGATGATAATGAAAAACAAAGAACAGCAAAATTTGTTATATGTTTTCTTTATTCTCTTAATGAGCGTCATATTCTTAACCATTTAGGAGAAGATAAAGAAAATCAAATTAAACAATGGATAAAAGACATTAAACAAAATACAATATAAACAACTTTCAGCCAACCTAAAAATATAACAGAAAGGGTTTAATATGTTAAAAAAAACGCTGTTTGCTTTAATTTTTGGTTTATCGTTTTTATCCGTTTGGGCAAAAGATATGAAAATTAAAATTACGGTGAATAATCAAGAATTTACTGCTACTTTGCAAGATAATAAAGCTACGCAGGAATTGGTGCAAATGTTGCCTTTGCAATTAGATATGACGGAACTTAATGGCAATGAAAAATATCATCAATTTAAAAATAAACAATTTAGTACGCAATCGCAAAATGTAAAAAATATTGCTAATGGCGATTTAATGCTGTTTGGTGATAATTATTTGGTGATTTTTTATCAAGATTTTAAAACAAATTATTCATATACACCATTGGGAAAAGTGGATAATCCTAAAAATTTACCCAAAGCGTTAGGGCGTGGTAATGTTCGTGTGAAAATTGAGAAATAATTTCAGGTGCATGCAAAAATAGATATTATTTATTTTGGACATTTAATATGACAAATCAATTTACATTTATTGATTTATTCGCAGGTATTGGTGGTTTTCATTTAGCCATGGAAGATATTGGTGGTAAATGTGTTTTTTCATCTGAAATTGATGAATATGCTCGAAAAACTTATGAATACAATTTTAAAAATAAAAATAAAGAATTATTTGAAAACGGATTATTTAATGACGATATTAGAAAAATAAGTCCAGTTGATTTACCTGATTTTGATGTATTGTGTGCAGGTTTTCCATGTCAGCCATTTAGTCAAGCAGGTTATAAACGAGGATTTAATGATACGCATAAATCTGAACGAGGTAATTTATTTTTTAATATTGTCGATATTCTAAAATATAAAAAACCTAAAGCATTTTTTTTAGAAAATGTGCGTGGAATTGTTCATCACGATAATGGTAAAACATTTCAAACTATTCGTGAAATTATTGAAAACGAATTAGAATACAGTTTTTATTTTAAAGTGGTTAAAGCGTCCGATTATGGTTTACCACAATTAAGACCACGAACTTTTATGATTGGTTTTCGTGATGACGGATTATTGCGTAATTTTCAATTTCCAGCAAACACACCCTTAAAATACAATATGTCCGATATTTGGGGTGGTCAATGTGATAGAGAAATTGGTTACACATTAAGAGTAGGCGGACGCGGTTCTAAAATTGGCGATAGAAGAAATTGGGATCATTATTTGGTTAATGGCGAAGTTCGACAAATTATGCCTGAACAAGCCAAAAAAATGCAAGGATTTCCTGATGATTTTGTCTTCCCTGTGCCAAAATCACAAGCAATGAAACAATTAGGAAATAGTGTTGCGGTTGATGCTGTAAAAATATGTGCTTCATCTTTAATCAATTATATGAATGAATTAGAACAAAACAATGAAAATAACGCAATGAAATCTTCTAAAAATAAAGGTGAATGGACTGAATTATATGTTTTTCTGAAATTATTACACGATAAACAATTAATTTTGGCAAATTCGTCATTAGAAGAAACGAATAAAATTTTTCAAGTGGATAAAGTTACAACTCTAAATATTCAACATAATTATTACTTATCTGAAAACGATAATATCCGTATAAAAAACAAACAAACAGGAGAAGAAAAAATTGTCAATATATCAGAATTACTCAATAAAGATATATTAAAAAAATTGGCATTAGTAATTAAAAATCAACAAGGAGCAAGTTTTGAAATACCAGAATTTGAATTAATCAGCACGCAATTAGGTATTTCTTTAATTAAAGGGGGTAATGCAAATCAAAAATCGGATATTGTATTGGATATTCAAAATCAAGATATAAAATATATAGATAACGGTTTTGGTATTAAATCATATTTGGGAAATAAACCAACTTTACTTAATGCGTCTGGCAATACAAATTTTATTTACAAAGTAAAAAATTTATCGCCTAAATTATTAGATAAAATCAATGCTATTGATACGCGAACAAAATTAAAAGATAGAATTTCTGCCATTTATGAAAATGGCGGTGAATTGTGTTTTGATAGAATAGAACAAACTACAATGGCATATAATTTAGATTTAGTAGATACTTGTATGCCTAAATTGATTTCGCTAATGTTATTGGAATTTCATCACAATCGTACAAATAAAATTGATGACAATTTAAATGCTGTATTTGCTCAATATGCTAAATTATTTTCAACTGATTTAATTGGCTTAAAAATTAAAATAAAAAAATTATTAGTAGCTATTTTATTAGGATTTTTTGCTGGAAGTAAATGGAATGGTCAATATTTAGCACAAGGAACGATTGTGGTGAAACAAGACGGAGAGCAAGTGGCTTATCATATTACCGATTTAGAACGATTGGAAAATTATTTATATCAAAATATTCGTTTTGATACACCATCAACAACACGACACCGCTATGGTTCTTTGTTTGTTGAAAAGGGTGAATTGTATTTTAAACTTAATTTACAGTTGCGGTTTTAATTTTCAGGCAGCCTGAAACTATGAGCGTTACCAATTACAAATGTATCGGTTGTTCTGCACCTATTTCGTTTAATCCCAAAATAGGTGGGTTTAAGTGTGAGTATTGTGGGCGGACTTGTACCGAACAGGAACTGCAAGATTTTGTCGCTAAAACCGATTTGAAATAATCAACAAACGGATGAATGATTTTTTAATTTCGCAAAAATTTCCAGCTAATCAGGAATATCAGATAAGTATTTTGCTTGCTGACAAATCCATAAATCGTATTAAGGGCGTTACATTACCCAGATATACCGAGCTAAAAGTGAGTATAGATACAAAACAATCGTTTTAAGCATTCAATGATACTTGTATAAGTCTGTCTAAACCGTCAAAAAGCATTTATTTTGCGAGATAAATATTCATAGAAGCATAGATAATTGATGTAAATGTTTAATTTATGTGTAAAAATATGTAATATATATTCACAAAAATAATTTTTCACTGTATTATTCAAATTCCTTTTCAAAAAAATTGTTTTTAATTAAACCTATGAGGTAACTTTATTATGGCTGAATATACTAAATATTCATTTAACGGCACTGGTGAATACAACAAAAGAAGAATTGTTCTTAAAGTTTTCCAAGAAGCTGCTAAAACTGTTAATACTTTTGCAGAATTTAGGGAAAAATTTAATGATGTATTTGCAATGCGTCCAAATGCGATTGTTGATACAAGCAAATTACCGCAAGATGCAGCTAACAGATATTTTGTTGCACAGGAGGAACAACTTTCCTTTGAAGGTCAAGCTTATTTTGTATCCACTCAATGGGGAAAAACAGATGATTTCTTCAAAATATTGGAAATTGCAAAAACTGTTTTTCAGTTTGAAATAGTTGAGCTGCCAGTTCCAGAAAAAAAACAAGCTCCGAAAAAAACAGCGAAAAAAAGAGTTCGTAAGGAAAAGAAAACTGATGTTAAATCTGCGAATGTAAGTTCTAAAACGGTAGCAGAAGTTGTTGAAAAACAAGAAAAAGACACGCCAGCAAAAAAAGAAGTAGAGAACGACACTGCAGTTGAGGATAAACAGCTCAATTTTGTTTGTCATAACCAAAATCATCTGCTTAAAGTAATGAAAAAGGCGGTGTATACTTCTCTTGCAGCACTTTTTGTTCTGCTTTGTGTAGAGATTGTATTGTTGATAGCAGCAAAAGTTATAGTTCCTACTATTGCGATGTTCTAATTTGAACTAAACAACACCTTTAACATACAAAAAAGCCTGTTTTTTTCCAACAGGCTTTTTTTGTTGCATTTAATTTCCGCTAAATCAATGGCGAATATTTCTGTGTATTTCTTGTAAGCAGCGCACGATTTCTTCTTTATCGGATTCGGCAATAGCTGCTGCTGCCGCCAATCCGCCTGCAATTGTTGTGCAATAGAAGACTTTATGCATCAGCGCATTACGGCGAATATCGTAAGAATCTGCGACTGCGCGTTTGCTATCGGTGGTATTGACGATGAAATCAATATCACCGTTGATGATGTGATCGACGATATGCGGACGACCTTGTGCAACTTTATTTACAAGTTCGCATTTAATCCCATGTTCTTGTAAATATTGTGCGGTTTTGTCGGTTGCGGTGATGCGGCAATTGCTATCTGCCAAAATACGGCAAATTTCCACTGCCATTGGTTTATCCGCATCTTTTACCGATAAAAATACATTGCAGCCAGCTTTGGGGAGATTTTCGCCAGTTGCGCGCACGGCTTTTCCGAATGCTTCTGAAAAAGTGTCGCCAACGCCCATAACTTCGCCTGTTGATTTCATTTCTGGACCCAAAATTGGATCGACATTGTGGAATTTTGCAAATGGGAAAACCGCTTCTTTTACCGCATAACGGCGAGGATTAACCGCAGTCGTGATACCTTGCGACGGTAGAGATTTTCCTGTCATGCAACGGGCAGCGATTTTTGCCAAAGGTCGTCCAGTTGCTTTGGAAACAAATGGTACGGTGCGGCTAGCCCGTGGATTTACTTCCAAAATATAAATGTCATAACCTTTTACCGCAAACTGAGCATTCATCAAACCGACAACTCCCAGCGATTGCGCCATTTGTGCGGCTTGTGCGGCGATTTCCTCGACAATTTCAGGAGCAAGACGGTAGGGGGGTAGCGAACATGCAGAATCACCAGAATGCACGCCTGCTTCTTCGATATGTTCCATAATTCCGCCGACTACCACATTGTTGCCGTCGCAAATGATATCGATATCGACTTCCACCGCATTGTCTAAAAATCTATCCAACAAAACTGGTGCTTCTGGGGAAACATTTACCGCTTCTTTCATATAAGCGCGTAGTTCTTGATCGTTATAAACAATTTCCATTGCGCGACCGCCCAAGACATAAGACGGGCGAACTACTAACGGATAGCCGATTTCACGCGCTTTGGCGATAGCAGAATCGGCATCAGTTGCGGTGCGGTTTGGCGGTTGTAAAAAGCCTAAATCTTTAATGAGTTGCTGGAAGCGTTCGCGGTCTTCGGCGCGGTCGATAGCATCAGGGCTAGTGCCGATAATTGGAACTCCTGCCGCTTCCAGGGCTCTTGCGAGTTTGAGCGGAGTTTGTCCGCCGTATTGCACAATTACACCGCTTGGTTGTTCTACATTCACAATTTCCAGCACATCTTCCAAGGTGAGCGGTTCGAAATAGAGACGGTCAGCGGTATCGAAATCGGTAGAAACTGTTTCAGGATTGCAATTGACCATAATTGTTTCGATACCGTCTTCTTTTAGTGCCAGAGCTGCATGCACACAGCAATAATCGAATTCGATGCCTTGTCCGATACGGTTTGGACCTCCGCCCAAAATCATAATTTTGCGGTTACCAGTCGGCATTGCCTCGCAGAATTTTTCGTAAGTGGAATACATGTAAGCCGTCTGACTAGCGAATTCTGCTGCACAGGAATCTACTCGTTTATAAACAGGACGAATACCGTTATCCCAACGCATTTCACGGATTTGTGCTTCCGTTTTGCCGACTAGCTTACCGAGCGAATAATCCGAAAAGCCAGCTCGTTTATATTCCAGCATAACTTCTGGGTCATCTAGACTGAAAATCCCGCTACCGATGCGGTATTCCATTGCGATAAGTTCCGCAATTTGTGCCAAAAACCAAGGGTCGATAGAAGTTGCGTCATAAACTTGTTCTACCGTCCAGCCTTGGCGCAGAGCTTCTGCTACATAGAAAATCCGTTGCGGTGTCGGCACAGAAACATAATCAGAGAGCGAATTAGATTTTTCACGGTTATCAAATCCGATACGGTCAAATCCGAGATGACCTTCTTCGAGCGAGCGGATTGCCTTGTGCAAACTTTCTTTGAAAGTGCGACCAATTGCCATAACTTCGCCGACCGCACGCATTTGCGTATCAAGATGATTGTCCGATTGTTTGAATTTCGCAAAATCAAAACGAGGAATTTTGGTGACAACATAGTCAATTGTCGGTTCAAACGAGGCAGGAGTTGCACCGCCAGTGATTTCATTTTTCAGTTCATCGAGCGTATAACCGACTGCAAGCCTTGCCGCAACAGATGCAATCGGAAAACCAGTTGCCTTTGATGCCAAGGCCGATGAGCGGGAAACCCGTGGATTCATTTCAATAACAATCAAACGACCGTTCTTTGGATTTACCGCAAATTGCACATTCGAACCGCCAGTTTCTACCCCGATTTTGCGCAAAATCGCAATTGAGGCGTTGCGCATTCTTTGATATTCCTTGTCGGTTAAAGTTTGTGCAGGCGCGACGGTGATGGAATCGCCCGTATGCACGCCCATCGGGTCGAAGTTTTCAATCGAGCAAACAATGATGGCGTTGTCGTTTTTATCGCGCACAACTTCCATCTCAAATTCTTTCCAGCCGAGCAAAGATTCTTCTAGCAAAACTTCGGTAGTAGGGGATAAATCCAAACCGTGCGCCACAATTTCTTCAAATTCGGTTTTGTTATAGGCAATACCGCCGCCCGAGCCGCCCAGCGTGAAAGAAGGGCGGACAATTACAGGAAAACCGAGTTTTGCTTGCGCTTCGCGAGCTTCTTGCATCGAATGCACGGCAAATGATTTGGCACTTTCTAAACCGATTTCGTTCATCGCTTTTTTGAATAAATCGCGGTCTTCCGCAGTGGAAATAGCATCGACCGAAGCACCAATCAGCTCGACAGCGTATTTTTCCAGCACGCCGTTACGAGCTAAATCCAAAGCACAATTCAGAGCCGTCTGTCCGCCCATTGTTGGCAGGATTGCATCGGGCTTTTCTTTGGCGATGATTTTTTCTACCGTCTGCCATTTAATCGGTTCGATGTAGGTTGCGTCTGCCATTTCGGGGTCGGTCATAATCGTGGCAGGGTTGGAATTAACCAAAATTATGCGGTAGCCTTCGCGCTTCAAAGCTTTACAAGCCTGCGCTCCCGAATAGTCAAATTCGCAAGCCTGACCGATAACAATCGGACCTGCACCAATGATGAGAATTGATTTAATGTCTGTGCGTTTGGACATAAGTAATTTCCGATTTATTTAATTTCTGTATTTCTTGAATTCGTTGAGCCGTCAATAAAAACCGCCAAAAAGGCGGTGTTTTATTCCATCAGTCGTTGAGTAAATCGCTGATTTCCATTTCGGCTTCTTCTTGCTCTGGCAGTTCGATTTTTGGCAGAGGTTTTTCCGTTTGAATTGCGCTAGCTTGATTTTCGCTTTGTTGCGCTGTGTTTTGATTTACGGCTTGATTGTCTGTTTGAGTTTCTGCCGCTTTTTCTGTTTTCTCTGTATGTTCTTCGTTTTTGCTTTCAGCTTTGGCAGCGGTTTTTTTACCAGTTAGTGCTTGCCGTTCGCGCATCGCTTCAATAAAACGAGAAAACAAAACCTGTGCATCATCAGGACCAGGAGATGCTTCTGGATGCCCTTGAAATGCGAATACAGGGCGGTTTTTCCAAGCGATTCCCTGCAAACTACCGTCAAAAAGCGAACGGTGCGTCGCGACAATATCCCGCGACAGAGATTTTTCATCAACAGCAAAACCGTGATTTTGCGAGGTAATCAGCACGCGTCCCGTTTGTAAATCTTTCACAGGATGATTTGCGCCGTGATGGCCGAATTTCATTTTTACCGTTTTACCGCCACCCGCTAGCCCGAGCAGCTGATGACCAAGACAAATACCGAAAAGCGGAATGCCCGCGGAAATGAAAGCTTTTGCGGCGTGAATTTGTAATTCCAGCGGTTCAGGATCGCCAGGACCATTAGATAAAAATACACCGTCTGGCTGCATTTCCAGCACATCAGAAGCTGGCGTATCCGCTGGGACAACCGTAATTTGACAGCCAGCTGCCGCAAGCAAACGCAGAATATTGCGCTTAATGCCGAAGTCATAAGCGATGACATTGAAAAAAGTTTTGCTTTCTGTGCGGTAAGCGTTTTCCTTGTAATCCCAGATGCTTTCTTGGTTATACGGTTCGACTTCCTTAATCGAAACTTGTTCAGCAAGAGAACGACCTTTCATCGAAGGATGGCGTTTTGCGGCACGAATTGCCGCTGGTTCATCGATATCACCGCCCGCGATGATACAGGCGTTTTGCGAGCCGTGTGTGCGTAAGCGGCGAGTTAATTCCCGTGTATCAACATCAGCAATCGCCACAATGCCGTTAGTGCGTAAATAATCAGAAAGTGAGCCTTCCGCCCGCCAAGAACTATAAAAACGCGGCGCATCGCGCACCACTAAACCAGAAGCCTGAATTTTGTCGGATTCGACATCAAGGCTATTGATGCCCGTGTTGCCGATATGCGGATAAGTCAGAATTACGATTTGCCCGAGATATGACGGATCGGTGAGAATTTCTTGATAGCCAGTCATCGCTGTATTAAAAACCAATTCGGCACACTGCTTGCCTTCCGCACCAATCGAACGACCACGAAAAACACTTCCATCAGCCAAAGCCAAAATCGCGTCCTGCATAAATTTCCTCAATCTGATACACAAAATGCCCGTATTTTAACCGTCAGATAACAAAATTTGTTAATTGAAATGAAGAATATCGCGACAAAATTGTTCTTTGATGCCGTAGGAAAATGACAATTTTTGTCAGTAGGGCGTATCGAAAAATTCGTCATTTTGAGCCGTAGGCGAAAAATCTCTATCGGCAGATCCTTCGCTGCACTCAGGAAGACGAGGGTAAAAATAGACCTAACCCTATAAATTTAGATACGCCCAGTAAATTTTGAGCAATAAAAAAGCTCCCTTGCGGGAGCTGGGTCATATGAAGGATTTTTCTTATGACATAACGGGATAGTTAAGCTAACAAAGAATATTAAGCCGTTCTGTTTGCATAAAAGCTAAATTGCAAACAAAGCCATCTAGATGAACAGCTCGACATTTTTTGTCAGAAACAAAAACACCCGCCGCTTTTTTATCACAATTTGGCAATTGCCAGTATTTATTAACGATTGTTTAATATTTCCGCTTTTGTAAATACAGCTAAAAACCGTTTTTATTTAGCAATTGCGACAAAAAATGTCCGAATTTATTGCCTAATTGACAAAATTTGTCGATTTTGCTCAATAAGACAAGCCAGAGAAATCATAAATTGCTAAACTTTATCTACTTTAATTTTTGTCAAGAATTGTTATTTTCTTGATGTTCTTATTTCTCACCGTCTTTGGCGGTTTTTTATATTTTGGAGAAAATTTCTATGGCTATCCTTGCTAAAAAATCTCTTAATCTTGCTCAATACGGCATCAATCAAGAAGCGTTTCGCAATATTGCGCCTGCTGCCTTATATCAACGGGCATTTGAAGATGATGCGAATGCCACAATTGCGTCGAGCGGCGCGTTGGTAGCGTATTCTGGGGCGAAAACTGGTCGTGTGCCAAAAGATAAGAGAATTGTTAAGCACGCTGATTCACAAAATAATGTTTGGTGGGGCGAGATAAATATTCCGTTTTCTGATGAATCTTTTATCGCTAACCGCAAAATCGCCGTAGATTTTCTTAATAAAGCAAAAAATGTTTATGTATTCGACGGATACGCTGGTTGGGAGCATTCATATCGCTTAAAAATCCGTGTAATCACTACTCGTCCGTATCACGCATTGTTTATGAACAATATGCTTATCCGTCCGACGGCAGAAGAGTTGGCAAATTACGGCGAACCAGATTTCGTAATTTTCAATGCGGGCAATTGTCCAGCGGATAAATCGGTTGAAGGTGTAACTAGCGAAAGTTCAATCAATTTGTCTTTTGAACGCAAAGAAATGGTAATTCTCGGAACTGAATACGCAGGCGAAATGAAGAAAGGCGTATTTACTCTGATGAATTATTTGATGCCACTGCGCGGTGAATTGTCAATGCACTGTTCGGCTACTGTAGAGAAGGGCGGTCAAACTTCAACTATTCTTTTTGGTTTATCAGGAACGGGTAAAACTACGCTTTCTGCCGATCCGAACCGTGATTTGGTTGGTGATGATGAACATGTTTGGACGAAAACTGGTGTGTTCAATATCGAAGGCGGCTGTTATGCAAAAGCTATTGATTTATCAGCAGAAAAAGAACCAGATATTTTCGGTGCGATTAAATTTGGTGCGGTGCTAGAAAATGTAGTTTTGAACGAAAAACACGAAGTTGATTTCACCGACACCACGATTACCGAAAACACTCGTGCTTCTTATCCGATTGAACATATCAACAATGCAAGAATTCCTTGTGTTGCTGGTCAGCCGAAAAATGTAATTTTCTTAACTTGCGATGCTTTCGGTATTTTGCCGCCAGTTTCTAAACTCACTCCTGCCCAAGCGATGTATCACTTTATTTCTGGTTATACCGCGAAAATTGCGGGAACAGAAGTTGGTATCACCGAGCCGCAAGCGACATTCTCAACTTGTTTTGGTGCGCCGTTTATGGTTTGGCATCCGACAAAATACGCTGAACTTTTGGCAGAAAAAATCCGTGAAAACAATGTGAATGTTTGGTTAGTGAATACTGGCTGGGCTGGCGGCGGTTACGGTGTCGGCGAACGGATTAAATTGAAATTCTCGCGTGCGATTGTTGATGCTATCAATAACGGTGAATTAGCAAATGCTCCGACGGTAGAAGATCCGCGTTTTGGATTTGCGGTAGTTACTAAATGCTCTGGCGTGCCTGATGATAT
The DNA here is from genome assembly GCA_017484165.1 of Cardiobacteriaceae bacterium. Lineage (GTDB taxonomy): Bacteria > Pseudomonadota > Gammaproteobacteria > Cardiobacteriales > Cardiobacteriaceae > RGIG9182. Next base: position 17,896 of record JAFUTP010000032.1, on the reverse strand, counting down.
TTTGCAACCGCAAAATGCTTGGGCGGATAAAGCAGCTTATGCAGCGCAAGCAAATAATTTGGCAAAACGCTTTAACGAAAACTTCGAGAAAAATTACGCCGATAGAGCATCTGCTGAAATTAAAGCCGCTGCTCCGAAAGAAGTTTAACGGCTCGTTCAAACGACAAAAAATGTCAGATAAACATAAAAACGCAGGATTTGTTTCCTGCGTTTTTTCTTTCTTGCTGAAATTATTAAGCTTGGGTGAAAATATGTTATGACAATTTTTGTAAGAATTAAATATTTTTCATTTTTCCAAGCGGAGGATTTGGCTGATATTCGCCGCAATGCTAGACCAGAACGGCTGTTTTTGAGAAATGACAATTTTTGTCATTCTTGATATTTAAGCTTTTTGGTATATGAAAAACTGTTTCGACCGACGCGATTTATATAGCGCAATTTCCAAGAAAGTTTTTTGAGGTCGAGACTATGTTTAAGTATAAAAAAATCACATTAGCAATCAATACACTTGTTGCAGCATTCGCTGCTAATTCTTTCGCGGCATCAGTTCCTGATGTGCAAGGCGATCCCCTTTATAGCAATGCGGGAAAAAATAAAAAACCAGCAGTTGTTTTGGCAGTATCGGTAGAGTATCCGACTGCTGGTGCGGCGTATTCTTCTACAAATTCCTTGAATAAAGAATTATTAAGTGAAAAAAACAAGGAAAGATTTCACGGATACTTTGATAACAATGCCTGTTATGAATATGTGCAAACCATTGAGCACGGTGCAACTGGCGGTTGGACGAGCAAACATAATCAGGTAGATGGTTCGTTTGCAGAATTTGGCGACGGTTATTTCAGATATACCCGTCCTGCTGAAACTCAAAACGGTTATGTCGGTTTGTGTAGTGGTGAATATGAATGGTCAGGAAATGTGATGAACTTCCTGACGATGTCTGCTTTAGATATTTTCCGTCAAACATTGACAGGCGGAAATCGTGCAAAAGGTGTCGGAAGTGCGATAAATAATTACACAGACGCGGATACAGATAGCTCTACTTATTTACGCCGTGCGATGCTGTGGTCTGGTGAGCAAAATACGAATAAATTTTTGAGCAGCAGAAACCAAGTAATGGCGACATTCAAAAACCGCACATTGGATAGTTCTATTACTGGTGATAAAGACTTTTTGAATAAATTGTTGCCGCATTCGGTAGCGAAAAAAATTGAGGAAACTGGTGCAAAAGGTCTGAACTTTACTAGTGAAGGCACAGGTTTTCATTTGACATTGCAAGGTGTGGCAGAGGAAATTCCGAATACGGCAGTTTCAGCAACTGGTGTAAAGGAAAAATCTGCAAAATGGTTCAATGTCGTTGTTGAATACCAAAAAGATGGTAAAAAAGATGTAAAACCGACTGGGATTTTGCAAGAAAAAGCATCGGCAGGAATGCGTGTTGCCGCAATGGGTTATATGACTGGTAAAGACAGTGGGGAAGAACCAGCGGACGGAGATAAAGTCGATGGCGGCGTTTTGCGGGCAAAAATGAAAAATGTCGGCGGTTACGGAAAATACGGCGATGCAGCAGAATGGGACGATAAAGGTAGATTTATTTTGAATCCTGACTCTGCTTCGGGACTTGCAAATTCTGGTGTTATCAACTATTTGAATAAATTCGGTGATGCTGCACCTTATGACGCGAAAGATCCTGTAGCGGAGTTGTATTACACTGCAGTTCGTTATTTGCGTAATGGTGCTTGGGCGGATGACGGTGAAGAACCGATTGTTCGCGGTGAATTGCCTTATGAGCTTCCAGCAACGATAACTCCGACAATGCAAGATAACTTCCCGATTTATCAAACTTGGGAAGATCCATTAAATCCAAAAGGTAACTTAAAAACCGCTGCTTGCTTTGTTCCAACCATCATTACCATCGGTGATAGCAACACATGGGCAGACGGTAATTTGCCAAACTTTACTGCTAATGGCAACAGCAATACGCTAACCGACAATGTTGCAAGCGGTAAAGATGACAAAACTTCTTATCAAGAAATTGCAGAATTCCAAGGCTCTGTTTTCCAGTGGTATCAAAATGGTGGAGCTATTGGTACTGATAGAAGTCCGATTTACGGTATGGCGGGAATGGCTTACTGGGTGCATACTAATGATGTTCGTCCAGATATCAGCGCATTGAGCGGCGAGAAAATGTTCATCAATAACTTCTTTATTGATGTTCTGGAAGACAACTACACCAAAATTTGGACAGATTCTGGCGATAAGGGTGGTATTTACAACAAAAATGCTGCTGGTGATGGCACACAAATCGCCAATCCTTACTATTTAGCTGGCAAGTTCGGCGGATTTACTTTTGATCCTGAAAAAGGTTCTGCTTTGGAACAATTGCAAAACCGCAAATCTTGGACGGATGACAAAGTTGGTAAAAGTTCTTTTGATAGATATACCGACGGTATGCCGCGCAATTTTGGTTTGGCAAACAATCCGAACGCGATGATTGATAGTTTGCAAAAAGCGTTTGTAGATATTGAAAACACTAGTGTTAAATATGCCTCGCAATCGGCAGATACTTTGAACTTGCGTGCTCCGATTACTCCATCAAACACTTTGGATTTGACGAAAACATGTTCTAAAACCAAGAAATTCGTGCCGCTTGAAAATTTACCAGCGGAAGAAAAAACGAAGTTTGATAAATATGAACCGCAATATGTTTGTGCTGATGATGACCATTTGATTTGGAACTCAAACTTCAACTTGGCGAAGAATTACGGAACAATCCGCGGAATTTATCTTGATTTGAGCCGTTATAGCAGTAGTGCAGCTGGTAAAGATAGTGAAGGTAATGACATTGCTGGCACTTTGGATTACCAGAAAATCAAAGATCAAATGACGGAAAACCATACGACTTATCCGTTTTTAGAAACTTTGGCTTGGGATTCTGGCGATAAATTAGATGTTTATCACGACGAAAAAGCTTACAAAGAGCGTGCTGGACATATCTTTACCGCGAAAGGTCAATTTTCTGCTGGTGATTTGACTAGTGATGCAATTGAAGGTGTGAAAGCCCAAGATTTGTATGAATACATTCTCGGTAATCCTGCCAAAGAAGCCTCGAATATTAAAGAAGACGACGATAGTGTTGCGCTTCGCGACCGCACGGTAAGTATTCTTGGCACGATTGTGAATTCGCCTGTAACGGGAATTTTCCAAGTTGATGAAAAATCAGTATTTCCGTATCACTACATCAAATCGCAATACGCTGAAAAAACTGCCCAAACATGTCAATTTGCAAATAATGCAAAAACTCGCGGAAATTACTACGGTGTTGCGGCAAATGACGGTATCTACCATATTTTTGATGTAAATGGCAATGAAAGATACGGCTACATTCCGACTGCTGTTTTACCGAATATCCATAAAAATGCGATTAACCACAAACAACACACTTACTTAAACGACGGTTTTTCGCTTTACTTTGACTATTGCGAAGGCGGTCAGGCAAAATCGGTTGTTATCGGTAGTGCAGGTCGCGGTGCAAAATCGGTTTATGCCTTTGATGTAACTTCTGATAACTTTGATGCCAATACCAATACTTGGGAATTAAACGATGCAAATCTCGGTTATTTGACATCTTCACCAGTGCAGGCAATCACGCTGGACGGCGATAAATTGACTAGCCGTGTTGTCTTTTCTAGCGGTTATCACAGTGAGACAGGTCTTGGTTCTTTGTATTACTTAAATCCGCTTACTGGTAAAGGAACTCGTATTGCGCTTGGTTCTGACGGTGTCGGCGAACCGTTCGTTTATGACGAAGACGGCGACGGTGTAGCAGATAAGCTTTATGTCGGTGATTTTGACGGCAATATCTGGCGAGTTGATTTGTGGAATATCGACAGCGAAGGAAATAAAAAGCTCAAATCAGAAGGTTCTCTGAAAGCAGAAAAACTCTTCGCGGCTGGATCTGATGCACAACCTGTAACTGGTGCTCCGTATGCGGAAAAAGTTCAAGGTAAAACCATTGTTGTTTTCGGCACGGGACATTATTTGGATAAATCAGGTGTTGCTTCCGATGTGCAAAACTATGTGTATGGCATTGTCGATAACGGTAGTGATGTAGTAACCGATGACAAAATCACACAAAGAACTTTGGGCGACAAAACTCGCTTGTCTGGCACGGAAGAAAACGGCGGCGGACGCAATCTTTATAACCTCGAAAATCCGAATGTTGATAGCAGCGGTAAAGTAATTAGCGAACTTGCTTCTATCGGTGCAGTTGATGCAAGCGGCAAAATAACCGCAAACGGCTGGCGTTTGGCTTTGGATAAAGGTCGATCTGTTGCGGCAAATGCGCAAATTTTGTCTGGCAAATACGGTAAATACGCTTATTTCGTCGGGGTTAAAAACGATGCTGCCAATGTTGAAGAAGATGAATGCGAATTCAAATCTGGTTCAACTGCTCTGATTTCCATTGATTTGCTCACTGGCGGTGCTATTCCGCAAGTATTCGATACGAATATGGATATGACCGTTAATGGCGAAGATAAAACTGGGGTTATGTATGAAATTGAAAATACGGTTACACCAGTCGCTGGTTTGTCAGAAATCGTGGTTTCGGACGGCGATGGAAATGTCAGCACAGTGTATTACACTCGCATGACAGATGAAAACGGTGTTCCTCAACATATCTTCTTGGATAGAAGAAAAGGCGGCATCTTCATTCGCACATCTTTGCGCGAAATCAAAATCAACTAACAAAAATTCATCAAAAAACCATTTACTTAAACATAATTTTCCACCGCTTCGGCGGTGGTTTTTTTTATGCTGACGGTAAATATCGATGTTTTCTAAATGATAAAAATTTGCATTTACATGCAATTCCTCATAAAATAAATAACGCCTAGCAATATTTACTATTCGCTGGGCATTTTTTATTACTGATTACAGAAATATTGATGTTGAAAAAAATGCTTATCGGCTTGTTATTTTTATTGAGGAGCGTGTCTAAAAATTCGTCATTTTGAGCCGTAGGCGAAAAATCTCTATCAGCAGATCCTTCGCTGCGCTCAGGATGACGATGGTAAAAAATAAATTTTAGATGCGCCCTGAGTATGAATGGAGGAAAATAATCTTGATGGATGAACAATTTATTCAGGCTAGCAAAGATGCATTAGAACGGTATAAAAATACTGGTTCTGATTTAACAAAAGAAATGACAATTGAATTTTTTGTTGTAAGTAAAAGCGATAATTTCGTTGATTTTATTAAAGATTTAATGCGATACAACAGCAATTTTTCTACCGTAATAGAACGCAATATAAAAGGAGAGGAATTTACCTGCTATTGCAAAATAACAATAATTCCAGAATTGCATACGGTTTTGGAACTTGAGGAAAATCTGATGCAATTAGCTAATAAATATGGTTGTTATTACGATGGTTTTGGCTCTTTCGGTAATTAGATAAAAATAAACAACAGTGAAGAAAAATAATCATAACGGCTAAAAATATTAACAATAACAGTGTAAATATTTCTATTTATGAGTATTAGCTTCTGCTCGTAAGAGGCAATATTGCCGTAAAGTTTGCCAAGCATTTCCTGCAGCAGCACCTTTGCTGATGCGGTCAATTTTGGCGGATAAATGAAGAGTTGCGATTGCTAGTTGCGGTGTCCATTTTGCAAGATTGCTAATAAAAACCGCCTGCCGACGGTAATAAATCGGTGGAACTGCGGATTGAAAAATATTCTGCCGTTCGTTTTGCGGTCGCGACAAAAGTTGCAAAATTGTGTTCATTTGTGTGCGGATTTGCCAATTTATCAGCTCCAAAATGCCCTTATCGCTTGCTTCGAGCTTTTCGGCGACGCGGTAGCAGGCAATCCAATCGGCAGCAATCAAGGCGTTGGCGAAATCCTGCGCTCCAAAACGGGCAAAATCGGAAAGCCGTTCTTTAATTTCCTGTTCGTTCAAGCTGTCTTTGTGGTCGGGATATTGCCGCAGACGGTTGATTGACTGTTGGGCTGCAAGCAAATTACCTTCATGATAATCAAGAAATTTTTCATATGCGCTGGAAGTGAGCGAAATTCCTGCTTTTTTGAGGCGTTTTTGTATTTGAAATTCATACTCTTGCTGGGTGAGCGTATTACTATGTAATTCAAGCACACCAGCAATTTTGCTTTCTTTTTCCAAATTTGCTAACTGGATAATCAAAATAATCTCGTTGGAATTTTTTTTGCTAATGTTTTCAATGATGGCAGTCGCATGTTTGTCGAGAGTTTTTTGTCCGCCGACAAATTCGATTAAGCGTTTATCGGCAAAAAGGGAAGGGGATTCGTATTCGAGTTGTAGTTCGCGCCAGCTTGCGGCGGCGGTATTAGCACGGTCAGGAGCGTCAATGCGGCGGCGTTCGGTATAACCTTCGGCAAGAGCTTTTTTGCGCAAAGCGTCTGCGTTTTCCTGATTGATAAGAATTTCTGCGCCGCTGATGATGCTGATTTTGGGCAGGGGATTTTTGCTGATGTATTCGACGGCGTTTTGTGCATTAACTTTTGTATTCATATTGTCTTACAAATTATTGTGAAAGTATTTCATTTAACTACGCATTAGGATAAAAATTGGCGGTAATCCGAGCAGTATATTCGGTAAAAGTGCTCCGATTATTGCTGGAAAATTTAGCAAAATCGCTAAACTGGAAATTATTCCCTGAATGATGTAATACAAAGTGCCGAGTATGATGCCAATTAGTAAACGGCTACCGTTAGTACCGCGACTGGTTTTGAATACAAACGGTAGCGCGAGTAATAACATTGTCAGTGCGGATATCGGTAAAAATATTCTTTGCCAAAGCGCGAGACTTTCCTTTTGATGCGGAAGAGAATTGCTTTTGAGAAAACTATTTAGCGCAAGCAATTCCGCGATGGTGCCAGAATTTTTCTTCGCGGCAATTTGATATAAATTTTCAGGTGTTGCAGTTGTTTGCCAAGAATTATCGGTAGAAATTTCTACAATTTTTTCTGGCGTAAAAGTCCATTTTTGCGGTTTTTCTAATCGCCAGGAGTTATTGTTAAATATGGCTTTTTCGGCGGTTTGTATTTCAATTGTATTATTTTGTCGGCGGTAAAAATGTAAATTATTGAGGCTGCCGTCTGGCAAAAGTGATGCAATGTGTATCAATTGCTGGTTTTTGTCGTTAAACCATAAGCCATTCGCGTAAGTGTTTTGGCTGGTTTTACCGAGGGCAAAATTACGGATTTCTTCGCTTTTTTGCGAACTTTGCGGTGCAATAAATTCCGCAATTGCGATTAAAAGACAGCCAAAAAACAGCGCAAGAAAAATCCCCGAACGAACAATGCGCAGCCGTGACATTCCCGCAGTTTGTGCGACAGTGAGTTCCTGCTGTGTTGCAAGTTGACCGAGAGACAAAATACTACCGACCAAAATTGCGGCGGGAGTGAATTCGATTATGCGCTCTGGTAATTGAAAAAATAGCACTGTTAGCATCACTGTTATGGTATAATTTCCCTCCCCTACGGTGGAAATTTCTTCCCCACTTTGCACTAAAAAATCTATTGTTAATAGAAAAATTAAGGCAATTATCGTGCCTGAAAATATGTTACTTAAAAGGTAACGGTCAAATTTTGGCATTTGTATTCCTAGAAAATATTTGCTATTCTTGTTCTATTGCGGTATTTCGGTAAAAATTATATCCTAACCGCTATTTATCAGGAGATATTTATGTCATTCACAATCGAACTAGATACTAAATTACAAGAACAAGCTTTTGCGGTAATTGAGAAATATGGCATAACCCCAACGGAATTGATAAAGTCTTTTTTCAGTCAAATTATTAGCTCAAATCAGCTTAATTTTGAATATCAGCAGGAAAATTCCGAATGTCCGTTGTGCGCTGGTAGGGAATATAACGAAGAAACGGTGCGCACCTTGCTTGCAATGGATGAGGAAATGAAGACCGCTAAACGCTATGACACGGTAGAAGAAATGATGCAGGATATTCTCGGAGAAGTTAATGGCTAAACTAAAAATTGTTACCAGTGCGCAATTTCGTCGAGATGTTAAGAGGCAAATTTCTGCACTGCTAACTAGCGAATGGACGGAAATAATTTATTGCTTAATCAATGGCTTGCAGCTTGAACAGAAATATCACGATCATCAATTGACGGGAAATTTGAAGAATTTTCGCGAATGTCATATCAAGCCAGATTTATTGCTGATTTACCGTATAGATGGCAATGATTTATTGTTGTATCGCATCGGTTCGCATTCGGAAGTTTTTTAGCGGTTGTTATAAATAAATAGTTATGAATGACATTCGGATTTTGACTCAATTTTTGCCACTTCAACATCTTCATTTTCTTCGCTAGATTTCTTCGCTAAATAATCAAAAGATAGCGGTATAACTCGGGTTTCGGCAATTTGATGAAAAATGAGCTTAATCAATTGTGCAGGCGTTAATCCATAACTTTCAATAATCGGAAATGCTTTATTTTTCAATTCTTCATCGATGCGGACGCTGTAATTGATAGCCATAATTTTCTCCTAAATCTTGTAAAATTAACTGCGAAAGTCCTGCAATCATATCGCATTTGCGCTATGTTTATTCTTGAAATTAAAAATAAAAAACCGCCGATAAAAGGCGGTTTAGAAAAATAACTATTTCTTATCGGTAAGAATTAAAACTTATTTGCCACCGCTTTTTCTACCGCATTAACAATAAAATCATTCAAACTTTGCCCCGACATTTGTGCAACTTTTATCGCATTTTTATGTAATGTTGCATCGAGATGAACTTGCAAATCTTCTTTTTCATATTGATTTTCTGCTTGTAAGTTCCTCTCTTGGCATAGTTCTAAATATCCATCAACGGCTTGATGGAACATTTCGGTTATTTCTTCAATGCTTTGCCCCTCATAGACGATAACAGCATTATCAGTATTTAATAGTTCTCCAATAAGGCAAGCATCTTCTGCGCTGTATTCAATTGTTCCAAATACGCCTTTGTATTGCAAAATATTCATTTTGTTCGACAAAATATTAACAAACGGTCTGAAACGACAAAACTATATGTTTATCTAATTGTTCGGAAATATTGACAAGGGCATCGATTGAAAATTTGTCAATTTTTCCTGTCAATAAATCATTCATTCGAGGTTGTGTTAAACCGCATTCTTTTGCTGCACGAGCTTGTGTCCAATGATTGTCTTTTATTGTTTGGCTGATTTCTTGCATTAGTTCAGCGCGCAGGCGAAGATTTGCTGCTTCTTGCGGTGTGTCGGTTAATAAATTCCAAACTGATTTCGCTTTGATTTGTTCCATTATTTCACATCCTTTTTTGTTGATATAAGCCAGTTGTATCGTTGTTTAGCTAGTTCGATATCGGATTTGTGAGTTTTTTGTGTTTTCTTTTGAAATGCGTGTAGAACATAAATTGCATCGGCAAATTTGGCGGTATAAATTACTCGAAAAGTTCCATCGCTATCACGCACTCGAATTTCATTGACGGCTTTTCCGATAGTTGAGAATGATTTTTCATCGTTTGCTCTTTTCCCATTTTGTATTAAGTGCAGGGAATAACCAGCTTGCAGTCGTGCATTTTGCGGAAAATCACGCAACCTATCTAATGAATCGCCTAAAAAAATAACTTCTTTCATATTGAGAAAATATATCAAACTTGATATAGCAAATCTGATAATGTTCCGAGATTGTTCTGTTATGCAAGAAATATCGCAACATATTGGTGAATTTTATTGTTCAAATCTCCAAAATTCGCAAAAAAAAAAAAAACAGTTAATAAAACCATTAAAAAAATTCTAGAAAATTTTGTAGAAAATATTAAAAAATGCTAGATAATGCCGCAAGTTTCTTTTAGTTATCAAAAATGGAGTTAAGCCATGAACAAAATCTATCGCACCGTTTATAACGAAACGACCAACACTTGGGTTGCTGTTGAAGAGACAGCCAAATCGCACCGCAAATCGTCAGGCGGTGTTGTGGATAGCACGCCAACTTCTGCGTGTGAGCGTGTTTCAGGCAGCCTGAAACTGCGTGGTTTAACGGCAGCCGTTGCCATTGCCTTACTCTCCCCGCTCGCCGTCTCTCCTGCTTTTGCTGGTGACGGTCATAACTGGAATTTATGGATTAGCTCTGCCACAAACGGCGTAACCGCAACAGGCGAATCAAAACCATTATCAGGCACTTCTGATGTGCAAGCAGTTGTTGATAAAGACAAACAAGGTGCGATGGCTATTCAGGCAGCACAAACTTACGATGCCGGTGGATTTTCTTGGCAAACAGGTGTAAGCAATGCCAAGTGGGCAACGGCTTGGGGTTTGGGTTCGGCTGGTTCAACGCCTATTTCAGCAATCAAAAATCAACTTTTAGACCAAGCAGATTATTTAGATGTTGATGGTTTGAACACCAGACAACTGAAAAGTGCAATCAACAACGCAACTTCCATTGATGATATTAAAGCCATTTTTAATGGTAAGAAAATTGATATTTACGATGATAGCGATAACATTGTTGCGACATACAACGATGCCGATGGTATTTTTAATCACTTTGGATTTATTGAATTTAAAGAATTTGGCGTTGGCGGAAAAGGCGAATATGCAACCGCTTGGGGCAAAAACACCATTGCAGGTAACAATCAAGCCACTGCTTTTGGTTCTGATAATAAAGCCTACGGTGTAAATTCATCAATCTTGGGCGGCGAAGGCAATGCAATCGGTAAGTTTGACGCTGATGGTAATCTGACAGCCGAAGACGGCGGCGGCACAAACGGCGTGATTTTGGGCGGTTCTGGTAATAAAGTAAGTGGCGAAAATGCCGTCGCCAGTGGTTCAAATACCGTCGCGAGCGGGGAGAATTCTTTTGCCAGCGGTTCAAATACCGTCGCACAGGGCGATAATTCCTTTGCCATCGGTTCAGGCTCACAAGCATTAGCCGATAACTCATTCGCCGCGCTTGGCGGTAAAGTAGAAGAAAACGCTCACGGCGGTTTCGCGCTTGGCGAAGGCGCATTAGTTAAAGAAGAAGGCGGTATCGCGATGGGGCAAGGTGCGATTTCCACCGCGAAAAACGCCATCGCGATTGGTTCAGATTCTTTTGCTTATTTGGAAAATTCCATTTCTTTCGGTTCAAACGGCGCGGCAAGTATCGCTGTGCCCGTTACAAACGCCATCATTAAAACCAGCGACGGCAATACGGTAACTTATGGATGGAATGACAAATTGGCGGTATCAGAAGACGGCTATACATTCTCTATCGCTTCTGAAAAAGATGGAACGCGTCAAATCCAAGATGTGGCAGCTGGCCGCATTACCGAAGACTCAACCGATGCCATCAACGGCGGTCAGTTATACGGCATCTTGCAAGACTTAAACGACAAACAAGTGCGTGAAGTGTTATCCGCCGATAACCGCGCGGTCATCACCGCTAAATATGACAATCACACCGAAGTCGTTTCACCGCTAATCAATGTGCAAGGCTTAAATGACTATAAAGCCGAAGATTTGGCACTCACTACTTTCGCGACCGAGGAAGAGTATGAAGCTGATTTAAATAACAAAATAACCGATTTAGAGACAAAAATAGGCAGCCTGAATACGCAAATTGATAAATTCAACGCTGACGCTACGACTTACACAGGCAAATCAACAGAAGCTTCTAATAAAGATACTGATTTGCAATCCGCGATGGAAACCGCGAAAACGGCGATGCAAACCGCGAAAGATGCGTGGGAAGACACTCGCCAACAAGACGCAAGCGGTAATCTTGACAACGGCGATAGCGAAAAATTGGTTGCATACAAACAAGCCGAAAGCGAATACAAAGACGCGAACACCAATTACAACGCTAACAACAAAGCAATTACATTCTGGAAAGAACAAGCGAAATTAGCCACAGAAAACGCCAAAAGCTTGACCGAAAACAAAACCTCGTTAGAAGCGGAAAAAACAGCGTTAGAAGGCAAAGTAGCAAACGCCACAACCGACTACGAAAACGCTCAAAAAATCAAAGAAAACTTCGCGCAAGCTACTGGCGAAAACGCGATTGCGATGGGGAAAAAGGCAAAAGCAGCTAACAATAGCGGTGTGGCTATCGGTACTAATGCTACGGTAGAAAAAGTTGGTGCAGGTATATATTCTGGTGGAGTTGCTATTGGCGCTAATACCACTGCATATGGAAGTGGTGCGGTTGCTATTGGCGGAACGGCAAATGTTTCTTATGGTGTCGCTTTGGGATATGGTAGCCTTGTGGATGGTGAATATGATAAAGGTAAAACAGGCTCTAATCCATTAAACGCTGATTTTGACGCAAATTCATCAACTTGGACTTCAACCCTTGCGGCGGTTTCTGTGGGTGCTGATAAAACGAAAAAAGATGGTGAAGACATACCAGAACAAACTCGCCAAATCGTTCATGTCGCGGCGGGCACAAACGACACCGACGCGGTCAATGTCGCGCAGCTAAAAAAATACACAGAAACTACACCTGTAACACCGAAAGACGGCGTAGCGACTTATGACGATACAAATACTTATAAAGATGATGAAGGCAAACCGCTTACCATCACCTATGCTAACGGTGATACCTATACAGGTCCTGTAAGCAAGGTTGGTGATACATACCAAGACGCTGACGGTAAGCCATTAACTGTTAAAGATGAACAAGGTAATACCTATACAGGCGATGTTAATCACATCAACAATAGCAATAAATTCGTAACCGCGAGTGATGTGGTCAATACCATCAATGAAGTGTATTGGAATGTTTCTGGCAAAAATTCTGAAACCGTGGCTACTGGAAACGCCAAAGGCGATAACAGCAATATTCACGCAGGCGATAGCGTCGCTTTGGTGGCTGGTAAAGGTTTGAAATTAGATCAAGCACAGCTCAACTTTGACAATAACGGCAATCAGGTTGTCTATGACGATGCCGATAAAAAATGGTATCAAGTTGGTCAAGATGGCAACGCTGATAAAAGCAAAGAAGTTGAAAAAGCTAATGTGAAATCAGAAGCTACTACTCAATTCATCTTCTCGGCTGATATTTCAGATTTACCGCAACAACCTGTGGTTTATACCGATAATGATGGTAATAAGCTCACCAAAAATGATGCTGGAAAATGGGTAAAACCAAAAGTGGATAACAATGGTGATCCTGTTTTAGATAGTAATGGCAACCCAACTTATGAAGAAGTTGAGAACGCTGATGTGATTGCCTCAATGAATAACGGCGGTGATAGCACCACCAATCCAATGGCGTTGAGCAATATTCAAAGCAATTTAGCCCCAACCACTTCTGATAAAGACGGCAAGTTAATCACTGTGGATGTTAATGGAAATGTTATTAACACCACAACCACAAGTGATACCAAACCAACCACATCACAAACAGGTCCAGACCAAAGTCAAGCGATGAAGATGAACAACAACGCCGCAACCGTTGGCGATGTGTTGAACGCTGGCTGGAATTTGCAAGGCAATGGTCAAGCGGTTGATTTTGTCAAACCATACGACACCGTTAATTTTGTCAATGGCGATGGCACAACCGCGAAGGTTACCAGCGATGGTTTAATCAGCAAGGTAACTTACGATGTTAAGGTTGATGGTAAAACCATACAAACTATTGGCAGTGGTTCAGGTGTTGATAATGAAGGTAACCCAGTTGCAAAAGCTGATGACGGTGAGTGGTATCCAGTTGATGGCGATGGCAAACCAGATACAACAAAACACAAAGTTAATGCTGGTGATGTAAACGAACAAACAGTAGTTGCTGCGAAAACCACGCCATTGGCAATGGAAGAAAAAGATAGCAAACCAACAGGTAAAGTTGTCCGACCAAGCGACACAAACGCTTTGGCAACCGCCGCCAATGTGGCTGACGCTATCAATCAATCAGGTTGGAAAGTTAAAGGAAGTGGTAACTCCAATGACAATTCTAAATTCTCAACCGAGCTTATCAATCCAGGCGAAGAAGTGGAATTGATAGCTGGCGATGGCGTTAAGCTTGACCAAAACACCAATCAATTCACATTTAGTGTAAATAAAGCAAGCAATCCGACTTACACCAATACTGATAACAAAACCGATGGCAATGTTTATGGCGGTCAAAATAATCAATATTGGGATAGTAAGCAAGTTCAGGATGCCATCAATAACTCTGGATTTAATGTTATTGCAAGTGCAACCACAGGTGGAACAAACGGTAGTAGCACTCCCACCTCAACCTTGGTGAAAACTGGCGAACAAGTGGAATTTGTCGCTGGTAATAATGTAAGTATTGAACAAGACGGTAAGAAATTTACTTTCTCTGTTACCCAAGATGGCAACGATAACAGCAAAACCAAACTGACATCTGAACAAACCAAAAGTCCAACCACAGGTACTGACGAGCAATATGGTTCTTACACCGACGGTAATATTCAGCTTGCCTTGAAGCACGATAACAGCACTGATACCGATACATTCGATGTGAAGTTGAACAACAATGTAACACTGGGTGATGGCGAAGAAGCAGGCAGCCTGAATGTTTCGGATAAGAAAGAGGGCGATAAAGTTGCCAATACCGAAATCAAACCAAATGTCATTAACTTTACCGATGGTGATAAGAATAATACTGGCGCGATTACAGGTTTAGCGAACAATCTGCCTGACGACAATCACAACAAAACATCGGTTAATGCTGGAACTTATCCAACCGAAAACTTAAACAACGCCGCAACTTACAGTGATGTCCTAAACGCAGGTTGGAACTTACAGGCAGACGGAAAAGCGGTGGATTTCGTAACTCATGGCGATACGGTGAATTTTGCTTCATCTGATAAGAGCGTTACGATTTCGGGAACAGCAGGTTCAACGATTGACTTCAAAGTCAATAAAGCAGAAAGCCATACAGCTAATAATGATGGCAGCATTTCAGCACCAACTGCAACTGCCGATAGCGATGGCAACAAACCAACTCAATTCTGGGACGCAACACAAACGGCTAATGCGATCAATTCGGCAGGCTGGCGAGCTAAAACTAATGGCACAAGCACAAATTTGAATAACTCTGATGACCAAAAAGTTACAGCAGGTGATTTGGTTGAGTTTAATCAAGGTCAGGGTATAAGAATTGAGCAAGATGCTGGAAAATTCACTTTTGCCGCTAATGTATCTGGCGTTACTACTGGTGATGATGGTAAGGTCAATGCTATTACTTATTACGACGGAAATAGCTATGTAACCAAGGGCATTTCTGGTGATGGCGATACCATTACCACAGTAGCGGCAGGTGATAACAATGTTAGTGTAGAAAATGACGGCAATCACAACTACACGGTTGCCTTAAACAATGTTCTTAATGTTGGCAATGAAAATAACGGCGACAAGCCAATCACCATTAACGGTAACACTGGCGATATCACATTAGGCGGTAATGACGGTGGCAATATCAACAATGTTGCACTGCATATCAATCCTGACGGTTCAAGGGTTGATCCGAAAGCTCCAACTAATCAAGCAGCCAGTGTGCAGGATCTCTTAAATGTCAACAATCTTGTTACTGGCGGTCAAGATAAGGTTGACATCATTACCTACAATGTTGAAGGTCGGACTGAACATCACAATCAGAATGTTGTTGATGCGATTAACGCTATGAATGAGCAGGGAATTCAGTTCTTCCACACCAATCAAACTGGCGTTACTCTACAAAAAGATCATGAAAACGAGATTGACTCATCGGCTGGCGGTGCATATGCAACGGCGATTGGTGTGCAAGCCGATGCTCCAGCAGCGGAATCTTTGGCATTTGGTCATCGGGCTATTGCAGGAGATGAATACGCAATTGCAATTGGTTCAAATGCACAGGCCTTGGGGAACAAGTCTATTTCTATTGGAACGGGCAATATCGTCAGAGGAGCGCGTAGCGGTGCAATTGGCGATCCAACTGTGATTGACGGTAGTGATAGTTATTCGGTTGGTAATAACAACACTATTAGCACTAATAACACCTTTGCATTTGGTAATGACATTACTAAAACCACGAATAATTCGGTATTTTTAGGTGATAAATCAGCCTATGTCGCAGCAGGTGATAGCACGGCTGGATTGGATACTTACGATAGGGAAACTATTCGTGGTAAGACATATGAATACGCGGGCGGCACACCTGCTGGTGTGGTTTCTGTCGGTGATGTTGGACAAGAACGCCGTATTCAAAATGTAGCTGCTGGTAAGATTTCCGCAAGTTCTACCGATGCAATCAACGGCAGCCAACTTTATGCCTTGCAGGATACGGTGAATAATTTGCAAGCTGGCACAGGCGGTATCGTGCAATATTCCGATGCTGACGGCAATATTGGCGGAGATATTTATCCGAACAATGCGACGATTGTTAGCAATGATGCAAATGGCGGTCCTGTAACTATTCATAATGTAGGGGCAGGGCGAGCACCAAATGATGCCGTAAATGTCTCACAACTTGGTTCGGTTGCCAATCAATTGTCTAACAAAATTGATGCAGTTTCGGATGATGCATCCGCTGGAACGGCTTCGGCGATTGCCACCGCATCTTTACCGCAAGTTTATCTTCCAGGCAAGAGCGGAATGGCAGCTGGCGGCGGCACTTACCGCGGTCAAACTGGCTATGCCGTGAGTTTTTCTTCGATTTCTGATAACGGTAGCTGGGTAGTGAAGGGCACGGCTACTGGTAACTCACAAGGTCATTACGGTGCTGGTGTCGGTGTGCTGTATCAGTGGTAAAAATTATTACCGTTAAGTAATAACAAACCGCCGTATTTTGCGGCGGTTTTTTTATTTAATCCTCTTCATATGAACTATGACCAGAAATTGCGATATCAACAATTTTTTCATAATGAGTTCTAACGCTGACACCGATGTAATCAAATTCATATTCATACATAGGTGGTTCATCTTCAAATATATCGGCTTCATATATTTCGCCTATATAGTTAGAATTGGTTATTTTCCCAAATTCATTTATATTCAACCCCATAAGATTTGTGCCTTGAAAAATAACACTGTCATAGCAAAAAACAGTGCGTATTTTTCCCTCTTTTACTTGTAAAAAGTGACTACCATAATCACTTTCTCGTTTTGGGTAGGTGTAATATTCACTTCCATATTGATTAACTTGTTCATGTTTGTATATCGATAGAATTTCGGAATAATTTTTTACATCATCATCTAATTTAAATGGACCGATGCTCTCAAAGGGAATAAAAATAAATTGCATATTATTTACCTCTCCTGCTGTGGTTTTCACCTTTTTGCTTTGACTTGGCATTTTTAATATTTCGTTCCATTTTCTTTTCTATTCGTTCTTTTTCAATGCGACTTAAATTCCCTCTATCGAGTTTTTCTTGTAATTTTTCATTAGCTTTTCTTGCTTTTTCTAATGCTCTACCGCCATCTCCGTGCCGTTCATTTTTTGAGCTGTCGCTTGCTTTTCTTCCACCTATGCCACCACTATTACCTTGGCTGTTCGTATTAAAAACCCACGGTGTATTAGTTGTATTTTTACCGTCTTGTGTATTATTTTTTGCATTGTTTAGTTCAGATAATGCGCCGTCAAAATCTTCTTTATCTAGAAAATCTCTTATTGCCTGTTCAATTTTATAATCAAGCATTGCGATATCTAACAGCGTCCGTGCTTCTTCTATATCGCCTGCAACTAGTGCTTTTTTTAGTGCGCTTTTTGTGCTTGGTTCTCCTGCCGCACGAGTTTCATATATTGCTCTGTTAGTGATATTTTCTTCCACTCTTTGTGTGCAAAATTTAGCGATAATTTCTTTATTTTCTGACCTATGCGCTAAAATTTCAGAATAATAAAGCTTGCGTAAGTTGCCCTCTTCACGGATGAAAATTTCCCTGTTCGGATTAT
>JAFUTP010000031.1 GCA_017484165.1 Cardiobacteriaceae bacterium | reverse complement strand
TGCGAATGCACACATATACCACGCGAGCTTCTTTTAACCACACTGCTCTTATTACAGCCTGTTCATACCGAAGTGGTATATAGCCCACCCAATTTTGGGGGGCGGCTATAATTCTCAAGCTGATTTGATTAACCTAATTGTGATTATAGCCTACCCCGATTTGGGGGGCGACTATATACCCCACAAACGCATAACAAATGCCGCATAAATTCATACAATTAAATTAACATCAAGTATTTTCGTATGAACAATCCATACCGTAGTCGTATAAATAAATCACTAATTTTTACCGCGAATATTGATTTTCCGCTGCGGTTATGTATTAACTTGTTCGACAAATGATGAGATTTTTCTTACGGTGTGAATAACGATTGCTGCAAGATTTTTCGCTGCGCTCAAAATGACCGCGACGGTTGTGAGTTGTCATCACTTGCAATGACGGTTATTTTGGTGGGCAAGGATGCCCACCCTACGGCGCAAAATGACGGTTGCGGCAAGATTTTTCGCTTCGCTCAAAATGACGGAAGAGGCCAGAAATTGACGGCAAAAATAAAAAATCCGCCGTGTAAAAACGGCGGATTTGTTTTGCAAATAAATACAAATAACGGAACTTGTAGATGCAAAGTAGGATTTGCTTCCGCGCACTGCGGGTCGCGGCACGCGACCGCTGGCGACTATTTTTCGCGGAAGACGATGCGACCTTTGGTTAAGTCGTATGGTGTCATTTCGACTTTGACTTTGTCGCCTGTGAGTATGCGGATGTAGTGTTTGCGCATTCTTCCTGAAATATGGGCGTTGATCTGATGACCGTTTTCGAGTTCGACGCGGAACATTGTGTTGGGTAGGGTTTCGATGACTGTGCCAGTCATTTCAATACTGTCTTCTTTGGACATAAGAAATAATCGGGTGGTTAAAAAAGCCGCGCATTTTATTTACTGGCATTTGATTTGCCAATATTTTTTTTGTTCTTCGTGCTAGCATTTTGTGCAGGTGGCGGTAATTTTGCCGCTTTATTTATTTTCGGAGAAAAAAATGCAGTGGTGGAGACTGGTGCGGGAAGATTTTCGGACGGTGTTTGAGCGTGATCCTGCGACTCGTTCGAAGTTAGTTGCGCTGACGGTGCATACGGGTTTTTGGTCGGTTGCTTGGTATCGTTTGGAACATGCACTTTGGGATAGTGGATTTCATTGGATTGCGCGCTGGCTTGCGATGTTTTCGCGTTGGCTTACTGGGGTAGAAATTCACCCTGCGGTTAAAGCTGGACGGCGTTTGTTTATTGATCACGGTATGGGGATTGTGATTGGTGAGACGGCGGAGCTTGGCGATGATGTGAGTATTTATCAAGGTGTAACTTTGGGTGGAACTTCTTGGGCGCAGGTGAAACGGCATCCGACGATTGGTAACAATGTAATTATTGGTGCTGGTGCGAAGGTGATTGGACCGATAACATTGGGTGATTTTGTGCGAGTAGGCTCGAATGCGGTGGTAGTGAAAGATGTAGCGGCGCATACGACGGTTGTGGGTATTCCTGCAAAACCTGTGATAAAGAAAGAAGAAGATTGTGAAAAATTTGAGGCTTATGCTCGTTCTGCTGATGAAAACGACCCGACAATTCAGCTCTGGCGCGAAGTGGAAATGCGTATTTGCAAATTAGAAAAAGAAAATGCGGAGCTTAAAAACCGTCTTTCTGAATTAGAAAAATAAATTTATGACCGACTGGGCTTATTTTGACTATGCCGCGACGACGGCGATTGATGAGGAAATTTTTACCGTTTATACCGCTGCGCTGCGGGAATATTTTGCCAATAGCGGTGCTTTTTACGATTTAGCGAAAAAATCTTTTGAGGCGATTTTTGCGGCGCGATGTGAGTTTGCGACTGCAATTGGAGCTGATTCTTCCGATGAAATTATTTGGACATCTTCGGCTACGGAAGCAAATAACCTTGCGCTAAAAGGAGTTTGCTTGCACAAAGATGTGCGGGAAGGGCGGCTAATTACCGTTGCTACCGAGCATAAAGCGGTTTTGGATGCGGCTGGAAGTTTGCTAAAAAATGCGGTGAAGGTAGAAATTTTGCCGCCGCGTGCAGATGGAATTGTGGATTTAGACGCGTTAGAGGCGGCTCTCAAAGAACGGAAAACGACGCTAGTGTCGGTAATGGCGGTGAATAATGAAACGGGAGTTGTGCAGCCGATGCGTGAGATTGCGGATTTGGCGCATAAATACGGAGCAAAATTTCATACCGATGCTACGCAAGCTCTGGGCAAAATTCCCGTAAATATTGCTGACTGGGACTGTGATTTGGCAAGTTTTAGCGGACACAAAATTTTTGCCCCCAAAGGAATTGGAGCACTTTTCGTGCGGAAATTTCCCAAAGTGCGTGTTGCAGCGCAGATTAACGGTGGTGGGCAGGAACGCGGAATGCGTGCTGGAACTCTGCCGACGGCTTTGATAATCGCTTTTGCCCGTGCTTGTCGTAAGGCGGTGGAAAATCAGGAAAATTGGCAAAAAATCACCGAAAACTTACGGGCAGAAATCCTTAACAATTTGCCCGAAAAAATATGTTTGAACATTGCGGATAACACGCCACACTGCAGTCAAATTCTTTCTTTGGCGACGGATAAAAATTCCCGTGAATTGCTTGAACTTGCCAATACTCACAAAATTGCCATCGCTGCGGGTTCTGCTTGCACAACGGAAACTTTGCAGGGGACGGGCGGTTCTTATGTTTTGAAAGCGATGAATAAGCAAGCAGTTGCGGCAAAAAGCTTGCGGATAAGCCTTGCGCATTGCAGTAAAAATTGGGAAATTGAAAGACTGATTAACTTTTTTCAAAAAATCTAGGAATAAACAATGACGGATAGCAATCAACCAGAACAACTCGAAGATGACAATAAGACCATCAAACTTGCAGCTCCGAATTTGAAAGCTGCGAGTGCCAGCTTGTTTTCGAAAATTTTCGATTATTTCCGCCCGAAAATTTGGAAATCGCACAACTGGAAATGGCGGATTTTGGTGCTTGTGGTGATGCTCTTTATCGTGAATGTTGTAACGATGCTTTATTGGAGCGTGGAACCGCGTAGTTTTGATGTGAAAGCAGCAAGCCGTGAATATTTGCCTGCGAATGTTGAGCCAGTTGTTGGTTCGGCGACGGTTGGTACAAGCGTAAAAACTCTGGATATCTTGCTACATAAGAAAGGCGGATTTATCAAAAATGATGTTGCACCGCCTGGGGTTTTTCTCGACAACATCAGTAATTGGGAATACGGCGTACTTGAATTGATGCGCCATACAACTTTAACTTTCGCTAATGATTTTTCCCGTTCGCAATCGCAATCATCGCGACCAAAAATCTTGTCTGATGCTGATAACAGTTTGCGGATTGATTCTGCTAAATGGATACTTCCCGCACCAGAAGACAATTACGAACAAGCACGGCAGAACTTGATTGAATACGGCAAGCAAATCGCTGATAAAAATGCCAATTCCGCGAAGTTCTATGCGCGGGCGGATAACTTGGTTAGTTATTTAGAGCTAATTTCGAAGCAACTCGGTGATATTACGCAGCAACTTTCGGCGAGTGTTGGTGATACGGTGATGGCGGCGCAAGTGCAAAGCGTAGAAGAAGCGAATGCGGAAGAAAATGCTAATAAATCTGCCAAACTTTTTGCTGAACGCAAACGCACTCCGTATTGGCAAATCGACAACAATTTTTACTTCGCCCGCGGCTACTCTTGGGCTTTGCTGCAAGAATTACGGGCAATCCGTATCGATTTTGAAAAGATTTTGCGTCAGAAAGAAGCTCTGGCATCGCTAGACCAAATTATTTTTGAGCTGGAAAAAACCCAAAAACCGATTTGGTCGCCGATGATTTTGAACGGTAGCGGATTTGGCTTTATGACCAATCATTCTTTGATTATGGCTTCGTATATTTCTCGCGCTAATGCCGCGATTATTGAGCTAAAAAATCTGCTTTCGAACGGTTAATTTTTTATTTTTCATCAAGCCCCGTTTCGGGGCTTTTTTATTTTTACTAACGGGAATATCTAAAAATTCGTCATTTTGAGTCGTAGGCGAAAAATCTCTATCAGCAGATCCTTCACTTCGTTCAGGATGACGATGGTAAAAAATAAAACCAACCCTAAATTTAGATGCGCCTTAACGATTTATCAGCGATTTTTTTATGTATTTACAAGAAGGAATTTGGAAGAGAACTGGTTTGTTTTGCAAGCTTATTGTGCTCGCGACGATTGTGATTAGCTGGCAGACCAATTTTGGGCGCAATGCCCATCTTGCGGACTATTTATATTCATGGAATTTGATTAAAACGGGCGAGCTTTGGCGGCTGGTTACGCCGATATTTCTCCATTTTCGAATTTTTGGCAGCGTTTGGTTTCATATCGTTTTTAACCTAGCGATTTGGGTTATGTATGCGGGTGCGGTTGAATATTACGAAGGTAAGAAAAAGATTTTTATCTTCACTCTGCTTGCGGCGGTGATTTCTAATTCCGCGCAGTTTTATTTTTCAGGAGGAAATTTTGGCGGTTTGTCGGGAGTGAATTTTGCGCTGATTGGATATTTGTTCGTGCAGGGCAGAAGGAATTTGTTTTATGCGCCTGTGATGCGCAAGGAAAGTTTTTATTTCTTTGTGATTTTTATGATTTTCTGTTGGACAGGAATTTTCGGCGCGGTTGCGAACTGGGCACATTTGGCAGGATTGCTTTTCGGAATGCTTTTTGCTGCAATATTTACTATTCGTTTGCTGTGATTGTTCTGTGTTTTGTTGCAAATTTACTAATTTTTATCAGAACTATGCGAGCGGTTTTTTGCTTGTTAAAAACGACAAAATTTGAATGAAATTATTTGATGTTTTACTTGCAAAGCTTTGTGGCAGAAGAGATTTGAAATAGACATAAAAAAAATCCTACGGTTGTCCGTAGGATTAAAACTTATCCGAATAATGAACTTCGCAACTGCGAAGTGCCGCCATTATACAAAGTTGTTTCATTTTTGCAACAGTTATTTGTAAAAAAACAACATTTCAAGCTCGCGGATGATTTTTTTGGAAAAAATCCTTTAAGCGAGCGTCGGCAATATGAGTGTAAATCTGGGTTGTAGCAATATCTGCGTGTCCCAACAGCATTTGCACCGAACGCAAATCCGCTCCACCAGCTAGCAAATGTGAGGCAAAAGCGTGGCGCAAAGTGTGTGGTGAGATTTTTTCTGGATTTAGCCCCGCGTGCAGGGCATATTTTTTTATTCTTTCGAAAAATTCCTGCCTTGACATTTGTCCGCCGCGACGGTTAATGAAGACAAAATCGCTTTTTTTCTTGCCGAGCAGGGCAGGGCGCGATTTTTCCAAATAAGCGTATAAAAAATTGCTGGCGAATTCGTTCATCGGAACAATTCGTTCTTTGCCGCCTTTGCCGAGAATGTGCAGGCAATCTTCACTTTTGCGGACTTGCGCGACGGTCAAATTGCAAGCCTCGCTAATGCGCAAGCCTGATGAATAAAGAATTTCCAGCACCGTGCGGTCGCGAAAACCAAGCGGTTCGCTTAAATCTGGTGCATTAAGCAGGGTTAGAACTTCGCTTTCCGTCATCAAAGTTGGGAGTTTGCGGCGGATTTTTGCTCGGGCGATGTGCTCGACGGGGTTGTCTTGGCGGATTTTTTGCTTATTCAAAAAACGGAAAAAACGGTTGAGTGCGGCGCGGGCGCGGGCGCGAGATGCGGTGCTTTTTCCTGCGTCGCTTAATTGGGCAAAAACTTCTTCGATGTCTTTTTTATCCGCGGTTTCGATTGGTTTTTGCAAGATTTTTTCTGCGTTTTCTAAATCGCGGCGATAGGCGGCAAGCGAGTTTTCGGCAAGTCCGTCCGTAATCCATAAATCATTGAGAAATGCGGTTATTTTTGGGTTTATTTCGCTAGTCATCTTCGTGTCTTTTTTATGGGCGTATATAAGGAAATTCATTTTTTCCCGTTTTTCGAAAAAATATAAGAGGGGCTTGTGGGCAGCCGCCCCAGTCCCAGTCTTTTTCGATTTTGATTTTTGGGCGCATCTAAATTTAGGGTTAGTTATATTTTTATTCTCGTCATCCTGAGCGTAGCGAAGGATCTGCCGATAGAGATTTTTCGCCTGCGGCTCAAAATGACGAATTTCGTAGATCCACAAATTACCCTCTATTGCCAATTTGCGTATTTTTCTTGAATTAACACCATTGCGGCAATTGCAGCTGTCTCTGCGCGCAAAATTCTTCTACCTATTTGCCTTGCTTGCCAATTTTTTTCTCTGGCAAATTTTACCTCTTCGCTAGAAAATCCGCCCTCTGGTCCAATTAAAATTGCCGCAGTTGTTATATCATTATTTTTGCACTCTTGTATGTTATTTTTATCATCATCATAGGGTGAAAATATTATTTTTATATCTGCATCCGAATTTATTTCAGCAAATTTTATAGGCTTTAATAATTCATACCAAGAACTTCTTCCGCATTGCATTGCCGCGTTAATTATTATTTCCTGAAATCTTTTTTCTTTTTTATTCCACTGTTCGGCTGAAAAAGTTATATCACAATGCTTGGAAATTACGGGGAAAATTCTTTTTACTCCCAACTCTACCGCCTTTTGTAAAACTAACTCAAAGTTATCTAATTTGATTATTGCTAGGTATAAATCGAGTTGAAAAATTCCGTCTTGGTTATCGATAATTTCTAATGTTTTGACGCGAACTTCTTTTTTGTCTATTGCTATAATTTCGGCTAAATAATCCTTGCCGTCGCCGCAAACGAGAGTTATCTTTTGGTTGATATTTAATCTTAAAACCTTGCGGACTTTATGCGCAACTTCATCAGGTAAAATTGCAATATCATTTATTTTTAATGGATTAGGATAAAAAAATCTTAAAAAACGCATCTTATTTATCTCAAATAATTAAATAAATACTTATTTTATCGGAAAATTGTTAATATGAAAATATCTTCATGGAATGTTAATTCACTCAAAATTAGGCAAAATCAAGTTTTATCTTTTTTAGAAAAAGAAGAACCTGATGTTTTAGTTTTACAGGAAATAAAACAAACTGATGATGCGGTAAATATAGAAGAATTTAAAAATAATAATTGGAATATTGAGCTCTTTGGGCAAAAAACATATAACGGTGTTGCAATTATTTCTAAATATCAAATAAATACCCCTCTTCGCGGTATAAAAAACTACTCTGATAGCCAATCTCGCTTTATTTCAGCTGAAATTGAAAACAGGCTAATTATTTGCGTTTATGTGCCGAACGGGCAAGAAGTCGCTAGCGAAAAATATTTTTACAAACTCGCTTGGCTTGAAAACTTTGCAGATTATTTGGCGGATTTACGGAAAACTTATCCGCGCATTGTGATTTTGGGCGATTTCAACATAGCTCCCGCCGATATCGATGTTTATTCACCCGAAAAATGGCAGGGGAAAATTCTCTGTTCTGATGCGGAAAGAGCGACTTTGCAGAAAATTTTCGATTTGGGTTTTTATGACAGTTTTCGCCGTGAAAATCCCGAGGCGCGTGAATTTTCTTGGTGGGACTATCGTGCGGGGGCTTTTCAAAAAAATCTCGGGATGAGAATTGATTTAGCACTAGTAAGCGAGGGAATAAACGCGAAAAATTGCCGTATTTGTCGGGAATATCGCGGATTAGAACGACCGTCAGATCATGCGCCAATTTGGTTGGAAATTGATTAAAACTTTTGTAAATACGGTTCTGATGCGGATTTCGGTAATTTTGTCGCGTGCTAACAACTAATGATAAATAACGGCAAAACCGCTCGTTGCTTACAATTTCTTAAATTTTCAAATACTTTGCAAAAACAAGGAGATACGCAATGTTTCAAGGTTCGATTGTCGCGATTGCAACGCCGATGCACGCAGACGGAACTATTGATTGGTACAAATTAGAACAGCTCATCGAATGGCACATTCAAAGCGGCACGAATGCGATTGTTTCGGTTGGAACGACGGGCGAGAGCGCAACTTTGACTTTCGATGAACACAAGGCGGTTGTGCGTTTTACCGTCGATATTGTGAAAAAACGCATTCCCGTTATTGCAGGAGCTGGTGCAAATTCCACCAAGGAAGCGGTTGAATTGACAACTTCTGCTTATCAAGGCGGTGCTGATGCAACATTGCAAGTTGCTCCGTATTACAACAAACCGCCGCAACGCGGGCTCTATGCGCATTTTGAAACGATTGCTCACGCGGTGCCCTTGCCAGTCATTCTCTACAATGTTCCGAGCCGCACTTCTTGCGACATCGCGCCTGCCACGACGGTTGCGCTTTCAAAAATCGGAAATATCGTTGGTATCAAAGAAGCTAGCAGCTTGGAAAGATTGCGCGAGCTGCGTCCCTTGTTTTCACGCGAATGCGCTTTCAAAATTTTCTCTGGCGAAGACGGCAATTGTGCGGAAGCAGTTTGCGAAGGTTTGATTGACGGGGTGATTTCGGTTACGGCGAATGTTGCGCCGCGCGATATGTCAGAACTTATGCGCCTTGGCTTGGCAGGAAATAAAGCCGCTTGTATGGCGGTAAATGAAAAATTATTGCCGCTGCATAAAGCTCTTTTCTGTGAGGCAAATCCAATTCCGACGAAATGGGCTCTGTGGCGAATGGGAATGATTGAAAGCGGAATTCGCTTGCCGCTAGTCAATCTTGCCGAAGATAAGCAGGCGGAAGTGGAAGCAGCTCTCAAAGCGGCTGAAATTACTTTGCAATAAATATCAAAAAGTTCCGTCTATTTTTCGTAGGCGGAATTTTTTGTATCTACACAGCACAGAACTTAAACGAATATTGAATTTACAAACGGTTACCAAAATGCAGAAAAAAATTCTTTCTACACAAATTCTTATCCTCACGATTCTTGCTCTCACAGCTTGTTCCGAGCGCAATCCTTTCGATAATTTCAGCCGTGCGCCTGATTACAAAACTGCCAATGTCGGTCGCAAAATTGAAGTGCCGCCTGATTTATCTTCGCAAAGTTTGGGTGATACGCTGACGGTGTCTGACTTTACACCGCATTCGATTTCTTCTTATAACGAGTATTACGCTGACCGTATCAAACGCGACCGTCGCGGCTATATCGAGGTTCTGCCTGAACTTTATATGACCCGCGTTATTGAGCAGAAAGGCGAATTGCCGTATATCACTACCGCAGCCGATATCAACACCGCTTGGCGGATTGTGAAAGGTTATTGGACGGAAAACGGTATCGAGTTGAAAACCGACAGCCCGCAAATTGGCATTATGGAAACCGATTGGCTGGAAAATAAAAACGGCAAGCCGAGCACGGGAATTGGCGGTTTAGTGAATTCACTTCTAGGATTTTTAACTGACGATGACCGTCGCGACCGTTACCGTTTGCGTTTTGCGAGAAATAGTCAAGGTGGCACAGATATCGCGATTATTTACACCAAGTCCGAACTCGAAAAAATCCGCGATGACAATCTCCCGACATACAGCAAGCAAGTTACTGGCTATCACTGGAAGCTCTCCGATACAGAAAATCCTGAAATGCAATTAGAAATGACGCGTCGAATTGCCTTGTTTATTTCTGGGGAATTAGAGCGCGGTGGTGCAAATGTGCAAGCAAGCGCGCAAGACGGGCAAACCGCTCAAACTCCTGCAAAGACGAATACCAATGTCGGTTATAGCCGCTTTGTGCAACTGCAAGACGGCAATCCTGCTCTGGTGATTTACGGAACTTATGAGCAAGCTTGGCGTGTAGTTGGAATTGCGCTTGATAAAGCGAGTTTTAGTATTGAAGACCAAGATGCAAGTAGCGGAACTTATAAAGTCCGTTACCGTCCTGAAAGCGATTCGAAGAAAAAAGGATTTTTCTCTAATTTGTTCGGACGCGCGGATCAACGACCTTCATATTTAATTCGCTTGGCGGATAAAGGTAAGGAAAGTTTGGTTGTAGTCCAAACAACGGACGGTAAAACCGCGGATAAACGCGAAGCCAGAGCTTTGTTGGAGGCGATTTCGAATAATAGATAACAGTGCAGTGCAGGGCGTATCTACGAAATTCGTCATTTTGAGCCGCAGGCGAAAAATCTCTATCGCAGATCCTTTGCTTCGTTCAGGATGACTAGGTAAAAAATGGAACTACCCATAAATCTAGTGCTCTCTACCGTGTATTGAACTTCTGCATTTTTTGAGCCGCAAGTTTGTGCGGCTTTTTTGTTTTGAAGTGGAGCGGTTATACAAACTGTTTGTTTGTGAAAATAGAGTTCTTTTCTTGCGAGATTTGCAAAAATACAACGAATTTGATGAGAAAAGGAAAAATAATTTTTAGGAAATTTCTAATAAAATCAACGATGTTTTTTGATAAGTTGTTTTTTTACAACAAAAACACTTGCAAAAAAACAACAGGCATATAAAATGCGCCAACGGATTAGGCAAATCCAGAATTACGCTCGTAAAAGAGCAAAAATATTCACTCTAAATGGAGAAACTAATGAAAAAATTACTCGTAGCCGCAATCGCCGCAGCTTCTTTCGGATTGGTTGCTCACGCTGAAAACGAAACCACCCTTTACGGTTCAATTGCTTACGATGCAGCTGTTGTTAAAAAGAATGATCTTTCTGGTGGTTTCACAACTAATTTCCCAACTAGCAAAACTGGTACGGTAAAAAGAAATAGAGAATCAGCTGACTTCGATACTAATGTAGTTAAATGGGGTATTAAAGGTAAGGAAGAAATTTCTAGCGATTTGACTGCTCTTTATCAATTGGAATTCAACGGTAAAACAGGCAAAGGTCGTTATGCTTGGGTAGCATTGTCTGGTGCTTCTTGGGGTACTTTGAAAATCGGTCGTCAAGATTCACTCTACTACCTCTTGACTAACTACAACGATATCTTCCAAAATACTTTCTGGGGCTCTAATGTTTATTACGACGAAGGTCTCCGTCGTCCAGATAAAGCAATCGCTTATGTTTCACCAAATTTCAACGGATTTAACTTTGCAATCGTTGGTATTTTGAACGGAACTAAAGGTGATATTTCTGACAACTACTATGGACTTGATGGTGCTCAAAACGTTACTGATAGCCGTGCTTTTGGTGCTGGTCAAGTTGGTGCTTGGTATGCACAAAATGGCTTCTTCGCTTCATTGGTTTATGAATACATCAAATCAGATTTGCATTTAGTTGCTGATGCTGGCGACATTTCTCTGCTTGGTTTAGATTCTACTTACAAAGGAACTGAACTCATCGCTGGAACAGTTGGATATAGCAACGACACCTTCAAAGTTGGTTTGAATGCTCAACATAAAGCTTCTGATGGTAACAAAGGAAGTTTAGTTGGTGAATACTACTTCGGACCTAACACAATCCGTGCTGGTTTCGGTTACGCTTCATCAAACGATTTGAGAGCAGCTAAATCAATTGGTATGAACTACAACTGGCAACAAATTGGTGGTACAGGAACCGCAAATGATCCATATGTTTATGGCGATGTTGCAAGTTCAACTAACAAGAAGAAGGTTTATACCTATGCTCTTGGTTACCAATACAATTTCAGCAAACGCACTTATACTTATGTAGAAGCTGACTTCATTGATTGGAATGTTGGAGATATTCATCGTCATAGTGGTGATTCTAGCAAAGCAGTTCCAACTTCAACTACAACCACCAAAGGTTTAGACGACGGTTATTCAGTTCGTGTTGGTTTGCGCCACAACTTCTAATCTTTGCTTTTATAAAATTCTTGCAAGTGAAAACCGCTGGTTCGCCAGCGGTTTTTTATTGTTTAGAAAAGAAATTAAAAAACCTCCGCATTTACGGAGGTTTTTTTGTTGCAATTTTGCGACGGTTAAGCAAGAAGATATTTAATTAGCGTTGCGGTGGATTGGTCGTGCGTATCGGAGACTTTACCGCTAGTTAAATCTTCTTTTACTGATTTCGCGAGAATTTTCCCGAGTTCCACTCCCCATTGGTCGTAAGCGTTGATTCCGTAGAAATGAGCAAGGGCTGCGGTTTTATGTTCAAACATTGCGAGCAATGCGCCTAGTGTTTCAGCTGATAAGTCTTGCAGAATGAACATTGTGCTAGGGCGGTTACCGTCGCAGACGCGTTGTGCTCTTTCTTTCTCTGGGATTTTCGGGTCGAATTCCGTGATTTTTTTACCGCGCATTAGTGCTTCTGCTTGTGCAAGACAGTTGGCGTTCAAGATTTTCGCGGAGTTTTCCAAGCCTTGTTGTGCGCTTTTTACGGTTAGGAAATCGAGGGGAATATTGCGTTGCCCTTGGTGTATCAATTGGAAAAATGCGTGTTGTGCGTTTGTGCCAACTCCGCCCCAGACGATACCGCCAGTTTTTTTATCGAGCGGTGAGCCGTCTTTTTTAGTTTTTTTGCCGAGAGATTCCATTTCGAGTTGTTGCAGATATTGCGGCAGTGCGCCGAGACCGTCAGCGTAGGGGATTACTGCACGGTTGTTGAAGTCGAAATAGTGGTTATACCAGCAATCGAGTAAGGCAAGTTGCAACGGTAAATTGTCATCGAATGGTGCGTTTTGGTAATGCTGATCCATTTTTGCCGCACCGTGCAAGAGTTTTTCGTAAAAATCAAAACCGTTTTGCAAAATAAACGGTAGGGCGATTGCCGACCAGAGCGAATATCTACCGCCAACCCAATCCCAGAACGGTAAAACTCTGCCAGCGTCTATTCCAAAATTCGCGGCTTCTTCGGTGTGCGCAGTGAGTGCGATGAGTTGCTTATCGGCTTTATCGCCAAGATTTTTACGCAGCCAATCGCGCATCACAATTGCATTAGCGATGGTTTCTTCGGTAGAGAAAGTTTTGCTCGCGATGATGATGATTGTTGTGGCGGGATTGAGAGTTTTGCAGAGTAGGGCGGTTTTGTTGGGGTCAGTTGTAGCTAAAAAATGCACACGGATATTTTTATCGGCATCGACGGCGGAAGCTTCGGCAATTAAGCGAGGACCTAATTCCGAACCGCCGATACCGATATGCACGATGTCGGTGAATTTTTCGCCGTTTGCGCCCGTCCAATCGCCAGAGTGAATTTTTTCGGCGATATTTTTCATCCGCAGGCGTGCGGAGCGGATTTCGGCGTGAATATCGTGTTCATTGACGATGAATTCATCTTTATTGTCATCACGAAGTGCGGTGTGCAGAGCGGGACGGTGTTCGCTTAAATTTACTTCTTCACCGCGCACGGTGGCAGAAATATGCTCTTTAATTCCGCTTCCTGCTGCCCATTCGTGCCAAATTCTTTTGGTTTCGAGATTGAGGAAGTTTTTGGATAAATCGGCATAAATTCCTGCGACTTCAAAACTCCAACGGCTAACTCTTTCCGCCCCTTCTTGCTGAAAGAGTTCGTTTAGCGTGGTTTTTTTGATTTCTTCGGCGTTTTTTCGTAATTTTTCTTCGATATTTGTCATCGTGGTCTCCGTTTGATTTGATAGAAAGTGCTTGTCTAAAAATTCGTCATTTTGAGCCGTAGGCGAAAAATCTCTATCAGCAGATCCTTCGCTGTGCTCAGGATGACGAGGGTAAAAAGTAGAACTAACCCTAAATTTAGATGTGCTCAAAAATGAATTTTTAGATGCCCCTCTTGCTGATACGGTTTTATTTGGGCAAGTTGCGTCCCAATTGCCTGTCTGGTTTGTTCTGTGTCGTAATGGTTTTGTAAATTTAACCAGCTTTGGCTGTCAGTTCCGAAGAATTTGGCAAGCCTTAATGCCGTATCGGTTGAGATTGCGCGTCTGCCGAGCACAATTTCGTTAATTCTTCTTGCAGGAACACCAATTGCTTTTGCAAGCGCATATTGACTAATTCCCAAAGGTTTTAACCAATCTTCTAACAGAATTTCGCCTGGGTGAATTAAGGGGATTTCTCTTGTCATAGCTGTGTCCAATTAGTGGTAATCGACAATTTCTACTTGTGATGCTTGACCGTCTTGCCAAACAAAACAAATTCGCCATTGTTCGTTAATGCGGATACTGTATTGACCTTGACGGTCGCCGATAAGTTTTTCTAAATGATTAGAAGGCGGAATGCGTAAAAATGAGATGTCTTCGGCGGCATTAAGTTGTTGCAGTTTGCGCAGTGCAACCCGTTCGAATGGAGTGAAACGAGAAATTCGCTTGCCGTTAAAAAATTGCTCTGTATTTTTGCAGTGGAAATCGGTAATCATTGAAGAATAGTAACGGGATTGGTTAATGCCGTCAATTTGCGAAAAGTTATAACAGGAATATTTATGCAAGAAGAGAAGATTTTAGAAATTTATTGTGATGGTGCTTGTAAGGGAAATCCTGGTATTGGCGGTTGGGGAGCGTATTTGCGTTGGGGAGATATTGAGAAAAAACTTTGCGGTTGGGCAGAGAGGACAACGAATAATCAAATGGAATTGCAGGCGGCAATTGAGGCTCTTAAAGCAATCAAAAGACCCTGCAAAATCCGCATTACAACTGATAGCAATTATGTTCGGCAAGGAATTTGCGAATGGATTTGGAAGTGGAAAGCTAACGGCTGGAAGACTTCTGACAAAAAAGATGTGAAAAATGTAGAGCTCTGGCAGGAATTAGACCGCTTAAATCAAATATTTCAGCCCCAGTGGAATTGGGTGAAAGGGCATAGCGGCAATCCTGGGAATGAGATGGCGGATTATTTAGCTAATTTGGCGATTAAAAATTCGATGAGTTCAAGGGATTAAGTGAAGGGGACATATAAATTTAGGATAGTTCTATTTTTTCTTCGTCTTCCTGAGCATAGCGAAGGATCTGCCGATAGAGATTTTTCGCCTACGGCTCAAAATGACGAATATTTAGATATGTTATGAAGTGGTATTTGTTGCTAATTTGTGAGGTAACGGGAATTGTGGATACGGCAATTTCCGTTTTTTTATGGCAAAAAGAAATTCAATCGAAGAAAATCATAATGCCCGTCGCGGTGCGCTATCGCTGCCCCTCCCAGGGGGCAAAAAAAATGCCGCAGGATTGCGGCAGTAAAAATCATCATGAGGCAATGTGACAGAGGACATAACTTCCTGTCGCGGTAAATAATAATACTTCTTAATTAGAAAAGCAAGAGTTTTTGCGAAAATTTCTCATTTAGTTTTTGCCTCGCCGTATATTTTCTTAAAAATCAATAGTATTTTTATTTTTGCGGGATATTTTTTCGCTTGTCAAAATGTCGCAATTTAATTTCATTAGGTTTAATTTCGGGCGTATCTACGGAATTCGTCATTTTGAGCCGTAGGCGAAAAATCTCTATCGGCAGATCCTTCGCTGCGCTCAGGATGACGAGGGTAAAAAAATAGATTTAGATGCGCCCATTAGGTTTTATTGCATTAGTTAAGAGAAAGAGATGTCCAAAGAAAAAACTCGTTTTGTTTGTCAGAAGTGCGGGGCTGATTTTCCGAAATGGCAGGGTCGTTGTGGTGGTTGTGGTGAGTGGAATTGTTTAATTGAAGAGGCGGTAGAAAAGCCTGCTAGTCGCGGTCGTTCTGGTGGTTATGCGGGAGTTGCAGCAGGGCAAGTTCAGACTTTGGACAAAATCGAGCTCTTTGAAGAGACGGTTATTCCGAGTGGGATTAGTGAATTTGACCGTGTGTTGGGCGGCGGCTTGGTGCGCGGTAGTGTGGTGCTGATTGGTGGCGACCCTGGAATTGGTAAATCGACATTGTTATTGCAGACGGTGCATCAAATTGCGGCTAATCAAATATCTTGCCTTTATGTGAGCGGTGAGGAGTCGCCGCGGCAGATTGGGCTTCGGGCGGAGCGGCTAGGGCTTGCACGGGAGAGTATTTCGCTTTTTTCTGAAACGCAAATAGAAAAAATTTTGGCAACGGCGATGAAGTTTGCGCCGCAAGTTTTGGTGGTGGATTCGATTCAAACTCTTTATTCCGAAGAGCTTTCGGCGGCTCCTGGTGCGGTTTCGCAGTTGCGGGAATGCACGGCGAAATTGGTTCGTTTTGCCAAATCCACTGGTACGACTGTGTTTTTAATCGGTCATGTAACCAAAGAGGGCGCGATTGCGGGTCCCAGAGTTTTGGAGCATATGGTTGATACGGTTTTGTATTTTGAAAGCGAGGCGGGTAGCCGTTACCGAATGTTGCGGGCGGTAAAAAATCGCTTTGGACCAGTCAATGAGCTTGGGATGTTCGCGATGTTGGAAACTGGTTTGAAGGCGGTAAATAACCCGTCGGCGATATTTTTATCTCGTCCTGACGGCGAACAGGCGGGGAGTGCGATTTTTCCCGTTTGGGAGGGCAGCCGTGCTTTGCTGGTTGAGGTGCAAGCTTTGGTTGATGACAATTCGGGTAATTATGCGCGCCGTGTTACGCAAGGTTTTGACGGCGGAAGATTAGCGATGTTGCTTGCGGTGCTTAATCGCCACGGTGGCATACCGATGCACGATTTAGATGTTTATGTCAATGTGGTTGGAGGTTTGAAAATTACGGAGACGGCATCGGATTTAGCGGTAGTTGCGGCGGCGGTGTCGAGTTTGCGAAATGTGGCGATTGAGCACGGCACGGTGATTTTTGGTGAAATTGGACTTGCGGGCGAACTTCGTCCTGCCGCCAATGGTGAGGCGCGGATTAAAACCGCCGAGCAGCACGGTTTTTCCAAAATAGTTTTACCGAAGGCGAATGCGCCGCGGAGTAAGAGTAAAAATATTGAAATATTCACCGCCCAGAGCGTGCAAGAGGCTTTGTCGTTTTTGTTTTAGTTGCCGATAACGGTAAGGCGCATCTAAATTTATGGTAGTTCTATTTTTTACTCTCGTCATTCTGAACGCAGCGAAGGATCTGCTGATATAGAGATTTTTCGCCTACGGTTCAAAATGACGAATTTCATAGATATTTCTAAAAAAATCCGCCGCGAAAAACGGCGGATTTTTTGTTACGGGGAGCATCTAAATTTATGGTTAGCTCTATTTTTTACTCTCGTCATCCTGAGTATAGCGAAGGATCTGCCGATATAGAGATTTTTCGCCTACGGCTCAAAATGACGAATTGTTAGACAAGCTCTACGGTTTATTTGTTACTCGCAGAGCCGCGCAATCTAGCGGATAAGGCGTGTGCGTGTAAGCCTTCGCCTTGTGCGAGTAAATCCGCGACTGGGCTTAATTCTTTGGCGGCGGCGGGGGAAAGTTCCAAAATGCTGCTTCGTTTTTGGAAATCGCAAACGCCAAGCCCTGATGCAAAGCGGGCGGTGCGGGAAGTCGGTAAGACATGATTTGTTCCTGCGCAGTAGTCGCCGAAAACCTCGTTGGAATAGCTTCCGACGAAAATCGCGCCGCTGTGGCGAATTTGTGCGACAAGTTCAGGCGCGTTTTCGGTCATTAGTTCCAGATGCTCTGGTGCGATGTAATTAGCGATTTCGACTGCATCCGCAATATCACGGCAGATGATGATTGCACCTCGCGTCCGCAGAGATTTTTCGATAATTTCTTTTCGCGGCTGATTGGGGAGCATTTTGGCAACCGCCGCGCTCACTTTTTCTGCAATTTCTGCACTATCGCAAAGCAAAATCGATTGCGCCATTTCGTCATGTTCGGCTTGGGCGAATAAATCCGCGGCGATGAATTCTGGAATTGCGGTTTTATCCGCAATAATCACGACTTCCGACGGTCCTGCGACCATATCAATACCGACTTTGCCGAAAACTTGCCGTTTTGCTTCTGCAACGAAACGGTTGCCAGGACCTGTAATTTTGTCTACCGCGGCGATGGTTTCCGTGCCATAAGCGAGTGCTGCAACTGCTTGTGCGCCGCCGATTTTCCAAACTTCCGTAACACCGCAAAGATGCGCGGCAGCAAGCACCAAGGGATTTAATTCATCATTCGGCGCGGGAACGGTCATCACAATCCTTTTTACTCCTGCAACTTGCGCGGCAGCGGCATTCATAATCACCGAAGACGGATACGATGCCTTACCGCCTGGAACATAAATTCCTGCACTGTCAAGAGCGGTGATTTTTTGTGCGAGTTTTGAACCGTCGGGGCGTTGATATGACCAGCTGCTGAGTTTTTGTTTTTCGCCGTATTCGACAACATTGCGGTGGGCAATTTGCAAAGCCCGTTGATTGTTAGTGTCTAAATTATTCCAAGCGGCGATTAAATCAGCTTGTTTTACTTGTAATTCAGATAATTTTTCCGCCTTATTGCCGTCAAATTTTGCGCTGTAATGCAAAACTGCCTTATCACCGTTTTGGCGGACATCGGAGATTATTTCGGCGACTTGTCTTGCAACCTCGCTATCAATTCCGCCGACTTCTGCTGTATCAAGGAGATTTTTTAATGTTTGGGAAAAATTTTTTTCTTCGGTATTGAATGTTCTGATGATTGCTTCTGCCATTTTTTTATTCCTTATTGCAAAATAGGTTGATAAATTCCATTCGGTGATTATTAACTATGCCATCAAATATTGAAATAAACAGCACTGAAATCCGCCTGTTTAATCCCACTGTGAGCGTTATTTTAGGTTTGATTTTTACCTTACCTGTTGCTTGTATTTTGCAAGCATTTAATTGG
Organism: Cardiobacteriaceae bacterium; assembly: GCA_017484165.1. Taxonomy (GTDB): domain Bacteria; phylum Pseudomonadota; class Gammaproteobacteria; order Cardiobacteriales; family Cardiobacteriaceae; genus RGIG9182. The sequence continues at coordinate 20,977 of JAFUTP010000031.1, read as the reverse complement.
AAAATTTTAAATAATTATGAAAAATACCGTCAAAATATAATTTTTTGCACTGTTTGGCTTATTTTGGTAAGTCTTCATAATATTTCGGTATGCCTTTTGTATATAAATCAGCAAACTGAAATTGCAAGATTTATGCGGGATTTTGGCGGTTTGATGTGGCAGTTTGCGGGATTGTTGATTTGGCTGCTGATGCTCGGTAAAAATCAATGTGAATTTGTGGATAGCTTAAAAACAAATAACACTGTTTCTTATAAAAATCGCCACCTTTATGCGGTTGTTTTTCTATCCTTTATCTGGATTTTATTATTCGTTATTTATTTTGGATTGCTGGGAAAATTAACTTGGTGGGTTTTTGCTTAATTTCTGTGTTCGAAGTTTTCCACCCATTCCTGCAATTTTTGAGATAGCAATGCTTTATTTGGTAGATAGAGTTCATAGGCAGAAGCGTAAATATTGCTATTTTCTGGCAAAGTTAATTCGACTAATGCATCGTGTTTTTCCTTGCAAAGCAAAATGCCAATAGTCGGTTTTTCAAAGTCTTTTTTTATAAATCGGTCGTAATAATTTACATACATTTGCATTTGTCCTAAATCTTGATGTGTCAGCTTTCCAACTTTTAAATCAAGTAAAACAAAGCATTGCAAAAGGCGGTTGTAGAAAACTAAATCGACGAAAAAATGCTCTTCATTGAAGGTAAATCTTTTTTGCCGTGCTGCAAAAAGAAAACCTTTGCCAAGTTCTAATAAAAAATCCTGCAATTTATCGATGATGGCGTTTTCTAATTTACTTTCTGTGTAGATGCTGTCAGTGGTTAAACCTAAAAATTCTAGCGTGAGCGGATTTTTGATTAAATCTGATGGTTTTTCGATAACTTGTCCAACTTGGGATAATTTCAACACTTTCTCTTTATTGCGGCTCAAAGCTAATCTTTCATACAAACTTGATTGATATTGCCGTTGCAGTTGTCGCACGCTCCAATTTTGTTCTTGGCTTTCTATTTCATAAAAATGGCGTTCTTCTGGATTTTTTATCCGCATAAGTATTAAATAGTGCGACCAAGAAAGGGTAAATGATGGTGTTTGTGATGTGATGTCTTGTGCTTATTGAATTTGGTAAACGCTGTTTACCAAATTTATTTTTTTGCTAATTGCTTGTTTTTTTTTTTTTTTTGGAATTTTTTAAAATCGTAAACAGTGTTTACGATTTTTGGTGAATATATTTGATAAAATAGACGGCATAATTTAAGTATTTCTACTGACCAACCTTTGCCGAATTTTTCCGTTAAACGCTCTGACACATCTTGCAAAACCTGTTTGCCGTATTGTGCTCGCTCTTCTCCTTGTTGTTCATATTCAACAATATATTGCCCGATTGCATATTTGGTATAGACCTCTGCACTGTTGATGGCGGTTAAAACACGGCTGCGAGATTGTTCAATTAAGTCGCTGATTTTGTTGAATAAATTGTCTTTTTGCGGAGTGTTTTTCATTTTTATACTCTCAAACTAATCCATCAAAGTTATTTAATAATCAAAAAACCTCTGCACGGTTTTTATTCCCTCGATGAGTTGTTTTATATCTTCCGAGTTATTGTAAATTGCAAAAGACGCACGGATTGTGGCTGGAACTTGGAGCAATTTTGTTAATGGTTCGGCGCAATGATGTCCGACACGAACGGCAATGCCGCAATCGTCCAAAATTGTGCCGACATCGTGTGGGTGAATATTTTTCATCGTCCAGGAAGTAAGAGCGGTTTTATTTGCGCTATTTCCGTGAATTTTTATTCCGTCTAACTTATTAAGTTCCGCTTCAAATTCCGCTCTTAATGCGTTTTCATAGGCGGCGAATTTTTCTATACCGCCGCGCTTTTCTATCCACTCCAAAGCCGCACCGAGACCGATAACTTCAATTACGGGCGGAGTTCCAGCCTCAAATTTTTGCGGATATTCGGCAAATTCGGTGTTTTCAAAACGAACCGTCGAAATCATTGCGCCACCCGTTAAAAACGGCGGCATCTGTTCTAGCAATTCCCCGCGACCGTAAAGCACACCAACACCCGTTGGCGCATAAATTTTGTGTCCCGAAAAAACATAAAAATCGCAGTCAATTTCTCTTACATCAACGCAGTTATGAGCAATCGCCTGCGCTCCGTCGAAGACCGTAACCGCGCCCTTTGATTTTGCAATATGGTTTAATTCTTTAATGTTGTTGATTGTCCCTAAAAGGTTGGACGCGTGTGTGCAGGCGAAAATTTTTACGCCGTCTAAAATTTTTTCGAAATTAGTTAAATCAAGTTCGCCGTTTGCGCTAATCGGTAAAACCCGTAATTCCCGACCGTAGCGACGCGCTGCCATCTGCCAAGGAATTAAATTCGCGTGATGCTCCATCGCCGTAATCAAAATCGCGCCGTCGCGTTTAAGTAGCAGTTCGGATAATGAATAAGCCAGCAGATTTAATCCCGCCGTTGTGCCAGAGGTAAAAACAATTTCACGGGGATTTTTAGCATTGATGAATTTGGCAACCTGCCCCCGCACCGCTTCATATTCTGCGCTGATGTTTTGTGATAAATAATGTACTCCGCGTGCGACAGCAGCGTATTCATTAGTCAGACAATTATTGATTTTTTGTATTACAAATTGCGGTTTTTGCGTGGTCGCGGCATTGTCGAGATAACAAAGTCTCTTGCCGCGAATGCTTTGATTGAGAATTGTAAATTCCTTGCGGATAGCTGCAATATCAATCTGTTCGGTCATCTTATTGCTCGTAATGATTAGTAGGAAAGAATAAATTTTATAGACAATTGCATATTGCAATATTTGCTTTTTTTGCTACATAAAAAAATCCACCGTATTGTTACGGTGGAAATTTTGCTTTAAGTGCTTTATACAAAAACAAATTATTTATGTATTGCGCGAATTTCCCTCAAAGATGTACGCATAAATACGCCTGATTGTTTTTGTGGTTGATAATCAGTCATAATCATCCGATTTCTTCCTTCTGAATCACGAATTCCAGTTCCAAAGACAGTTCTTTGTCCGATGATTTGACCGTTATTGCCAATTTCAGGAAGGATTAAGACTACGCCTGATGCGGTTGGAGAAAGCGCGTTTGGAATATCCATAATCGCACCGTTTTCATCGTTTTCGTCGATGGTGGTATCCATATTGGTATCAAATACTTTTTCCATCATTCCGCCTGTAAGCAGATTGAGCGCGATTACCCCAGTCGTCCCGTATGCAACACGACAATTACTTTCAGCAGATATATTCACCGAATCGTTTTTAACACCAACAAAATATGCATATTTACCGTGATTACCTTCGAGAATTTGTGCATTTGCGGCGATAGTTCTGCCTAAATCAAGCTCTAAACGCCAACCTTTGTATTCATTGTTGAGACTGGTGATTCTGCCAGTTTTGCTATCAACTGTTCCGACAGAATCTAAACTTTGTCCGCAAGTGCCATTGACACAAACAGCATTTTGCAAAGTATGCAAAAGTCTTCCAGATTCATTGATTTCAGCTGGCGGCTCATTGAGTTGATGAGAAATGATATCTGCATCAGTTATGGTGATAGTTTTGCCATTGTCATCTAAATCGTCGTACACACCATAGGCGTAATTTTGCACATCGGATTTAACACCATCAGCGGTGAAATAATGACCTGTGCCGAATACAACTACCGTTTGACCATTGACCTTATCAGCATACGGAGCACCAGTGATTGGTTGAGCACCGTCAGCAGCTTGGAAAAGTAATTCTGCTACCCAATCCTGCGATTTCGGTTGGTTGGTATTACGGTCGATTAAGTCAATTTTCCACAGGTTACCAGCAAAATCGCCAACATAAATTACATCAGCCACACCGTCATTGTTTTCGTCATAAACAAATGGTTCGCCGACACCCGCAGGAGCAGTTACGCTATTAGCAGATAGCGGAATATGGCTTGCTGCACCAGTATCTACATCAAGAATAAATATTGAACCAGTGCCTGATTGATTGCTATAACCGCTAGAAACAACGATTTTTTGTTCAGGCTTATCTTTTATGTCAAACAATGCTTTGACGGGAGAAGAAATGGTATAGCCGATGTAATCTTGGTATTGGCTACCAGTTGAGTAAGGAAATTCCCAATTGAATTTCGGTTTGTCAGGAGTGGTCATATCAATGGCATATACCGAATTACCACCGCGTCCAGTTGAACCGATTAAAGTAGATTTTGCGCTACTACCCGCACAATAATCTAGATAGATTGAAAATCCGTCGTTGCTGTAATGGAATTTGCCGTCATCTTTGGCAATATCAGATATTTTTGCTAGCGCAGGTTGGGGAATAAAACCATAAATTTCATTGCCAGATTTACCATCTAAAATGTGATAGATGCCATCATTTGCTGCTACGCCGTAATAGTTGCTGCGAGTAAGTGCGCTTTCGTTAAATTTGCAAGAATCCGCACGGAATTTTTTGGAGTAGTGATATGGTTGCAAATGATCGGTTACTAGATGAAATACACCAGTTACGGAAGAATTCACAATCGTGCCTAGCGGTTTTTCACGGTTGCGGAAAGAGCCGCCATTTTTGACTTCTTTTGAATCATTACCAAGGATATAGTTGTAGAGTTCTTGGTCGCCGTTTACATCATTAGCAGTGAATGCTCCATTGCTGGTAAATAATGTCTTCTTGCGACTAGATATCAAAACATTCTTATCCCAACTGTCGGTTGTCCATTCCTGTTGTTCCAAGAGCGGATAGTCATTAACTTCTGTGTCATCGCCAGTAAATGCTAATTGCTTTTGTAATGTATTGACATCAAGGCTGCCATCTTGTTTTCGCACTAAATCGACTAGTTTTCCTGTAACCGTGCCGTAGTTTCCAGATAAGTTGAACTTACTGTTCCAGAGTAAATGTTCTTCATCAGAACATATATATCCAGAAGATACATCTACACCTTGAATAGGTGATGGACCTGTATAAAGTTTCGTAACTTTACAGTCAGTAGTGAAATCCAGAATGTTTTCCGAAGTTACAGGACTGCGCACATTGAATGTATCGTGTGATTGTGATGTATAGCTGAAAGCTTGATTGACAGAAGAAAAAGCATCTTCTAGTGCAGTTTTTAGATTTCTTGGATCCACAGCAATAGCAAAGTTTTTAGGAATACCCAACGGGAAATATTCATTTTGTTTGCTAGATGATTTCCAAAGAGAACTGGTTGTAGCATTGCTGCTATCAAAATCGCTACGAGTATATATTTTGCCTTCTTCGTGAACAAAAGCACTGAATTTAGCACCTAAATAGAAAGAATTCCAAACATCTGTATCTTCATATGCTTTTTGGTTTGGCGTGAAAATATTCTTATCTGAGTGATCAAAATTTTTAGTGAAACTGTTTTCCAACACATCAATAAAAAACGATTGAATATGCATAGGCTTGCCAGTCTTCTTATACACATCAGGGCGCACTTCATTGGTTTTAACCCAATGTGCCATTCCAGCTAAACCGAACAACGGTGAGTAATCTGTATATAAATCTCTTGCTTTTGACCCACCATTGAGATCTTTCCAACGATCAAATCCTTGTAATCTCGCTACTTTTTCGTAAGTTGTTGTGCCGTCTTTCTCTAATGCAACATTGTCGCCTTTGATTTCATCGGGCGCATACTGGGTAGGAAAATTTGGTAGTCTATTGTCGTAGTGAGTATTTGTATCACCAAGTATGACGATAGATGGTGCATAACATTGTGCGTCTTCAACTGAACTACCGCTAGGGATTAGTGGATCGTCCCAAGACATAAACGCTGGGAAATTATCTTTTTCTTTTGGTGTGAGGTTGCTGTAAATAAACGGATTAGCATTGCCAGCAGCTTTTTCTTGGCTGCCATCACTATTCCATTGCCAAGCACCGTTACGCAAATAGCGCACAGCCGTGTAATAGAGTTCATTAACCGCATCATATCTGTCATACGGTGCGCTGTCCCCGAATTTATTTACATAGTTAATAACACCAGAATTGCCTTCTTCTGCAGATTCTGGATTTATTTTGAAGCTTCCGTCGCTATTTATTTCGGTAAGCGTGTCTTTCATTTTGGCACGCAATACGCCACCGTCAAATTTCACTGTTCCTGTTTGGGCATTTGTTATGCCTGGAATTACTGGTCTGACACCATCAGTTAGATATCCCATTGCAGCAGCACGCATTCCTTCTTTTCCATACTGCTGTAACAAACCTTCTGTTTTTTCTTTTCGTTCTACAACTACATTAAACCAAGCAGCGTGATTGGCCGCACCAGTTGCAGTATTGACTGGCATTTGGTATAAACGGGATGAGCTAGATGGCGTGTCTGTTTTGTTGTAGTTGTCATGACCAGCATATAAAGTGGCATAAAAACCAGTGCCTGAATTCCAAAATACAACTTCTTGGGCATTAGCACCATTTTTATCATTATTGCCGTATGGGTCTTTGAATTTTCCATCACGAATTTGTGCCATTGTTTTGCTAAAACCTTTGGGTAGAAGCAAATCGATGAGCTTGTTATTGCCTACAACCGTGGTATAGACATCATTGGAAAAGTGGCGTTGTTGCGTATAGTAGTTTAAGCCGCCAAACTGATCATCTCTATCATTTGTTGTCGTATAAATTTTTGCGATGTCTCCGCCTTCGCGTCCACGCCACATCATTGAACGACGCAAATAAGCTTTGTTTGAACCAGCTGGGTCGCCAGCTTCATAAACGGCTTTAGAAGCACCTACGCCTTTGGCACGGTTACCACCTGTTAAAGTTGAACGGAAGATATCCAAAGCAGACATAGTCATCCAGTTCATCATATTGCCAGACCATTCTAAATCGCCCGCGCATCAGCCGATATAGCCCTTATCGCTGCTGGTTGCAGTGCTTGATTCTTGGAAATAACCATCACCTACAAATTTTCTCCAACCAGCTCTTCCTTCTTGGTCGGAATGTAAATAATCTTCAAAGCCGCGAGAATCACCGTTGGCTACTGTAACTACATACTTATAGCATTTATCGCTATCGAAATATCCGAGATATTTGTGTTTGGCGTGTTCAGGAGTAAATAAATTGCTTTCGGAGTAGGCAATGTAAGAAGTAGGAAACTCCACCGACACGGCAATAACCATTGCAGGCGTAATTTGCTTGTTTTCATTTATCAACGGATCTACATTCAAATCAGGGATTGTTGCCGCATAAGCACTGCTGGCAAGAGAAGCTAAAACCGCATTGACGGTTAAAAATAGTTTTCGATGTTTCGTGTTCATAAAGCACCTTTGCTTGCTTATCGTTAGTCAAACTGATTATTTTTTGCCACTGTTGGCTGCAAAATAATCAGACCGCTATTTGTGAGATAGTCGCAATATTGTAATGATTTTTTTACGGTCGGATTGTTAATTTTTGTTCCGAAATGACCATTTTTTTTTTTTTTTTTCATTAAATCAGCAAAATTGAAAATTTCGAAGTTGTTGCCGATAAAAACTAAATGTCAAGACAAACTTATTTTTATTTGAGAAAAACGATTGATTTGATGTTTTTGCCGAATTGTGCGCGGGGATTGGTTTCTAGGACAAACAAAATTTTTCCGTAAGACGGATACAGCGGGCACTGGTCGAAATATAAATCTGCGACTTTTGCACAAGGTATTGCCAAATGTCGTGCGGTTAATTTGCCGTCTTGGGAATAAAAACTGATGTTTAAGTCGATTAAGGTATTTTTCATCCAAAATGCGCTTTGGGCTTGCTCTTCTTCGAATTGAAAAAGCATTGCGGAAAATGATGGTAAATACATCCGAAACATCAACCCTTGCGCTCTTTTTTCTGGACTGTCGGCTATTTCTGCTGCAAGATAATTTTCGCCGTCAAATACGATTAAATTCGCTTTTTTGCATTCCGAAAAATGAATAAATAAAGTTGATAATAAGAATACGGTAAAGTGAATTGTTTTTTGGAAAATTTTCATATTTAAGCTCTGGTTTTATTTTGGGGGAGGATTGGGAGAAATAAGCCATAATATTTACGGTAAAAAATAACAAAGAGGATAAAAATGCAAAAAGAACAGTCAAATTTTGATGCAAAAAATACCGTTCCGACGGGAACAATCCGTAGTTTTGGGGAATACGGAGTTAATTATGTCGTTTATGATGCGGATAGCCAACTTCCTGACGGTGATTGGTTGGTTAATGTCGAGGTTTTAGATACTGGCGAAAAATTTAAATATAAACTCTCAAAAATAATTAAAGACCCAAAGGTTGATTAAATGTATGCAATTTCTTTCGATTTAGTCGTCGCAGATGCGGATGAAAACCACCCAAAAGGTGCTGTGCAGGCTTATTCTGATATTGCGACAACTTTGCGTAAGTACGGTTTTGAAAGAGTGCAAGGCAGTTTGTATACCAGCGGTGATGAGAATATGGCGAACTTGTTCAACGCTATTTTTGCACTCAAATCCTTGGAATGGTTTCCGCAGTCTGTGCGCGATATTCGTGCTTTTCGTATCGAACAGTGGTCAGACTTTACGGAAACCGTCAAGGTTAAATAGCATCTGTTTATTCACTGCCCAAACAATCCGCAAGATTTTTCGCTAAATTTTTCAGCAAAATTATTTGCATATCTTTTCCTGCTGGAATATCCGCTCCGACGGGATCTAAAACCGCTAATTTAATTTTCGACTCTTGGGCTAATTTTTCGCTGATTTTGGAGGAAAATTGCGGTTCATTGAATAGGCATTTGATGTCTTCTTCTTGAATAAGTTTTTTTATTTCTGCAATCCTTTTTGCGCCGCTTTCATGTTCGGGATCGACACGAAGAACGCCGCGCGGATTTAATCCGAATTCCTGTTCGAAATAAGGATAAGCGTCATGGAATATTAAGTAAGAAGAATTTTTGGCATTTTCAAGAGTTTTATTTATTTCCTTCTTTAATTCATCTAATTCTTTTAAGTATTTATCTAAATTTTCCTGGTATTTTGCTTTATTTTCTGGGTCAAGCTCGCTTAAATCTTGGGCTATTTGACGAGCGAAAATTCCACTGTTTTGGATAGAAAGCCATAAATGCGGATTATGTTCGCCGTGATTATGGTCGTGTTCATCGTGATGATGATGCTCCGCCTGTTCGTCGTGATGGTGTTCCTCGTGCTCATCGTGATTGTGTCCGTGATTTTCCGCTTCGTCTTCTCGATTCCAAATACCACCATTGCGGTTTTTTAATAACACTATTCCATCAGTTTCTTGCCAAATTCTAGTTTTGATATTTTGGAATTTAGCGGCTGTTTGCGGCATAAAAGTTTCTAAATCATCGCTAACCCAGAGAATATAGTCTGAACTACTTATTTTTTTTACATCAGAAGGCTTTAATGCGTAACCGTGCGGCGAACCGTCAGTGATAATCAAGTTAATATTCTCATCTTTAATTATTCCGTCAGAAATATAACTTGCAATTGAATGTAAAGGCTTAATGCTTGCACTTATTTTTAAGTCTCTTGCGTGTAAAAAATTAGAGCTTAAAGCATAAAAAATTAAGGTGAATAGCAGTTTTTTAATCATTTTGATTTCCTTTGAAATTGTTAGTCGTTCCAATTCAAAATAAGACAAGGCAGCGAGCCGAAAACAGTATAAGAATACGGTGAGGCGAAGCTAACGCAGTATTATTTTGAATTGGAGCGACTAATGGCTAATTATTCTCGCTTTATATTCCAAGTAAGCGTTAATAAGTTTGGTGCGAAGTTGTTCTGGCTTGGTTTCCAGAAAGAGAATTTTTTCCTGTTTGAGTTTTTGGCAGATTTGTTTGAATTTGAAATGGTAAGTATCCCGTGCAGCGTTAGCAAAATTGTCATCTGTTTGATAAATTTCTGTGCGCTCGTCCAAAAAAGAGGGGCGAATTGCGACGAATAATAAATGATGCTTCTTACCAATTAAACGGAATAATTTTTGTAGATTTTCCGCATCTCCGTATTGAGGAGTAGTAATAAAAATAATCAAAGAGCGTTCTTTTTGACGGCAAAAGGCGGTTTTTAGTGCCAATTGAAAATCAGGCGGAGAATTGTCAGCAAAGCAATCAAACAGGCTTTCCGTCCAGTGTTTATATTGATGAGAATTGCGTGATGGCGGTAAAAAGCGTTTGATTTCACTAGAAAAAATCTGCAAACCGACTTCATCACCTTTATGCAATGCGGTTTTGGCAAGTTGATTTGCTGCGGTGATTATTTCGTCAAAAAGCACTTTTTCCCTGTGTTTAACCGCCGTTCTGCGTGATGCGTCAATCATTAAGAGAACTGGCTGACCGTAAGTATGTTCAAATTCCCGCACGCACCATTTTCCTGCGCGAGCACTAGCTTTGTGGTCGATGTGGTTAAGTGGATCGCCCGCGGCATAATCGCGGATATAAGCGAAATCGCCGTTACCGCGCTGGAAGTGCAAAGGGTGAATATCCGTCGGACGATGTGCGACAATTCCCTGCAAAACTTGGTTATCTGTGTATTTGAATTTTGGGTAAAGCCGTAAATTATTGGGCTCTTCGGTTTTAATTTTGAGATCGAAAAGCCATAAATATGCCGTATCAGGAATACGAATTTGCACATCGGCGAAGGAAAACCGTCCGCGTGCTTGAATTTTTGTTTCATATGAAATTTTGATTTTGCCCTTACTTGGGATTTTTGCGGCAATTGGCATTTGGCTGCAATCGGCTTCACTCGGTAAGTGGTCGAAAATTTCGGCACTCAATTCGCGATTTGTGTGATTTTGTAGTTCTAATTCGACAGTAAAAATTTCTCCGCTTTGCTGAATTTCTCCGACCGTTCTTTTGACTGTGATTTGGGGCTTGCGTTTTTTGGCGAGTAGGGCGGTGATGAGGGTAAAAATTAGCATTATTGCCAAAATAATCCAGGAAATTATGGCATCTTCGCTCCATAATGCTGCGTTTTTTGCCTGCATACAAAGCGGAATGATGACGAGTAGGGCAGCAAACCAAATGGCGATTAAATTGCGGTGAGGAATAAGCATTTCTGATAATTTTCTCTTGAAAACGAGTGCTTATCTTAATCAATTAGACCGTATGATGCGGCTTTATTTTTTGTTGAAGGTGAAATATGAAAATCCGAAAAATTTTATTTTTACTTGTCAGTTTTTTTATTTTTTCTACCGCTTTGGCAGAAGATAAAAATAAAAAAGATTTACCGCTTGTGGCGGTAAGTCAAATTGTTGAACATCCCGCTTTGAATGAAATTTATCGCGGATTTTTAGAAGAACTTGCAAAACTCGGCTACAAAGACGGGGAAAATATTCGTTTGTCTTACCGTATTGCACAGGGTGATAACGGTTTGAATAGCCAAATCGCCCAGCAATTTGCAGGACAAAAACCAGCAGTTGTAGTAGCAATTACGACACCGTCGGCACAAGCGGCAATTGCCAGCGCGCACGGCAAGTTTCCGATTTTATTTACGGGCATCAGCGATCCTGTTGGAGCGGGTTTAGTTAGTAATTTAGAACAACCTGGTGCTAATGTTTCAGGTGTTATGGAAAACCTAGCTTTTCGGGAAAATTTAGATGCAATTGCCGAGCTAATCCCTGATGTCAAAGCTATTGGCACGGTTTATAACCCGAGCGAAGATAATTCAAATTCAACTAATGCCGAACTTACAAAAATCTGCACGGAACGCGGTTGGAAATTTATTGCCGCACCTGCCAAAAATACGGGCGAAGTTTTGGAAGCTGCGCGTTCCTTAATCGGTAAAGTTGATGCAATTTTGATAACTTTGGACAATACCGCGGTTGCGGCTTTTCCTTCAATTTCGAATATTGCAACACAAAGTAATATTCCTGTATTCACATTCGATACATTTTCTGCCGAATACGCTGCTGTTGCCATCGGTTATGACGAGGCGGAAGTCGGTAGATTAACCGCAAGACAAGCGGCAGAAGTGTTACAAGGTAAAGCGGTTGGAGAAATTCCCGTAGCGAAAGTGCAGACAATCCGCATCGTGATAAATGAAAAATTAGCTGCGGCGCAAAAATTGCAAATTCCAGAAAATATTCGCAAAAAAGCAAATGAGATAATTAAATAGAAGAAAAATAGATTTTGGCTTAACTCTACAATCTTTATGAACAGCAAGCAACAGAAGATATTCAACGCTATTTTTACTCGACCGACACAAGGCAATATTCGCTTTGGTGATATTGAAAAGTTGGTGTTGACATTGGGCGGCTCTATTGAAGAGGGGAACGGTTCACGAGTAAAATTTTTTCTTAACGGTTGCGAATGGCACGGACACCGTCCACAATCCTGAAAAAGAAGCAAAACGCTATCAAATTGAAACCTTGCGTGAATTTTTTATTGCTGCAAATATTCAAGGAAAAACATAATGAACACATTGTCATACAAAGGCTATACAGCAAAAATTGAATTTGATGAGCGAGATGATATTTTTGTCGGGCGCATTTTAGGTATTAGTGATATTGTGTGTTTTCACGCTGATAATGTGGCAGATATGAAAGCCGAATTTACTTTATCGGTTGATGAATATATCGCCGCTTGCGAGCGAGCAGGAAAGGAGGCTCAAAAACCAGTCAGCGGTCGCTTAATGTTGCGTATTCCGCCAGAATTACATCGCGCTGCTATAAATAAGGCGCAAGCTGCGGGTAAAACTTTAAATCAATTGGTTAGCGAGACATTAAGTAATGCTGTTTAGTTTTTTATTTTCCACTCTTACGGCTTGAAAATTACAACTTCAAGCCGTTTTTTCTTTACTGTTATTGCTGATTTAATTCAAATAAATTAGCTTTTGCGAGAATTTCAAAATAAGAAAATCTTGTGAGTGTTGCAAGTTGTAAAAATAACTCTTCTGCTTTTTTATTTTCACCATCTTCTTTTAATTTTAATGCTCTTTCGTATAAATTTTCTAAAAAATTAACATCGATGGAATATTTATCCGTTGCTTGATTGAAAGACTTATTTATTTGCTCATCACAGTCATAAATTTTAGCTTTACAAATATTGACAAAATAACCTGATTTAGCTTTATTTAATACCTGATTAAAAGCTTCTTTTGCCGCTTGGAAATTATCTTCTTGGTAAAGCGATAAAGCTTGTTGTAGCTGATTATTTAAGCTCTCGAACCGTTCTTTATCTTCTTCTATTTCAAGTAAAAAATCTCGTTTTATGTCAGGTTCTGCTTGATATATTTTTTCGCGAATATCCCAGAAGTTTAACATTTCACGGCTTAAAGCGGAAAATAAGTCTTTATAAATTCCTTCTTCTTTATTTTCTTTTATTTCCACTAGAACTTCATTTAATAATTCTAAAATTTCTCCAAGATAAATATCGCAATTTTTGAGTTTCATATATTTCTCCGAATTCGTGATTGAAAAAAATAACTTACCGTTGTGCATACCTAAAAATTCGTCATTTTGAGCCGTAGGCGAAAAATCTTCAGATCCTTCGCTGTGCGCTCAGGATGACGAGGTAAAAAATAGAACTAGCCTAAATTTAGATGCGCCCGTTTATCAAATAACGGTATCTAGATAATAATCTAAATGAGAAATAATATCAACTGCAAATACAAAAAAAACCCCCGCATTTGCGAGGGGGTTTTTATTTCGTTAGCGAAAGTGCTAATGAACGGAATTAGATAATTTCCAATTTGCTGGAAATTATTACATCATTCCCATTCCGCCCATTCCGCCGTCCATACCGCCGTGTCCATGATCGCAAGCGCAATCTTTCTTCGGAAGTTCAGCGACCATAGCTTCGGTAGTAATCATCAAACCAGCTACAGATGCTGCATTTTGCAGAGCAGAACGAGTAACTTTGGTTGGGTCGATGATGCCAGCTGCAACCATATCGACATATTCGCCAGTTGCTGCGTTATAGCCTTGATTGCCTTGTGAATTTTTAACTTTATCGACCACAACTGCTGCTTCTTCGCCAGCGTTTTGCACGATGGTGCGCAGTGGATATTCCATTGCACGGCGTGCGATATCGATACCAACTTGTTGATCGTAGTTATCGCCTTTTAAGTTAGCGATGGCGTTGATAGCGCGGATTAAAGCTACACCGCCGCCAGGAACGATACCTTCTTCCACCGCCGCACGAGTTGCATGCAATGCATCTTCAACGCGATCTTTTTTCTCTTTCATTTCAACTTCGGTAGCAGCACCGACTTTGATTACCGCAACTCCGCCAGCGAGTTTGGCGATGCGTTCTTGCAATTTTTCTTTGTCGTAATCAGAAGTTGATTCTTCATATTGAGTGCGGATAGTTGCAACCCGAGCTTCAATTGCTGCTTTATCACCAGCACCGTCGATGATGGTTGTATTTTCTTTGGCAACGATAACTTTCTTCGCACTGCCGAGTTGTTCCAGAGTTGTGCCTTCCAAAGTTAAGCCAACTTCTTCCGCGATTACTTGACCTTTGGTGAGAATTGCGATGTCTTCCAACATTGCTTTACGGCGGTCGCCGAAGCCAGGTGCTTTAACCGCAGCTACTTTAACTATTCCGCGCATTGAATTGATAACCAAAGTTGCCAAAGCTTCGCCTTCAACATCTTCGGCAATAATCAAAAGCGGACGACCAGATTTTGCAACGCCTTCCAATACTGGGATTAAATCGCGGATATTGCTGATTTTTTTGTCGTGAATTAAAACGAAAGGATTGTCTAATTCAACTTGTTGGCTTTGTTGATTGTTGATGAAATATGGTGAAAGGTAACCGCGGTCAAATTGCATACCTTCAACAACTTCCAAGGAATCTTCCAAACCTTGACCTTCTTCAACGGTAATTACGCCTTCTTTACCGACTTTTTCCATCGCTTCGGCGATTTTTGCTCCAACGGTTTCGTCAGAGTTAGCAGAAATTGTTCCGACTTGCGCGATAGCTTTTGAATCGTTGCAAGGTTTAGAAATAGCACTCAATGCTTTAACTGCTTCACTAACCGCTTTATCGATACCGCGTTTCAAATCCATTGGATTCATTCCCGCTGCAACAGCTTTTACGCCTTCTGCAACGATTGCTTGTGCGAGAACGGTTGCGGTAGTTGTGCCGTCGCCAGCTGCGTCGTTAGTTTTGCTTGCAACTTCTTTAACTAGTTGCGCGCCCATATTTTGGAATTTGTCGTCTAATTCAATTTCTTTTGCAACCGATACACCATCTTTGGTAACCGCAGGCGCACCGAAAGATTTATCCAAAATTACATTGCGTCCTTTTGGTCCAAGCGTAACTTTTACCGCATTCGCCAAAATATTTACGCCTTTGAGCATTTCTTTGCGAGCTTCTTCACCGAAGCGAACTTCTTTTGCTGCCATTATTTTTGTCTCCTAAAAAATTATTCGATAACCGCGAAAATTTCGTCTTCTCGCATGATGATTAAGTCTTCGCCATCAACTTTGACTTCGCTGCCAGAGTATTTGCCGAACAAAATTTTGTCGCCGACTTTGACATTCATTGCGATTTTTTCGCCGTTGTCGCGGATTTTGCCTTCGCCTACCGCAATAACCTTGCCTTGTGATGGTTTTTCAGCGGCTGAACCTGGAAGAACAATGCCGCCAGCGGTGGTTTTCTCTTCTTCTTCGCGTTTAACGATAACGCGATCGTGTAGAGGTCTTAATTTCATATAAATCTCCAAAATTTGTAAATAAAAATGTGTAAGTAAGGTCTATCTAAAAATCACTGACAAATTGCAAAAAAATACCGACCGAAGAGGGCAGCAGCCCAATCTCGTTTTTATTGCAGAAGATTTTTAGATATGAAATTCCGTAGAAAAACGGTTGTTTGTTTAAGTCGTGAGCAAGTGCTTGCGACAACGCGAACCTAAATGTGGCAGCGAGTTTGTTTTTCAAGTTGCAAGTTAGAAAAAAAGTAGGGCATATCCGAAAGGGCGTGTCTAAATTTAGGAGTAGTTATATTTTTTACCTCGTCATCCTGAATGCCGCGAAGAATCTACCGTTAGAGATTTTTCGCCTACGGCTCAAAATGACGAATTTTTAGATACGCCCTTCAATTTCTCCTTACCACGAAAAAAGCCCCGCATTACGGGGCTTTTTGTATCTATCAAGGTTTTTTGTATGAAAAAAAGATTTTTATTCTTTCTTTGCACCGAAACCGCCAGCTAAATTTTGTCCTTTATCGGCAAATACGCCAGCTGCTTCTTCTGCGGCTGGTCCGTAGAAACCACCATCAAATACAACATTGCCAGTATCTCCCTTGAAAGTATTGCCTGAAATTGAACCGTTCAAGCTGATGTTGTTCATAGCTTTTTTATCGATTTCGATATTGGAAATTGTTCCAGTAATGGATTTTTTATCGAAATCAGCGGTAAGCGCGACTTTGGCATCGGTTGTAGTCTCGCCAGTCGGGTTGTTAGATTGAACGACAAAGGCTGAACCTGAATAATTCACCGTGCCGCTAGCAGGAACAGCACTTACATCAGTGCTCTCACCTTGTTGGAAGAGATAGACATCATCATCACCCACTGCGGAGAGCATTCCGAAACGACCGTAACTCATAATTCTCGGTCCAGACCACAATAAAGTGTCATATTTGTCGTTATAAGTGCCTGAATTCATCACCATAAAAGTGCCAGCAACGAGAGTTGTTGGGTAAACAAATGTATGCGCGTCATCACCGTTTGCGAATTTGATAGTGGTAATGGCATCAGATTTGCCAAGCGCGCTAACTGACTTATCTGCAAGTTTTAATTGAGTTCCTGCTATACCTGTAACGCTTCCCGTCGAGCTACCGCCAGAAGAAGAACCACCAGTAGAACCGCCAGTTGAGCTACCGCCAGAAGAAGAACCACCAGTTGAACCGCCTGTTGAACTGCCGCCAGAAGAAGAACCGCCCGTTGAACCTCCAGTTGAGCTGCCGCTAGTAGAACCGCCTGTTTGGCTACCAGAATTAGACGGATCAGATGGAGCGGTAGGATTATTTGGACTCATTACTTCACCATCATCACCATTACCAAAGCAGCCAGTTAATCCAACTGTTAGGGCAGCAAGCATTGCAAGAGTTAAATATTTTTTCATCAATTTGTCCTCTTAAAAGGTTTTAAGAAAAAGCGCAATCGCTCCGAAATAAGTTCTGATGAGCAATTGCGCCGAGCCTGCGGCGGTAAAAATCACCGCCACGAGGGCAAATTGTGTCTGTTTTTTTTTTTGTCAAATCAAGATTTTGCTTTGTTTGCGCAGGCAAGCGGGGAAATGCTGCTGGGGATTAGGTTGATGATGCTGTCGCGGTCGGAAAGGAATTGTTATGACATAAGGCGTATCTACGAAATTCGTCATTTTGAGCCGTAGGCGAAAAATCTCTATCGGAAGATCCTTCGCTGCGCTCAGGATGACGAAGATAAAAAATAGAACTAACCATCAATTTAGATGCGCCCATAAAAAACGGCGGTAGTGCAAAGGAAAAACTACCGCCGTTTTTGTTCATACATAAACATTGTCGGTTGCTGTAATTGTGGCTAATCAGCGATTGAAAATTTTGTGTTGTTTTTGCTTGCCATAAGTTGTAATTAGCCTGCTGATTGAGCTAACTTTCTGCGGAGGGCTGTTTTCTCCGAGCCATAAATGCAAACGGATAGCAATTTCCGCTGAAATTCAATTTCGCCCGCAAGCATCTTCATATCTATTCACCGTTAATTGCTACCGTCCTTAAACACGGTTTCCCATTCCTGTCTTTTATCGAGCATTTTTCTGGCAAGTTCCTGCGCACCAGCGAGAGAATGACTTGCTGCCCAACCGCATTGCACGGGATTGCAAGCGGGAACTTCATTTGCTTGGAGAACATCCTGCAAAGTCGCTTCGATGAGTTGTAATGCGGATTGATAGTCGCCGTCATTCAACAATGAGACATAAAAGCCCGTTTGGCAGCCCATCGGTGAAATATCGATGACGCGGTCGCTGTGATTGCGGGCAAGTTCAGCCATTAAGTGTTCTAGCGAATGTAAAGCTGGCATTTCCATATGTTCGGCGTTCGGCTGGCAAATGCGCAAGTCGTATTTGTAAATTGTGTCGCCGTGCTCGCCTGTTTTTTTATCCGCAAGCCGTAAATACGGAGCTTGCACGGTGGTGTGGTCTAAATTAAAGCTTTCTACATTCATTTTTTTGCTCATTTTTTCGTCCTTTTATTGCTTTATGCCGCGCTTTGCGGCGATTTTTGAAATTGCAAAACGCGGTCTAAATAACAGAAATGCGCTTGCAAAATTCCTGAACTTTTCTCCTCGCTAAATTGCAAAATTGCCGCATTACCGTGATTTTTTCGGTATTCCAGCAGATTTTCTACGGCGGCGGAGAGATTTTCTACCGTGTTTTCATCAAGCTTGCGCACGAATTCCAGACTTTTCAATTCATCAGCAATTTGCGCGAAGTTAAACATAAAACTCCCGAAACATACCGCTGCTCCCGCTTGCAACGCTTCCAGAGGATTGTGTCCGCCGCGCGCAATCAAGCTACCGCCAACAAAAGCAACATCTGCCGCAAGATATGCCGAATTTAATTCACCGATAGTGTCGAGAATAAAAACCGTGTTTTTGCCGTCTGGATGCTGGTTTTCAGCGGAACGCAAAATCGCGTTGTAAGCGTGCTTTTCGCAGATTTGCACAATTTCCTCCCGCCGTTCGGGGTGGCGAGGCGCGATGCAAAGCCGTAAATCAGGATGTTTTTGGACTAAATCCGAATACGCCCGCAAAACAAGTTCATCTTCACCGCTATGCGTGCTGGCAGCGAGAAATAAGCGATTGTTCGCGGAGAGAAATTCAGCAGGAAATTGCATCTTTTGCGCGGTTTTCTGGGCTGCAAATTTGATATTCGGGATGACGGTAATTTGCGCATCAGGCGCGAGTTTTCTAAATCTTTCTGCGTCAGATGTTGATTGCGCGGCAATTTTTATTCCGTTCAAAAGCGGAGTAAAAAACCACTGAAAGCGCAAATAACCGCACAAACTCCGTTCGGACAGCCGTGCGTTAATGAGAATTACGGGGATTTTTGTCAAACTGGCAGTTGCAATTAAATTCGCCCAAATTTCGGTCTCCATCAGCAAAATCGCGCGCGGTTTGATTTTTTGTAGCGTGCGTTTTTGCAGAATTTTTAAGTCATACGGTAAATAGGAAAAAATCACTCTGGCGGCTAAATCGGACGGCAGTTCAGTAATACAGTTAGCAATTTGAGCGCGTCCTGTTGGGGTGGTGCAGGTGAGATAGATATGTTCGTCCGTGTCTTGCAAAATCCGCAAAATCAGCGGTCGTAGAGCTAAAAATTCCCCAACCGATACCGTATGAATCCAGATGGGAGAAATTCTTTCGTTTAGAAATGACGGTAAATTAAAAGCAAATCGCTCGGGAATATTTTGGCGGTATGCGGGATTGGAGCGAGATTTGACAAAAAGCCGCAAAAGTGCAAACGGTGTGAGAAGTAAAAGTAAAAATGAATAAATTCGTAGCATTTTGTGTGTTACGGTAAATAAAAATAGAGGAACAATACAAATGACTGCTTATGCAATCGGCGATGTGCATGCTCATCTCGATCAGTTATTACAACTACTAGACGCAATTAAATATGACCGAAATCAAGATGAACTCTGGTTTGTCGGCGATTTTATAAACCGCGGCGAACAATCACTCGAAACCTTGCGCTTTGTGATGGAGCTCGGTAGTAGCGCGAAAACGGTTATCGGTAATCATGATTTTTCCTTGATGGTGCAAGGTTTCGGATTGGATAAAGGACGCGTAAAAAAAACCGTAGCCCAAATTTTGAAAGAAAAAGATGCAGGAAAAATTGTTGATTGGCTCTGCCAAATGCCGCTTGCCGTCGAAGATGAGAGGCGGAAAATAATGATGACGCACGCTGGTGTTTATCCCTTCTGGTCGCGAAAAGAATTAAACGAACTAAATTGCCAATATCAAAACGCAATGCAGGGCAAGAAATCCGATAAAAAAGATTTCTTGCAAGCCGTATATCGCAATGGAAAAGGAATTTGGAAAAAAGACGGTAAATTTTTGGAAAAAATGTGTTTTACCGTCAATGCTTGCACCAGAATGCGCTATCTCAATCCCGACCATAGCCTAGATTTCGACGCAAAAATGCCACCAGCAGAACGAAATCCAAAACTTGCTTGCTGGTTCGATAAATTCGCGGAAAAAATGGATAAAGATTGGCAGGATTGGAAAATTGTTTTTGGACATTGGGCAGCACTCGGAATTTATATAAAACCGCAATACGCCTGCATTGACGGCGGAGCAGCTTGGGGTGGAAAACTCGTCGCATTTGATTTAGACCACTGGCAAATTGCAGCAGAAATTGCTTGCTGATGAGATTGCGGTGCAAAAACGACTAATATTTCGCGGCTTGCAAATATCAAAATACGCTAGTCAAAATTGAGCGATATGCGAACGCAAAGCCTGATTTGGAAAATATCAAATAAATTTATCGGCTAAAAATAATCGTATTTCTTGACAAGAATTTTTTCGCATATAAAATCGCCCGCCTCATTTGGAGGGGTACCCAAGCGGTCAACGGGAACAGACTGTAAATCTGTCGGCTCTGCCTTCGAAGGTTCGAATCCTTCCCCCTCCACCAGTTTTATCGCGGCCGTAGTTCAATGGTAGAACCTCAGCCTTCCAAGCTGATGGTGTGGGTTCGATTCCCATCGGCCGCTCCAAATATCTAAATTTTCCGTCCATATAGCTCAGTAGGTAGAGCACTTCCTTGGTAAGGAAGAGGTCACCGGTTCAAATCCGGTTATGGGCTCCAATGTTATTCACGAGATTTCAGGAAGTATTCAAATGTCAAAAGAAAAATTTGAGCGCAGCAAGCCGCATGTGAATGTAGGGACGATAGGGCATGTTGATCATGGTAAGACTACGCTGACGGCTGCATTGACGAAGGTTGGGGCTGATCGTTTTGGTGGAGAGTTTTCTGCGTATGATCAGATTGATGGTGCTCCTGAGGAGAGAGCTCGTGGTATTACGATATCTACTGCGCATGTT
>JAFUTP010000030.1 GCA_017484165.1 Cardiobacteriaceae bacterium | reverse complement strand
GGTCATACAGTGCTACCTTTACCGCCTTACTCCCCAGAATTAAACGAACATGAAAAATGCTGGGCAAACCTTAAAAAATATCTTCGAAGTGTAATTCATAACTACAATACAATTGAAGAGGCAATAATGAGCTATTTTGCTTGGGAATGACTATATATGCAAATGCCATTTGGTGGAATATGTAGACATAAGAAAATAAAGCGGAAGAGTTAAATCTTCCGCTTTTTTTCATATTACAGCTCACATTGTTCAACTTATGCATTACAAATAAAAAACCCCGCTATGAAAGCGGGGAGAAAAAATTAACTAACCTGTATTTTTTACACCGACATTTTTAGCGGTGCATTTAGTAAAGCCAATGCCCTACCGATTGTGTCAATTTTGGTTCGGTGTTTGAGATCAAGAATGCGCTGAATTTCTGGCGGATTAGTGTCTAACAGCCGTGCTAATTCAGATTTTTTCACCTTTCTATCAATCATCACATTGTGCAGAAGCACTTTCGCATACACCGTTTCAGGAACATACACCGCAACTTCTTGCTCCATCCCTTCCGATGCTAGCGGAAATTTTTCCATTCGCAGAAAAGAATTTGTTATCGCAGCAAAAAGTGCTTGTTCAGCCAAAGTTATTGTTTCAGCTTTCGAGGTTCCGCTAACAATAATTTCGGGAATATCACGAAATCTGGCTGTAACTGTATATCCTTCCAACCCATTGCATTGTGCGAAGTAATACATTCAGCCTCCAAAATAAGACACAGCACTACAAAAATATAGTGCTGTGTTTTTTTGCCTTACTCGGCGGTCTCATTATTGGCTGGGTTATCGTCGTGTTCCTCACCGCGCAGAACATTCCATACGCCGAAAGAAATCAAAAACGCAACCAAAATTATCCAAGCGATATACAACATATTTCCGTCCTCCCATCAATATGCACTGTGGTCGTTTTTACGGATAAAGTCAGTTGTAACCTTACCGCGCATCAGGTAGTAACACCAGCCAGTGTAAGTAATCAAAATCGGCACTGCGATAACGGTAACGATAGTCATCAGAGCCAATGTGTAATTACTTGCGGTTACATTCCAGAGCGTCAAACTGTGGTTCGGTTCGCTGTAAGACGGCATTACAAATGGGAATAATGCAATACCAGCCGTGCAGATAATTCCGAGCATTCCAACAGCAGATGACCAAAATGCGATGAACATTTTTTCTGCTTTAACTAGAACAAATGCACCGATTAAGCCCGCATAACCCAAAATCGGGAAGAGGAACAAAAACGGCATACTGTAATAGTTATGCAGTAAAGGCACACCGCGAGCTACTTGCTGAATGGTTGGATCAGGAGCCGCTGCATAAAGTGCAGCAGAAGCATTTTGCAAAGCATAACCTTCACGGAAGAAAGTCCAGATACCAGCCAGAGTAAATGCTCCAAGCGCAACGCCTAATGCATAAGGCATAATTTTGAGCGTGCGAGCTTGAATATCACCTTCGGTGCGCAATGCCAAGAAAACCGAACCATGGAATACCAGCATTCCCGCTGAAACCAATCCACAAATTAAAGCAAACGGATGCAGCAAAGTTACGAACAAGAAGAACGGTCCTTTGTCAAAGAGCGGACGCAATGTGTCAGTGTCATAGTGGAATGGCAGACCAATCAGCAAATTACCGAAAGCAACTCCGAATAACAATGCAGGTCCAAAACTACCAGCGAACAAAGCCCAATCCCACATTTTTCTCCAAGACGGATCATTGATTTTGCTTCGATAATCAAATCCCGTTGGGCGGAAAAACAAGCACCACAAAACTGCGAGCAATGCGAGATAAAGTCCTGAAAACGCTGCGGCATAAACAAATTGCCATGCTGCAAACAAAGCACCGCCTGCGGTGATAAACCAAACTTGGTTACCGTCCCAGTGCGGTCCGATGGTATTGATAATCGCGCGGCGTTCTTCGTCTGTTTTTCCTGCGAAAGGTAATAAAGAACCAACCCCCATATCGTGTCCGTCCATCGTGGCAAAGCCGACAAACAATACGCCAACTAGCACCCACCATAGAACTTTGAAGAAGATATAAGCACTATCACCTATAAACATATCCAACATAAACTCACTCCTTAATGATGTGCTTCATTGGCATAACGACCGAGTCCTAAAGAACCTGGTCCTTGTTTTGAGAAGCGGATCATCAAATACATTTCGGCACATAACAGCAATGAATACAAGCCGATAAATCCGAACAAAGAAAGCCACAAACTTCCCGCGGTTAATGAAGATGCAGAAGCAGAAGTCGGAAGAACACCGTAAAGCGTCCAAGGCTGACGACCATATTCCGCAACAAACCAGCCACATTCGCAAGCAATCCACGGTAATGGCAAGGTGTAAAACGCGGTTTTAAGGAGAAGTGGTTTTTGATGGAAATTGTTTTTGAGAGTTGAATAGAACGCGACAACAAACAGCAAGAACATAAAGAATCCAGCTGCAACCATAATTCTGAATGCATAGAAGTTAGCGGTTACTGGTGGAATACTTGCACGAGCTGCTTTTTTAATGTCAGCATCGGTAGCCGATTGCAGATTACATTTGCTTGCTTCGGTAGCAACACAGTTCGGCAAAGAATATTTCAAGAGCAGACCGAAGCCCAAATCTTTTTCGTTTTTGAGAACGATATCTCTTGCCGCAGTGTTGGTTTTATCTTTACGGTAAGCTTCTAATGCAATCACGCCTTCACGACCGCGTTTAATTCTTTCTTCGTTGAGCGCAACCATTTCTTTAACACCAGGAATTTCCTTGGTTAAAGAACGAGTTCCGATAATCCCCATCAAAGCAGGAATTTTGATTGAGAAAGCATTACTCATCGATTCTTCGCTTGGAAATGCAATCACATTAAATCCAGCAGGAGCTGGTTCTTGTTCCCACATTGCTTCGATTGCAACCAATTTTTCTGGTTGTTCTTTACCGATGGTGTAACCCGCTTCGTCGCCCATAACAATTACGGAAATTGACGCAGCTAAACCGAAAGCAGCCGCAACACGGAAGCTTTTTTTAGCAAATTGCACATCTTGCTTGCGTAACAAATACCAAGAAGAAATCGCGAGCACGAAAATCGAACCTGTTACATATCCAGCCGAGGTGGTGTGCAAGAATTTTTCTTGTGCAAATGGGTTGAAGAGTAATTCACCGAAGCTATGCAAATCCATACGAACGCTGTCTGGGTTGAACTTCAAACCAGATGGGTGCTGCATACAACCGTTTGCCACCAAAATCCACAAAGCTGACAAGTTTGAGCCGAATGCGGTGCAGAAAGTAGCTACCCAATGTTGTTTGCGAGTCATTCTGTCCCAACCGAAGAAGAACATACCGACGAAGGTAGATTCGAGGAAAAATGCAAATAATGCTTCAATTGCTAGTGGTGCCCCGAACATATCGCCCACATAGTGTGAGTAATAAGCCCAGTTGGTACCGAATTGGAATTCCATTGTGATACCAGTAACAACCCCGAGCGCGAAATTTATACCGAAGAGTTTTCCCCAGAATTTGGTCATATCTTTGTAAATTTCTTTACCGCTAACGAGATATGCGGCTTCCATTGTTACAACGATAAATGAGAGACCCAATGTCAGAGGAACGAACAAAAAGTGATACATCGCGGTCAGAGCAAACTGTAATCGCGACAGTTCTACTAGATCCATCTTTTTTTTGCCTCCAAATTGATAAATATTTGAGAAACTAGATTTGATTTGCAAAAAACGGTATTTTTTCGCGCTTTGTGTTTGCTTTTTACGCATTTTTCGCAAATTTCCAGCACTGCAAGAATATGCTAATTTGCAAAAAAATACAATCAAAAAAGATAGAAAATTTTTATAAATATTGATAAATGCTAATTTTTCTCATTTACGGCAATTCCCATCATATTCCGCTTTATTTCCTTATTTTTCAACATACTTTACCGTGATAATCTGTAATATTTATTATCTCATTTGCGAATATTGTGGATTTTTGCCGTAATAAATAGCACATTTGTAATATTTTGTCTTATTAGCATTTTTGCTGATAAATATACGCTTAATTCATTTCGCGATTTTTTTCAGATGAGCAATTGCCGTTTATTTGCAAATTTGCTGCTAGATAAAATATGTGTTTTTCATTACAAACAACTTCAAAACACATACTTATGCCTACACACAGTCCGAATACCGTTCAATTAAGCGACAAGGAATTTCTCCGCAATCTCCTTATTCCCGAGCAAAAAAGCCTGCGTCTTGCTCTGATTTTGGCTTTGCTCGCTGCGGCGGTAATTATTTTGCAAAACGCCCTACTCTCGCGCTTATTTGCTAATTGGCTAGATAGTTTGCGTGCATTTAGCGGTGAAATTGAAGTTGGCGGTGCTTTTATTGATTCGCGCATAGTTGAAGTTACGGCAAAGGCGGAAAAAACGCCGTCGGCTATCGCGGAACTTAAATATTTTTTACCGTTTTTATGCGTATTTTTGCTACTGCGCCCCGTTCTCAATTACGCAAAAGAGCAAATTTTGCAAGCGGCAAGCTTCAAATTACGGACAAATTTGCGCTCGCGTTTATTAAAAGATATTGCAATTTTGGGGCTAGAAAAACGCGCAATTGGCAGTGATGGCGCGATTTCTACGATTATTTTGGAGCAAGTTGATGCTCTGGACGGTTACATCAGCCGTTATGCGGTGCAGCAAAAACTTGCGATGGCGATGCCCGTGATGATTGTGTTTTCGGTGGCAATTTTTAGCCCCTTTGCGGCATTACTTTTACTTTTAACCGCGCCGTTAGTGCCGCTTTTTATGATTTTGTTTGGTCGTGCTGCGGGCGAGCAAAACCGCTTACATCTTGCAGCCCTTGCGCGCCTAGGCGGGAGTTTTTTAGATTTACTGCGCGGCAATCGAACTTTGCGCCGCTTAAACGCACAAGACGCTGCGGTTCAAACCGTCTCGCGCAATTCTTATTCCTACCGCGATCGCACGATGAGCGTTTTGCGCCTTGCTTTTTTGTCTTCTGCCGTGTTGGAGCTATTTGCGTCGCTAGCGATTGCTTTGGTTGCGGTGTATCTCGGTCTCGGACTAATCGGAGTTTTACCTTGGGCGAAAGGAGAAGTGCCAGTTGCATATCAGGGAGCTTTATTTATTTTGCTGCTTGCGCCCGAGTTTTACGCGCCACTGCGCCAACTTGGTGCGGATTATCACGACAAAGCTAAGGCACAAGCTGCGGTCAATTCCTTGCGCAAAATTATTGAACGGGCAGAAAATTTGGCAGCAATACAAGGCACAATCGAACTTGACGGCACAAATCCCCCTGAAATCACAATCCGCGATTTAACCATTCACGGCGACGGCGAGCGAATTCGCCTCAAACTCAACAATCTAGAAATCAAATCAGGCGAGCGGGTTTTGTTACAAGGCGAAAGTGGCAGCGGAAAATCTTCGCTTTTGCAGGCTCTGCTTGGTTTTCTGCCCTATGACGGTGAAATAAAAATCAGCGGCTATGAATTGTCAGAATTAAATATCGAAAAATTCCGCAAAACGACTGCCTATCTTGCGCAAACTCCACCGATTTTGGCAGGCACTATCGCGGAAAACTTACGCTTACCAAAACCAGAAGCAACGGAAGATGAACTATGGCAAGTTTTACGGCAAGTAGAAATATCTGACCTTGTAATGCAATTGCCAGAGAAATTAAATACAAAATTAGGCGAACGCGGACAAGGTTTGTCGGGCGGACAGCTGCAACGCTTGGCGATTGCGCAAATGCTGCTCTCTGATGCGAATTTTTGGCTACTTGATGAACCAACCGAACATCTCGACCCACAAACTGCCAAGGAAATCTGCGATTTACTCGACCGCACGAGCAAAAATAAAACTTTGCTTTTTGTCAGTCATACGGAAGATTATCTTGAATTTCTAGAAAAACGCATTTTTATCGGGGAAAATTTACCGTAACGGTATAAAAATAAAAAACCAAACAGTGCAATTTTTTCTACCCAAGATGGGCATCTTTCCAATATTCCTCACTTTGAATATCAAACAAGCGGCTTTGCAATCTGTCGAACTCAAAACGCATTGATTTTCCTTGATAAATCTCGGAAATATTCGCTTCCAAACTCATCAGCACCTTCACGCGACGGTCATAAAACTCATCGATAAGCAAAAGCAGTCTTTTAGCACCATCTTCGGTATTTTCATCAATTATCGGCACAGAAACAATGCCGACATAGGCAAATCTCTGGGCAATATCGATGTAATCCTTTTGCGAATAATTCCCGAGACATAAATCTTTGAAAGCAAAAATGATGCTTTGCTTACTGCGCCAAATAAGCGGAATTTTGCGAGTTCCGCAAAGATAAAATTCCTCCTGATATGTATCTTGATTTCCCGTAATTTCCAATAAATCTGACTTTATATTTTGAATATTTTCCTCTTCATTTCCGCCAATACGGAAAATATTTTCCATTGAAAAATGCCGTCTTCTAAAATCTTCCCCATCTGGAACTTGATGCACGGTCAAATTTTCCTCAATCCAGTCAATTGCTGGCAGAAATCTTTCTCTTTGCAAACCGTTTTTATATAAATCCTTCGGGATAATATTTGAAGTTGTTACTAATACAACTCCGCATTTATTTAATGCCACTAACAGCCGATATAAAATCATCGCATGGGTAATATCTGATACAAAAAATTCATCAAGACAAATAATGTCGCAATTTCGGCTGATATCGGAGGCAATTTTGTCAAGTGGATTTTCGATATTTCCTTGATTTTGCAGGAAATTATTTATCTCCAACATAAAGCGGTGAAAATGCCTCCTATTCACTCGAATATTGTTCTGACTTAAATATTCCACGAACAAATCCATAATAAAAGTTTTACCGCGACCAACTCCACCCCAGCAATATAAACCTTTAATAACAGTGCTATTTTTTTTCGCTGACGGTAGAATTTTTTTGATAAAAGAGCGGTTGTTTTTCTCCTCTTTTTGCCGTAAAAATAAGCCATCAGCGATGTTTTGCATAATCTGCAAAACAGCGATTTGATGTTCATCTTCACTAAATGATTTTTCGACAACTTTTTGGCGGTAAATTTCTAGTAAATTCATTTTTCTTTCTCTTCAATTACAAAATTAGGACTTTCTGCCTTCTGATGATTTTCTTTATTACCTACTTCAAGGTTATTTTTTAAGTTATTTTTCTCTTGATTTTCAGCTTGATTATTAGCTTTATTTGCAACTTTATTATTATTTGCGGGAAAGTTTATTTTTTCCCCATAAATCTTGGCTTTTTTACGGAAAACGATATCCAAAACGGCTTTACATCTTGCCCCGATTTCGCGAATTCGCACCTTTTTCGAGCGTTTTTTGAGCACCGTATCACGAGCATTAAAAGCAATAACTTGATGACCGTTAAATCTGGCTAGAAATATTGCTCGTTGGTTATGAAATTTTTGGGAAATAATTAAATAATCACTGATGCCAAATATCTTTTCAGCCCGCAAAAGGCTATCAAGCGTTCTTCTGCCAGCATAATCTGGTTGAATATGATTTTCAGGAATTCCAGCCGCCATCAAGTCTTTTTTCATATCTTCGGGTTCATTGTAATAAATACTGGGATTTGCACCACTAACGATGAAATATTTCACCTTGCCGCTGCGGTATAAATCCACCGCCGCATCGATACGATTTTTATAAAAGGGGTTAATTCTTCCGTCTTTTAACTTTTTATTTGTTCCTAAAACTACGGCAAAATCTTTTTTTGGCAGTTTTCGCATATCGCTATATATATATTTTTCGGAATATTTTTCGATAGCAAAATAGCAGCAAAAAACAAATGCCGCTATAAAAAATATAGCGGCAAGGGTAATTTTTAAGACAAAACAGTATTTATTTTTCATCACTAACAGGGAGCGCAAGCTGCTCTTGTTGCGTCGTAAAACTGAATTTTTCGCCGTCAAAACTCATTTTTATCAGGCTATCAGCCTCAAAATTGCCAGCCAAAATCTCCTTGGCAAGCGGATTTTCCAAATATTGCTGAATTGCGCGTTTCATCGGTCTTGCACCGAATACTGGGTCATAGCCGTATTCCACCAATTTTTCCATCGCAATTTCATCAATTTCCAAACTCAAATCGCGCTCCTGCAATTTTTGCCGCAATTTCGCCAGCTGAATTTCAGCAATCGCCCTGATATGTTTTTTACCGAGACCGTGGAAAACAACGGTTTCATCAATACGGTTAATAAATTCTGGACGGAAATTCTCCCCAACCAGCTCCATCACCGCATCTTTCACTTCCTGATAAGTTTTTTCTGCCGTCGCTTGCTGGATTAAATCCGAGCCGAGATTGGAAGTCATAATGATGATTGTGTTGCGAAAATCCACGGTGCGACCTTGCCCATCGGTAAGTCGTCCGTCATCAAGCACTTGCAAGAGCACATTAAAAACATCGCCGTGCGCTTTTTCAATTTCATCAAGCAGCACAATCGAATACGGCTTACGACGCACGCTTTCGGTTAGCTGTCCGCCCTGCTCATAACCGACATATCCAGGCGGCGCACCGATGAGGCGGGAGACGCTATGTTTTTCCATATATTCCGACATATCCAGCCGCACGATGTTTTCATCGCTATCAAATAAAAATTGCGCCAAAGTCCGTGCCAGTTCAGTTTTTCCCACCCCAGTTGGACCTAAAAACAAAAACGAACCAATCGGGCGTTTAGGGTCAGAAAGCCCAGCACGACTACGGCGAATCGCATCACTAACCGCCGCAATTGCCGTAGTTTGACCGACGACGCGTTTTTCCAAAACTTCTTCCAAGCGCAGCAATTTTTCTTTTTCGCTTTCGAGCATTTTGGATACTGGAATGCCAGTCCAGCGCGAGACGATTTCGGCAATTTCATCCGAGCCGACTTCATTGCGCAACAGTTGATTTTCCTTTTTGCCCGCCTGTTCGTTTTCTGCATTAGCGGCGAGTTTTCGTTCTAGTTCAGGAATTAGCGCATACTGAATTTCGCTCATCCGTTCAAACTGCTGATTACGCTTGGCAACATCGAGTTCCATTTTGAGTTTGTCGATTTGCTCTTTGATTTCTGCCGAATTTTCGATGCCTGATTTTTCTGCTTTCCAGATTTCTTCGAGGTCGGCATATTCTTTTTCGAGCTTTTTGATTTCATTGACTAAATCCAAAAGCCGCCGCTGACTTGCCACATCTTTTTCTTTTTCCAGAGCCAAGCGTTCGATATTTAATTGAATGAGACGACGGTCGATTTTGTCCATCGCTTCTGGTTTACTGTCGAGTTCGAGACGGATTTGTGCCGCCGCTTCGTCGATTAAATCGATAGCTTTATCAGGAAGTTTGCGCCCCGAAATGTAACGATGCGAAAGCGTCGCCGCCGCAACCAAGGCGGGATCGGTGATATTTATCCCGTGATGAACTTCATATCTTTCCTGCAAACCACGCAAAATCGCAACCGTATCTTCAACCGTCGGTTCATCAACCATCACCTTCTGAAAACGGCGTTCCAGCGCGGCATCTTTTTCCATATATTGACGGTATTCATCGAGCGTTGTTGCACCGATACAGTGCAATTCACCGCGAGCAAGCGCAGGTTTGAGCATATTTCCCGCGTCCATCGAACCTTCGGTTTTGCCCGCACCAACCATCGTGTGAATTTCATCGATAAACAAAATCACCTGACCGTTCAAGCCTGCGATTTCATTTAGCACCGCTTTGAGCCGCTCTTCAAAATCTCCGCGATATTTCGCCCCAGCCATCAAAGCCGCTAAATCTAGCGAAAGCAGCATTTTTCCTTTCAAGCTTTCGGGCACTTCGCCATTGACAATTCTTTGCGCCAAACCTTCCACAATCGCGGTTTTACCAACACCTGGTTCGCCGATAAGCACAGGATTATTTTTTCCCCGCCGTTGCAGAATTTGCATCGTGCGGCGGATTTCCTCATCACGACCGATAACGGGGTCGATTTTTCCTTCCAAAGCCCTTTCGGTTACATCAATGCAATATTTTTTCAATGCTTCGCGTTTATCTTCGGCATTTGCATCACTCACGGTTTTGCCAGCACGGAGTTGTTCAATTTGAGCATTTACCGCTTCTTTTTTTACGCCAGCAGCGTTGAGCATTTGTGCAAAATTTCCCGTCGCAGCCGCGCAAATTTCTGCCAAAGCCAAATCCACAGAAATGTATTCATCACCGAGCTTCTGTGCTCTACGGTCGCATAAATTAAAAATCCGAGAAAGTTCTGGGCTAAATTTCACATCGCCATCGGCTTTACTAATCCGCGGCAAACCGTCCAAAAACTGCTCTGTTTTACTTTTAAGCCCCGCGATATCAACTCCCGCTTTCTGCAAAATATTGACCGCGACACCGCCTTCCTGATTGAGCAAAGCCGCAAAAAGATGCGCTGGTTCGATATATGGATTATCCCGACCGACTGCCAAAGATTGTGCTGCTACCACAGCTTCCTGCAATCTATTTGTGTATTGAGGCATAAATAAATTTCCTTAAAAAGTGAAAAACTGCCTCGTTTATGCTTTCGGCTCGGCATATTTCAAACCTGCTAGCAAGCCGTAATCAGAAAGAGGGCGCATCTAAATTTAGGGTTAGTTCTATTTTTCACTCTCGTCATCCTGAGCGCAGCGAAGGATCTGTCGATAGAGATTTTTCGCCTACGGCTCAAAATGACGAATTTTTAGACAGCCCCAAGAGATTTTTCTTATGCGGCTCAAAATGACGATTTTTTAGACAAGACATAAAAAAGAAAACGGCGGAATGTCTCCACCGTTTTATTTAGCGCCCTCTTTACCGTCTTTGTCCGTCTTTACGGTTTTTTCTTCATCAGTTTTATCAGTCTTACTTGTTTCCGTCGCCTGCTGCATCGCCGCACTTGCAATCGCGACGGCAACCGCTTTTTCCGCTTCTTCTTTTTGTCTGGCAGCGAGTTTTTCTTCTTCAATAGCTTTTTTGATAATTTCCGCCTCGGTGGGAGCTGGTTCCCAAGCGTGATCGTCGGAAGTATTTTTGCTACGGTCATTGCGCAAAACTGCCACCAAACTTTCGCTTAATTCCCGACTTTTCGAAACATATTGATCGCCTGCCTGCTGACCTTGGCGCAATTTTGGATCGGCTTTCCATTCGTGATAAAGCGTAAGCAGCATTTCCTCGTCATATTCCTTGAAAAACCGCGCCTGACGGTAAGCCATATAGGGATGAACTCCCAATTCGATAAGTGCTTTTTTGGCAAGTTCCAAAGCAGATAAAAAATTGTCGCGCTGAATACAGTCAATCCGCTGTTCCAACAAGCGATACACGCTAACGCGGTCTCCACCAGCACGAACAAAAATTTTCAAGCGCGGGAAATATTTATGAGCGTTTTTGATAATTTTTTCGGAGACTTCCTCGTTACCAATCGCGATGATGAGAATTTTCGCCTGCTCCGCCCCTGCTAGTTTGAGCAAATCCGCTTTGCTAGCATCACCGTAATAAACCTTATGCCCGAAGCGTTTTAAGGTTTCAATCACCTTGGGATTGTTATCCAAAACCGTGCATTTCTGCGAATTCGCAATCAGCATTCTGCCGATAACCTGCCCGAAACTACCGTAACCAGCAATGATTATTGGATTGACTCCCTCTATTTGCTCCGAACTCTGATTGAGAACATTCGCACGATGGCGGTTGTGGTGGCGATATACCGCATCGTAAGCCATCATCAAAATCGGAGTAGCCAGCATCGACAGGGTTACCACCAAATTCAAAAATTTCACCTGCGCCGTCTGCAAAATCAAATTGCTTTGACAAAAAGCAAATAACACATAAGCAAACTCACCGCCCTGCGCCAAAGCACAGGCAAAAAGCAAAGATTGCATCGATTTATGACGAAAAATTTTGCCTATGACAAAAAGCGTAAAAAGTTTGAGCACGATGAGCAGAACTACCCATTGGGTGATTTTTACGGGGTCTTCAATCAGCAAAGCAAAATCAATCCCCGCGCCGACGGTCATAAAAAACAATCCGAGCAGCAAGCCTTTGAACGGTTCGATAGAGAGCTCAATTTCGTGGCGATATTCGCTTTCCGAGAGCATTACGCCTGCTAAAAATGTTCCTAATGCTGCCGACAGCCCAAGAACTTCCATCAGCAACGCAACGCCAACTACGGTAATTAGTGCCGATGCGGTGAATAAATCGCTAATCCCCGTCGAAATAATGAAACGAAAGATATAACCGCTCAAAAATCTCCCGATAACCACAATCAAGGCAAGCACCGCCAAAATTGCCAAAAATCGCACATATTCAGGCTGCGAAAAAAGCCAAGCCGATACGGGATTTAAGTTCTGATTAGTCGCCTCAATTTTGAAACCAGTAAGTAGCGGCAAAATCGCCAGCATCGGAATAACGGAAATATCTTGAAATAGCAAAACGGAAAAAGCACTTCTACCGCCGCGGGTGTTGAGTAATTTCTTTTCGTTCAAGGTTTGCACCACAATCGCGGTCGAGGACAAAGCCAAAATCATTCCAATCGCCAAAGATTGCCGCAAGTTTTCGCCTAAACTATTCGCCATTACTGCCAAAACTGCCGTGCAAAGCAGCATCTGCAAACCGCCCATCCCCAAAATCGGCACTTTTAATTTCAACAGCATCGAAGGTTTGAGCTCTAATCCGATGAGAAAAAGCATCATCACCACGCCAAATTCTGAAACATGATGCAAATGCTGCTGGGTAGCAGTTCCTAAAAAACCTAGCAAACTCGGTCCAATAATCATTCCCGCAATCAAATAGCCCAACACCGAACCTAAACGCAAAAATTTTGCAATCGGAACGGTAACAATCGCGGCAAGGAGAAATACGCTGATTTTGGCAAGCAAGTCGGTCATATTTTTAAGTTTTCCTGAAATTATTGAGTTCTGGGCGTGTCTAAAAATCCGTCATTTTGAGCCGTAGACGAAAAATCTCTGTGGGCAGATCCTTCGCTGCACTCAAGATGACGAGGATAAAAAATAGAACTAACACTAAATTTAGATGTGTCCTTCTGATGTATCGGTTTATTTTTCTTCGTAAAGCCTTGCGCTGATATTTACCGCATTCTTCCAGCGATAGAAATAGCGTTCCACCGTCGGGAGTAAATCAAGGTAGTGGGAATAATTTTGAATCTGCCGCGCCACACTCTCATCTTCGATACGGCGAGCATCGTGGATTACAAACGGTGGCAAATATTTCATATTGCAGAGCCCAGCCATACTTTCCAGCGGTAACAAATAATCTCTAACCGCAATCCGCCGCCCTTCACCGCGATAAGCCGAATAATCCTTACCGCCAGTGGAAGTAATTACTCCGAAATATTTGCCTTTCAATGCCGTTCCGCCTTCACCAAAAGCATAGCCGTGCTGCAAAACCACATCCTGCCAAGACTTCAAAATTCCAGGTGTCGAAAACCAATAAAACGGAAACTGCATCAAAACGACATCGTGCTTACTCAACAAGGCTTGCTCATATTTGGGAAAGATAAATTCATCGGGATAAGTCGCATACAAGTCATGAACCGTGATGTGCGGCTTTTTTTCCGCTATCGGCAACAGCCGTGAATGCAGGCGCGATGAATGCAAGGCAGGATGCGCAAAAAGTAACAGCACTCGTTTAGCCATTATTGGTCGCCCCGTTTTTCTTTAACCGCGGCATCGGTGATTTCACTGCGTAAATATTTCCGCAAAACAAAGAGCTGCCCCAAGATGAATACGAATGACAAGGCCATCAATCCCCAAAATTTGAAAGCAATGTAAGCGTCATTCGATTTGAGCATAAAAGCCATAACAACATTCAAAGCCGCTTCAAAAAGGAAAAATCCCACCCAGCAGAGATTGAGTTTTTTCCAATTTTCCTCTGGCATATCGAGTGCCGAAGAGAGCATTTTTTTGGTGAGGTTTTCCGTTTCTTTACCGTCTTTACTTTTTCCACCGTAGAGCAAAAACACCGCCGCAATCGCAATATTGAGCACTGTCGGTTTGAGTTTGATGAATAAATCGTCGTGCAACAGCAAGGTTATTCCACCCAAAATCCAAATCGCAGCACAAATCAGCCAAAGTTTTTTTTCAATTTCTTCACGGCGGAAAAATTTCCACATAACTTGCAGAAGGCAAGCAATCATTATTGCAGCGGTGGCAGTAAAAATCGCCGTCTCACCAGTTCCACCAGTCATTCGAACAATTACATAAGCGGCAATAAATGCCGCAGCTGGAAAAAAATCCTGCATAAAAAATCCTGTTTTTTTCTTTTGGGCGCATCTAAATTTAGGGTTAGTCTTTCTTTTACCCTCGTCATTCTGAGCGTAGCGAAGGAACTGCCGATAGAGATTTTTCGCCTGCGGCTCAAAATGACGAATTTTTAGACACACCCTTTTATTTTTGAAATTGAGTGCAGACCGTAACTGGTCAAATTAAATATTTCAAAGCACGGTTGCCGCGCAAGTAAGCACCGCAATTTGTTTTACCGCACATTCTTTGCGCAACACTTTCGCAGCTTCCAAAATTGTGGCAAATGTCGTTGCAACATCATCAATAAGCAAAATATTTTTACCGTTAAGTTCCGTCTTCGCAGCATCCGACACATAAAACGCATCGCGCAAATTGCCTTGTCTTGCTTTCCGACTTGCCATTTGCGACTGCGGCAGACGGTGCTTGCGACACAGAAAATGCTTGGCAAGCCTGATTGTCGGCTCTTTTGCAAGCTCACACGCCAAATAATGCGTTTGGTTATAAGAGCGTTCCAGCAGCCTAGGACGAGAAATTGCAAGCGGCAGAAGATAAAACTCTTCATCGAAAAAACCAAAATTTAAGGCGTTTTCAAGGGCTAAATCTTTGATTGTTCGAGAAAGAAAATCCAATGCTCGACGATTGGCAGAAAACTTGGCAGCAAGAATTAAATCGCGAATTTTGTTGCCGTAACGGTATTTTGCCGCGAAGAAATCAATCGCAGGCGGATATTTCAAACATCTTCCGCATAAATCACCCGTTTTTTGCACAGGGTTAGAACAAGTTCTGCAATGCACGGGCATCGCAATTAAGGCAGTTTGGCATTTGGAACAAAGCGGCATCGGAGAAAATTCCTCACAAGATAGGCATTTTTGCGGCAGAAAATCCGCAATCACTTGTTCCAAAACTGCTTTCAAAATTGTTCTTTCTTGCAATAACACGGTAAATCGATTGTAAGGTCTGCTTAATTTTTCGTTAAGAAAACAAAAAGAAAATTCTTGACAGATGTTTTTTAACACCTAAAATCGCCGCCCTTTCGGAGAGATGGCAGAGTGGTTTAATGCACCGGTCTTGAAAACCGACGAGGCTTCGCGGTCTCCCAGGGTTCGAATCCCTGTCTCTCCGCCAGTTTTTACAAAAGCGGCTTTAAGCCGCTTTTTTTATTTCCTCTTCTTAAAAACTGTTGAGTTTTTCTCTTTTTGCACGCAAATCAAGTCGCAATTTTTCTTATGCAAAAGCCCTTTGCTAGACTTTTGCCTCTTTATTCAATACCAATCAGGGTGAAGAATGTTATTTTCGAGACAAATTACTAAATCTTTAACCGCCATTTCTTTCTTAATCAGCACGGCAATTTGTTCATTAACTTATGCCAACGATTTTTCCCAACCAACCCCAATCAAAATTACCGAAGAAAACAAAAAAGCATTTCAACTAGGTGCTACTCTTCTGGACAATTTCCATTACAGCGATATTTCGCTCAATTCCATTTCCCGCGATGTGCTCGAAGATTATTTGCACAACCTTGATTCTGCGGGGATTTATTTTTTACAAAGCGATATCAATGATTTTCTCCACTCCCGAGCCTTCGCGCTTGACCAAGATATCCGCGATGGCGATATCAAGTTAGCCATCGAAATTTTCGAACGCTACCGCGAACGGGCAATCAAATTAAGCGATTGGAGTTTGGAACGCTTAAAAAAACCGCTTGACTTAAAACAAAAAAACACCGTTCATATCCCCGACTACCGCGAGAAAAAACTCAAATCAATGCGCTGGTTTAGAACAGAAGAAGAAATTTTTGCTTATCAAGAAGCGCGGCTAGTCGATAGCGTTATTCGCCTGATGCTTGCTGGTCGCACGGAAGAAGAAGCGGTAAAAAAACTCATCACCCGTCTGCAATCACAGAAAAAACGCCTAAATCAAATGGACACCAGCGATGTATTCAGTATCTATATGAATACGCTGGCACACCGTTTCGATCCGCATTCCGCCTATATGTCGCCTGAAAATAGCGAAGATTTTGATATTCATATGAGTTTGCAGCTGCAAGGTATCGGTGCAACTTTAAGCGCGGACGAGGACAAAATTTCCGTTGCAGGCTTAACCCCAGGCGGTCCTGCAATCAAAAGCGGGCAACTCAAAATTAAAGACCAAATCATTGCCGTTGGCGAAGGCGAAGACGGTGAAATGCAAGATGTTGTCGGTATGCGCCTCGACAAGGCAGTGCGTTTAATTCGCGGTAAAAAAGGCACAACCGTGCGCCTTTTGGTTGAACCTGCCAGCGGCAATCCGCCAGAAAAAGAAATAAAACTAATCCGCGACACCATCAATTTAGAAGACCAAGCCGCGCAAGGCTATATCGAAGAAGTCGAAATCGAAGGCAATAAGGAAAAAATCGGGGTTATCAATCTGCCGTCCTTTTATATGGATTTTGACGGCGCGAATAAGGGACGCAAGAACTACCGCTCTACC
Organism: Cardiobacteriaceae bacterium; assembly: GCA_017484165.1. GTDB lineage: Bacteria > Pseudomonadota > Gammaproteobacteria > Cardiobacteriales > Cardiobacteriaceae > RGIG9182. Next base: position 3,532 of record JAFUTP010000030.1, on the reverse strand, counting down.
AGCCGCGATATCAAAAAAATTCTCGAAGATATGAATGAAAAAGGTGTTGCGGGAATCATTATTGATTTGCGTGATGACGGTGGCGGCTCGCTGATGGAAGTTGTCAAAACCGTCGGATTATTCATCGACCGCGGACCTGTGGTTACCGTTGTCAATGCCAAAGGTAAAGATGATGAACACTGGGATGAAGTGCCAGGTGAAGTTTATTCAGGACCAATCGCGGTTTTGATAAATGAATCATCGGCTTCGGCATCAGAAATTTTTGCCGCTGCTATTCAAGATTACCGTCGCGGAATAATTATTGGAGCAAATTCTTTCGGTAAAGGCACGGTGCAAACGGTGATTGATTTGAACCGTTACACCAGTAAAAATTCAGCCAAACTCGGTGAAATCAACCTCACAATGGCAATGTTTTACCGCATCAACGGTGAAAGTACACAATTAAAAGGTGTCGTTCCTGATATCAATTTGCCGACTTCCTACGATTTGGAAGATGTCGGCGAAAGAAGCAAAAATTATGCTCTCGGTTGGCGAAAAATATCTCCTGCGGTTTATTTACCATATCCGAATGTTGAGCCATCTCGTTTAGACGAAATTAACAAACGGCATACACAAAGAATGCAATCCGACCCGATTTTGCAGGCTTATGCTCAATTCAACGACCGCGTGCGGATTGAAAATCAAAAAACTGATTTTTCCCTCAACTTTGACACGCGCAAAAAACATTATCAGGAGTGGAAAAAATACAGCACGGATTACAAAAAATCGCAATCTGCCGTTGTTCCACCAATGAAATCCGATATCAAACGCAAGGAAGATATCGATAAAAGCAACGCTTTGGTCGAACTCGAAGACGATAAAGAATTGTTCGTCCCAGATGTCGGTTTGTATGAAGCATTAAAAATCTTCTCGGACGATATTTCTCTGCAACGCCAAGCGGGAATTAACCCAGTAGAAGAAAACATCGCGAACAAAGCGGAGAAAAAATAAGCATATTCAAATAAAAGTTAGCTGGACGGCTAACTTTTATTTTTTGTTATTGACAGAAATTATGGCGTATCTAAATTTAGGTTAGTTCTATTTTCTCCCTCGTCATCCTGAGCATAGCGAAGGATCTGGCAATAGAGATTTTTCGCCTACGGCTCAAAATGACGAATTTCGTAGATACACCCATTAGACAAATTGCATTTTTGAGGAATTGTGATGACAGAGAAAAATTATCAATTGATAGCCAACGCCATTCGCGGTTTGAGTATGGATATCGTGCAAAAAGCCAATTCAGGACACCCTGGCGCACCACTCGGTATGGCAGAAATGGCAGCGGTTTTATGGCGCGGACATCTGCGAGTTAATCCAAAAAATCCTCGCTGGGAAAATCGCGATCGTTTTGTTTTATCAAACGGGCACGCTTCCGCCCTGCAATATTCACTCTTGCACTTGTGCGGTTTTGATTTAACACTTGACGATTTACAAAACTTCCGCCAACTCGACTCCCGCACCCCAGGACATCCTGAATACCGCGAAACCGCTGGAGTCGAAACCACCACTGGCCCACTCGGACAAGGAATTGCCAACGCAGTAGGATTTGCTATCGCAGAAAAAACTCTCGCCGCGCAATTTAACCGTGCGGATTTCGAAATAGTCGATCACTATTCATATTGCTTTGTCGGCGACGGTTGTTTGATGGAAGGTGTTGCCAGCGAAGCTTGCTCGCTTGCGGGAACACTGGAACTCGGCAAACTGATTGTTTTTTACGACGCAAACGGAATTTCCATCGACGGAAAAGTCGAAGGCTGGTTTAACGAAGATGTCGCAGCAAGATTTCGCGCTTACGGCTGGCAAGTTATCGGCGCAATCGACGGTCATAATCCCGAAGAAATCGATCAAGCTATCCGTATTGCAAAAGATGACAAAAAGCGTCCAAGTTTGATTATTTGTCGCACAGTTATCGGTAAAGGTTCGGCAAAATTCGAAGGTAGCGAAAAATCACACGGCGCACCATTCGGTCAAGAAGAAATTAACGCAACCAAAAAAGCACTCAACTTACCGCCAGAAAACTTTGCTATTCCAGAAGGAGCAAAACAAGCCGCTGATTTGAGCAATAAAGGCGAACAATTAGAAAGCGAGTGGAAAGCCTTATTTTTGGAATACGAACACAATTTCCCAGAACTTGCCGCGGAATACAAACGAAGAGTGGCAGGAAAATTACCCGAAGATTTTGCCGAATTTGCACTCACCCAAGCCAAAAACATTCAAGCCAAAGCAGAAAAAATCGCAACCCGCAAAGCAAGCGAAAACGCAATCAACGTCTTCACAGCCAAACTTCCAGAACTACTCGGCGGTTCAGCTGATTTAACAGGCTCAAATCTAACCGCGGCAAAAACCGCTAAAACCTTGCAAGCCAATGATTTTTCAGGAAATTACTTACGCTACGGCGTGCGCGAATTCGCAATGGCAGCGGTAATGAACGGAATAATCCTACACGGCGGCTTGCGACCATTCGGCGGCACATTCTTGGTGTTTTCCGACTATATGCGTAACGGCATCAGAATGTCAGCATTGATGAAATTGCCCGTAATATTCGTCTTCACTCACGATTCCATCGGTCTCGGCGAAGACGGTCCAACTCATCAGCCAATCGAACACATTTCCTCACTACGAATCATCCCGAATTTACAAGTTTGGCGACCAGCCGATGCAACCGAAACCTTAATCGCTTGGCAGGAAGCCTTAATAAATAAAGAAACACCAGCCGCATTTGCGCTTTCACGGCAAAATTTACCGACACTTCCGCGCACAGACGCACAAATCGCAAGCATCTCACGCGGTGGATATGTGCTCAAAAATGCCGAAAATCCACAAGCAGTGTTGATTGCAACGGGTTCAGAAGTAGAACTAGCAATGCAGGCAAGCGAAAAATTAGCCGCAGAAAATATCGCGGTAAAAGTCGTCTCAATGCCTTGCTGGGAAGTTTTCAGCCAACAAGATAAAAACTATCAAAAAGAAGTGCTACCAGACAACTTACCGCGAATTGCAATTGAAGCAGGAAGCACAGCATTTTGGCGCGGTATCGTCGGTTTTAGCGGAAAAGTTGTCGGTATCGATACTTTCGGCTCTTCCGCTCCCGCAGCAAAACTATTTGAAAAATATGAAATCACAATCGAAAAAATAGTTGCCAGCTGCAAAGAAGCCATCGCTTAAAATGCTCGCAGATTAAAAAAAACAAACAGCAAACCATCCACAAATCTCAAACGAAAAATCAATACAGCAATATGCAGTAATCACATAATTTTTCTTGGAGACCATTCACCTCTCTTCGGAGAGGTATTTTTTTGTCGGTTGCACCGACAGGCGATCCTCATTTGCATCTACGATTGTTATAGTCATTTCACATCAAAGTAACAAAATATGTTACAATAATTTTTTCAGCTAATTTGGAGTATTTATTTATGGCTTATGACATTAAATTTAAGGAAAAAACACTAGAAATTTTAGCAAAATTGAACGGTAATGTGCTTCAAACTAGTAAATT
>JAFUTP010000029.1 GCA_017484165.1 Cardiobacteriaceae bacterium | reverse complement strand
CCGTAGCAAGCGGACTTGTCGTGCCAGTAAATTTGCCGTTAGATGCCGTCAAAGTCGGTGTTTGCGGTTTGACTGGCGTTACAACTGGCGGTTTATCCTCTGGTTTTTCGTCTTCTGGCGGATTATCTCCACCCTGCTCTGCTGCGGTCTTCCAAGTCAAATCCAGATTATTGCCCGCCAGCGCAATTGCCGCCTCGTCTGTTTGGGTTAAACCTTTATACACCGTAGCACTTGCGTAATCATCTGTAACACCAGCATTCGTTGCTAGCAAATGCACCGCATCACCAGCGTTCATATTTGTGTCACTATGTATATACGCATTAACACTCGCACCAGACAAATTAACCGCTTCATCACCAGTAACTTGCACCGCCGTATCGCCGTTTTTAATGTTGGATGGGAGGTAGAAGTTGTATTGATTGAAGCCGCCGAGTTTGCCGACTTTAAGCGTATTCATCGGGGTGCGGCTTAAATTTTCGTCTTTCCCTTCCGCGCCAAAATTCATAACCGCATCTCGTACCGTGCCGTTACCTTGCAGAGCTTTGAGTTCGCCTACCGTGCCACCGAGATAATTGACCGTGCCTGAAACCGTCGCAGCGTTACCTAAATAAATCGCATCTGCACTACCGCTTTTGATGTTTATCGTATTTTTATGGCTACCAGCATTATTTTCAGCATAACCGCCGTAAATCGTGCCTACCGTGCCGCCCGCGAGATTAACCGTGTTTCCATCGGTGTTATTCGCAAACGCATAACCGCCATACACTGTCCCTGCATTTGCATTACTTTGAATATTAACTGTATTACCAGTAGCATTTAACCCTGAATTTGCATAACCGCCAGCTACTTTGCTATCCGCTCCCAAATTATTGCTAATATCAACCGTGTTGTCGGAGTTATAAAATGACCAGCCATCGTTTTCAATATAAGCTTCAAGTAATGCCTTGTATTCCTCAACAGTGTAAGTAGTTGCATCGCCAGCACCTCCATACACCCCACCATATGTTTGTGTGCCATAACCAGTGTAGGATGTTCCTACGGCCGCCCCCGCTATTTGATTCGATGCTAGAAGATTCCTATAATGCCCAGTTTCACCACCATAACGCTTATTGCAAGCTTGACTCGTCGGGCTATCAACACAAACTTTTTCACCATACCAACTACCACTACCTTCAGCAGGAATATAAGTGGGAATACCGTTAATGGTAGCAAGTTGCGTTAGGTCTGAATTTGGTATATTTTCATCCCCAATTTCACCTACCGCGCCTCTGACACTAAAACTCCAAGATAAATTTTCCGCAAAACCATTTTGTCCTGCAAAACCGCTATGAGCTGTTTTATATCTCGCCCAATCAGTAGAAACTTGTGCAACAGCCATCGCTTTATCGGTGATTTTTAATTCACTCAAATTATTTTGTTTTCGTAGTTTGTTAGTTTGGTCAATAACATCAATCGAGGTCAGCATATTCTTCAGATTGGTGGTGTCATCTTCACCGCCCAATTGCACTTTTGCATTGTTATATACATTTCCAGCATTCACACCCGTAACAATGTTCACTGCCTCTGTCGCACCTTGTGCATCAAAAAAACCTGCGCTACCTTCATATTCGGAATGATTACCAGGACGGAAGAAATTGTCTTTATATGTAAGACTTTTGTCTTTAGTTGTATTAGTAAAACTGCTACTAGAAGTAACGGTAAAATTATCAGCAACAGCATTTGTGCTACAAATTCCAGCACTAATCGCACTAGCAGCAAAAACGGTTTTAGAAATAATGGAAGATAATGGCAATTTACGGTTGTATTTGTTTGTCATATTGGAGTTTCCTTTTGATGAATTATTTGAGGGCGTGTCTAAAAATTCGTCATTTTGAGCCGTAGGCGAAAAATCTTTATCCGCAGATCCTTCGCTGCGCTCAGGATGACGATGGTAAAATAAAACCAACTCTGAATTTGGATGCGCCCTTGATTTAGATTGAGGATTTTTTTGAAGATTTGTATGACAACTATCTGGATTTTTTTTTACATTGAAACACAGAGGGGGGGGGAAACGCATTACACTCTCCTATATACGATGTTTTATGAAGAACTTACGAGTATATCAAATTATTGACAGTGCTGTAATACACATCAAGTAATATATTATCTTCTTTTTATAAAACAAATAAAGGAATACAAACAATGGGTATGTTAGATAGCGTGCTCGGTCAAGTGGCTGGGCAACTTTTAGGCGGTAAAAATAACGCTTTAACAATGAAATTATTGCAAAGCTTAATCAAGCAATTAGGCGGTATGGCTGGATTATTCCAAAAATTGCAGGCAGGCGGTTTAGCTGCTGCTTTGGCATCTTGGATTGGCAACGGCAATAATCAATCCGTTAGCGCAGAGGCAATGGCAAACGCTTTGGGGGCGGATTTACTCAGCCAAGCCGCTAATCACGCAGGCATAGATGATAACCAAGCATCCGCCCTGCTCGCACAACATTTACCGAATATCATCAATAGCTTAACTCCCAACGGCATCGCGAATGAAGCCGACGGTTTCGATTTGTCCGACGGTTTGGATATGAAGGATTTAGCCGCTTTGGCAAGTAAGTTTATGAAGTAAGTGTTTTTATGGGCATATCTAAAAAATCGTCATTTTGAGCCGTAGGCGAAAAATCTCTATCGACAGATCCTTCGCTGCGCTCAAGATGACGAGGGTAGAAAATAGAACTAACCCTAAATTTAGATGCGCACTTATGTTTATACGAAAAATCGTCAGCAAATTGCTGGCGTTTTTTTGCAGTCAAGGATAAATAATTTGGAATAATTTAACAAACATATATTCACTAAAAGTTTTATTTCAAGCAATAGGACGAGCTTGTAAATAAACTTCCACATCTTCAATTGAATAACCGAGTAGTTTTCCGATAAGCATTTCAAATTCCCGAAAACAAATATTCTCGCGATTATATTTCAAGGCTTCAAGCAAGAGAAATAAAGCAAGAGCTTGTTGTTCTTTATCTTTGCGGTAGAAAATATGGATGGGCTCTTCAAAAATCGCAGATTTGCGCTCTAATTTATAAATTTCATCTTCCTTTGCAAGCGATAAAAACCGCGTATCTAATTCATCAGCGTAAAAATAAGCGACATCTTTTTGGGCTTTTTTCATTAAGTCATATTCAATACCCTGATGCGGATTTAATTTGCCTTTTATCCCACTCGGCAAATCTTCATAACCTTCACAAAATTTTGAATGTTCCAGAAAAACTTCGACATCTAGGAGCGTATAGCCGAGCAAAATTCCCGTAATCACTTCCAAATTCCGTCTGCATTTCGGTTCTGTGTGATAGAGCAAAACGCTTGCTTCTAATATCCGCAAAAAACACATTGCTTTATCTTTTTTGCCCTGACGATAAAAAATATTCGTATCCATAAGAAGATCGTGTTCGGCTTTCAAACGAAAAATACCGTCTTTTTCTGGTATGCACGAAAATCTTTCATCAATGCCGGGGTGATCTAACTCACAGCAGAAATAAGCAATATCTTTTTTACCCGCAAGCATTAACTCATATTCAATAAAGTTATGCGGTGCTAATTTTCCTTGCTTTTTTATTTCTTCCATAAATATGATTATTTCTATTTGATAATCAATCTTATCATCACTTATAAAACAGCGAATAAAAAAAATCCACCGCCGAAAGCGATGGATTTTTTATAAATCAATGATTTATTAAATATTGAAAAGCAGACGAGTTGGATCTTCGATTGCTTTTTTGATGCTAACCAAAAAGCCGACTGCTTCCCGACCATCGATAATGCGGTGGTCATATGAAAGTGCCAAATACATAATCGGACGAATCACAATTTCACCATTAACCACAACTGGGCGTTCAACAATATTGTGCATTCCCAAAATCGCGCTTTGCGGTGGATTCAAAATCGGAGTAGAAAGCATCGAACCGAAAGTTCCACCGTTGGTGATGGTGAAGGTGCCGCCTGTCATTTCTTCGATTGAAAGAGTGCTATTTTTCGCCTTAACCGCAAAATCTTTGATTGCACCTTCAATTTCGGCAAAGCCCATATTTTCCGCATTACGCAAAATCGGCACAACCAAACCGCGTGGGCTGGAAACCGCAATACCGATGTCTTGGTAATTGTGATACACCAAATCCTCACCGTCAATCGCCGCATTTACCGCTGGCCATTCTTTCAGAGCCGCAACCGCTGCACGAACGAAGAAGCTCATAAAGCCGAGTTTGATGTCGTGTTTATCAACAAATGCGTCCTGATGTTTTTTACGCAAATCCATAACCGCTTTCATATCGACTTCGTTGAAAGTGGTGAGCATTGCGGTAGTGTTTTTTGCATCTAACAAGCGTTCGGCAATGCGTTTGCGCAGACGGGTCATCGGAACGCGTTCTTCATGACGGCTGCCGCCAGCGGAAATATGCGCCGCAACATCTTGCTTACTCACTCTTCCTGCTCTGCCAGAACCAGCTACTTCCGCAATTGCCACGCCGTTTTCAGCCGCTAATTTTCTAGCTGACGGTGATGATGCGACATTAGCAGCTGGTGCAGATGCCGCCGCTGGTGCAGGAGCTGCTTGTGGTGCAGGAGCAGAAGCCGCTTGCGCTTGCGCGGGAGCTTGTGCAGGTGCAGCTTGTGCTTCCATAATCGCAACCACTACATCCGCGGTTACGGTTGAGCCGTCTTGCTGTTTAATTTCTTTCAGAATTCCGCCGACTGGTGCAGGAACTTCTAAAACCACTTTGTCGGTTTCTAAATCGACGAGATTTTCACCTTCGGCGACATAGTCCCCGACTTTTTTATGCCAATTAACTAGCGTCGCATCAGCAACTGATTCTGGAAGTTGCGGAACTTTTACTTCGATTGTCATTTCAGACTTACCTCTAATGATTAACTCGAAAGAATTAAGCCAAACCCAAAGCTTGTTTTACCAAAGCAATTTGTTCGGCGGAATGAACTTTTGCATATCCTGCGGCGGTAGATGCCGATTCAGGACGACTTACACAGGAGACTCGGCGACCAGATGCTTCTTGCAACGGTTCGATTAAGTAATTCCAAGCACCTTGATTGTGCGGCTCTTCTTGACACCAAATCAGTTCGGCATTCGTTGAATAAGTCGCGATAACTTCACGCAGCAATTTTTGCGGCAGCGGATAAAGCTGCTCAATACGCACAATCGCAATATCTTTAATTCCCGCTTCACGTCGTTTTTCTAGCAAGTCGTAATAAACCTTGCCCGCGCAGAAAATAATCCGTTTAACCGCTTTTTTATCCAGAGTATCGATTTCATCGAGAACCTCACGGAATGCACCATTTGCCAATTCAGAAATACTGCTTACCGCTAATTTATGCCGTAACAAAGACTTCGGCGACATAACTACCAACGGCTTGCGGAATGTGCGCAACACTTGACGACGCAGCATATGGAAAACTTGACTTGGCGTGCTCGGCACACAAACTTGCCAGTTATTGCAAGCGGAAAGTTGTAAATATCTTTCTAACCGTGCCGATGAATGCTCTGGACCTTGACCCTCATAACCGTGCGGAAGCAGCATTACCAAACCGCTATACCGTCCCCATTTGGTTTCGCCAGAAGCAATAAATTGGTCAATGATTACTTGCGCAACATTGGCAAAATCACCGAATTGCGCTTCCCAAATAACTAATCCCCGCGGTTCAGCAATGGAATAACCGTATTCAAAACCTAAAACCCCAGTTTCTGACAGCAAACTATCAATCACTCGAATTGACGGCTGACCTTTATGCAAATGCTGCAACGGTAAATAGCTATCGCCAGTTTTTTGATCGTGAATCATTGCGTGGCGGTGTGAAAATGTGCCGCGTCCGCAATCTTCACCAGAAACCCGCACCGAATAACCTTGGTCAAGAAGTGAGGCATAAGCTAGATTTTCTGCCGCACCCCAATCGAGCAATTGCTCACCTTTACTCATCGCACGGCGTGCTTCGAGTGTGCGCTTAACAATCGGGTGGGGAGTGAAATCATCTGGATAGTTGAAAGCTTTTTGACCGAGTTCGGCAAGGCGCGCTTCTGGGAAAGTTGTATCGACTTTTTTATCCCAATCAACAACCGCGAGTTTTTTCCATTCCGATGCCAGAAAATCACCAATCCCCGTAATTTCCCCTGCTTCGGCAACGCGCTCACCGCTTTCGAGCCGCACGCGGTATTCATCTTGATAGCGTTGATACTCACCTTCTTCAATAACACCAGCTGCCAGCAATTTATCGGCATAAACATTGGCTGGAACATCATGAGCACGGATTTTGGTGTACATCTGCGGTTGCGTTGCGGCTGGTTCGTCGGCTTCGTTATGTCCGAGACGGCGGTAACAAACGAGGTCAATGAAGATGTCTTTTTGGAATTTATGGAGATATTCAACCGCAATTTCGGCTGCGAATTTGAGTGCTTCGGGATCGTCGCCGTTACAGTGCAAAATCGGCACTTGTATCGCTTTTGCAATATCGGTGCAATACATAGAAGAGCGAGCGTCCAACAGATTTGAAGTTGTGAAACCAATTTGGTTGTTGATAACGATATGCAATGAGCCGCCGACTTGATAATTACGCAATTGCGACAATTGCAAAACTTCCTGATTAACGCCCTGCCCTGTCAAAGCAGCATCACCGTGAATCATTATCGGTGTCGCTTTATGCGAAACCGACAAAATACTCTCATCTTCGCCAGCTTCCATACGGCGGCGTTCTAGCCGTGCCCGTGTTGTGCCCAAAGTAACCGCATTTACAAATTCCAAATGCGATGGGTTATATGTCATCGATAAATCAATTTTTTGACCGTTTAATTCAATAAATGACGAAAAGCCCATATGGTATTTGACATCGCCACTCATATTTTTAGTCGGTTCGAGTTTGCCGTCGAATTCATCAAATAACAATTGCGGACGCTTCCCGAGAATATTTATCAAAACATTCAAGCGTCCGCGGTGAGCCATACCGATACAGATTTCTTCCGTTCCAACTTTGGCTAATTCTCTAACCATCGCATTCAACATCGGAATTAAACCGTCGCCACCTTCCAGCGAAAAGCGTTTTTGTCCGACATAGCGTTTATGCAAATATTTTTCCAAACCGTCGGCAGCCACAAGTTCGCGCAGGAGTTGTTTTTGCTCATCTTTGCTTACTTTGTAATTCACACCTTTTTCAAAGCGTTCGGTAAGCCATTCGATTTCTTCTAATTCCCACAAATGACCATATTCCAAACCGATTGAGCCGCTATATGTCTCTTCCAATTTTTTATGCAATTCGCCAAGCTGCATTTTTTCCTGACCGAATGCACCCATCACCGAAAACTCACTATTTTTATCGGCATCTGATAAACCGACACCTTGTAGGGTTAATTCTGGGAGTTCGCGACGCACACGAATTTTTGCAGGATCAATATTGGCGTGGCGATGACCGCGTTGGCGGTAGTTATAAATGAGTTGCAGAACGGCTAATTGTTTTTCACCTAAACCGCCACCGCTAGAAAATGCAGTTGGAGGAAGTTTTGCAAGTTCGGCAAAGCGTTCTTGCACTTCAAGACGGGATTTTTCTTCGCTGTTTCCCTTGATTTGTGAAAAATATTTCTGCCAGTTTTCGCTAACTGAACTAGGGTCTGCAAGAAAATCTTCGTATAACTCTTCAATGTAAGCAGCGTTGCCGCCTGAAATTCCAGATTCGGACTTGGTCTTTTTGTAGTCGGACATAAAAGCCTCTTTGATTAAAAAACAAAAAAATTGCGGTCAAATCCGCAAAAATTGCCGCGCAATTGTAAGTTCCCCAAAGCCTTTTGACAAAAATTGTCGAATTTTTACGACAAAACTTGTCAAAAAAAATCCCCAACTTCTTTACCGCCAGAAATAAAAAACCGCTTATTTTTTTAAGCGGTTTGTCTTTGTAACAAGTTGTAATATTTTTAACAGCGTATTGTGTTACAACTGAACTTATCCTTATTTTTTCGGCATAAAACCAGATCTTACCTCAAACTCTAAACTATCATCTTCACCTGAAAGACTTGGAAACTTTTGTCTCCTTAAATTTGTCTTATTTATTACAAATTGACATATCCAATAAAAAATCCGCCCCAAGGACGGATTTTTTACATAAAACAAGATTTTCCTTAACTTCTCGGACCAAAAGCTTCGGCGAAAATGCCGATGATTTGTTCTTTGGTGGCTTGAATGGGGTTAGTTAAACCGCAAACATCTTTCAAGGCGTTGGTTGCCAAAGTGTCGAAGTCTTCGCGTTTTACGCCCAATTCTTCCAAAGATTTTGGAATGCCTACAATATCGGCTAATTTTTTGATAGCGGTAATCACATCGCCAGTTAAATTAGCATTGTTTGCCGATAACAATTTGCCTACTTCGTCCAAACGAGCTTTGGCTTTGGCATCGCCTTGATTGAATTTTTCCACATGTGGCAACAGTAAAGCGTTACATACGCCGTGTGGCAAGTCGTAGAAACCGCCCAACTGGTGAGCCATTGCATGCACATAACCCAAAGACGCATTGTTAAACGCCATACCAGCCAAGAATTGTGCGTATGCCATTTGTTCGCGTGCTTCAACATTTTTACCGTCTTTAACCGCAGTCGGTAAATATTTCGCGATAAGTTCGATTGCTTTTACCGCACAGGTATCGGTAATTGGAGTAGCGATAGTAGAAACATAAGCTTCAATTGCGTGAGTTAAAGCATCCATCCCCGTTGCCGCGGTAAGTCCTGCTGGCATTCCCATCATTAAATCAGAATCATTGATAGACAAAGTTGGCGTTACATGTTTATCGACAATTGCCATTTTCACATGACGAGTTTCGTCGGTAATAATCGTGAAACGGGTCATTTCCGAAGCCGTTCCAGCGGTGGTGTTAATGGCAACCAAAGTCATTTGCGGTTTGTTGGATTTATCCAAACCTTCATAATCTTCGATTTTACCGCCGTTAGCGGCTACCAATGCCACGCCTTTGGCACAGTCATGCGAAGAACCACCACCGAGAGAAATTATGAAATCCGCGCCAGAATTTTTTAATTCCGCAAGACCTGCATTGACATTTCCAACCGTCGGATTGGGTTGAGCACCACCAAAAATCGCCGCTTCAATGCCTGCTTCTTTGAGTTTTTTTGCCACCAAAGGGGCACCGAATTCCGCAGTAGCCAAAAATCCGTCGGTAACAATTAAAGCCTTTTTGAAACCTAATCTTGCAATTTGTGCTACACCGTCAGCTAATGCACCAGAGCCGATTAAGTTGGTTACAGGCATAAAAAAAGAAGTAACTGCCATAGTTTGATTCCTCATAATGAAATAAATAAATTAACTAATAAATAGTTTGCTTACCTTAAAGCAACAAAATTATATGAAAAATTATTAAATTTTTAATACCATAAGGCGTATCTAAATTTAGTGTAGTTCTATTTTTTACCTCGTCATCTTGAGCGCAGCGAAGGATCTTCCGATAAAGATTTTTCGCCTACGGCTCAAAATGACGAATTTTTAAATACACCCTTTACATAAAAAACGGACGGTTGTTATTCCGTCCGTTTTATTGCACAAGCATTTTTTTCTAAACAGCACTAATTTTCCGTAAGACCGTGTTTAATTTTCCAAACGCGGTGAATTTTCGGATTGCGGGAAAAATCTAAATCAATCGTTTGCGAGGAAATTTCTTCGATATCAAAAGCGTCTGCCAAATTGCCGTTCATTTCAAAATCACGGAAATTATTAGAAAAATACAGAGTGCCGTTCGGATTTAAGCGGCGCATACAAGCCATAATCAGTTCTGTGTGAGCAGCTTGCACTTCAAAAACCCGAGAGCGTTTTTTGGTATTAGAAAAAGTTGGCGGATCGCAAAAAATCAAATCAAAACGGCTATCACCGTTAAACAGCCACTGCATCACATCAGCACGAATTAGGCGATGACGGTCAGAAAGTCCGTTTAATTCAAAATTGCGCGCTGCCCAATCCAAATAATTTGAGGATAAATCAACCGAAGTGCTCCAAAGTGCGCCGCCCAAAGCCGCTTGCACCGTCGCGGTTGCCGTATAGCAAAACAAATTCAAAAATGTTTTATCCGCCGCCTCACGAAAAATTCTCTGGCGCATAGGGCGGTGGTCGAGAAAAACTCCCGTATCCAAATAATCGTGCAAATTCACCAAGTAGCGCGCTTTACCTTCAATAATTTCCTGCTCACGCGAAGTTGATGCCAAGCGTTGATATTGCTGCTTGCCTGACTGACGAACTCTGCGGCGCACGGTCAAATTTTTACTCGGAATATTCAAAGCTTTCGGTATCGCCTGCAAAACATCTAACAAGCGTTGTTCGGCTTTGGCTGGCGGAATTTCCTTCGGCGGCGCGTATTCCGATACCAAAACATTTCCATCGTAATAATCAACCGATACCGCATATTCAGGCAAATCACGGTCATACAAACGATAGGCATTTGTCGGAATTTTGGCAGCAAAGCTTGCAATTTTTTGAGCATTTTTGCGCAGACGATTAGCAAACATCTCCGCTGATAAAGACAATTCCTGCACCTTCGCTAGCGGCATAGCCGTATCTTCTATTTGTCTTGCACGCGAATAAAGCACAATTTTTGCCTCAATCGCACCGTTAAATGCGCGATATTGCTTGTGGCAGCGGAGTTTTAATCTTTTCAAAAAGGCATCTTGATTAGCAATCAAGGTCATATTCCAGCTTGCAGGAAATGTTTTGAAAGCCGCACCGAGAGCGCCATAAGCTTCGGCAAGTTGCGATACCGTGCCAATACGCTCACCGTATGGCGGATTAGAAATAATCAAGCCGCTTTCGCCGTAATAGTCGCGGTAAAAAAATTCAGATACATCACGGATTTCTAACTTGCAATGCCCGTCTAATCCCGCAGAAGCAAAATTTTCCTTGGCAATTGCAATCATTTTGGGATTGTTATCAAAGCCGATGGCTTGGCAATAAAGTTGTTCTAATCCCCGTGCTTGCCGTTCATAAGCCTCATCAATCAAAGCTTTCCACACTCGCGGATGATGCAATCCCCAAGCCGAAAAACCGAAATGACGACGGTTTATCGCAGGAGCAATATCCGCCGCCATCATCAATGCTTCAATCAAAAGCGTGCCCGAACCGCACATCGGGTCGATAACGAAATTTTTATTTTCCAAATGCCAGCCGCTGCGGTAAAGCAATAAAGCTGCCAGAGTTTCTTTAAGCGGCGCATCGCCTTGTGAAATACGGTAACCGCGTTTATGCAATTTACCGCCAGAAATATCCAAACAAAGCGTGAGTTTGCCCTTACGCAAATGCCCGTAAATCAATAAATCAGGATTTTTCGGCGCAACATCTGGTCGTTTGCCGATTTTGGAACGAATGCGATCAACGATGGCATCTTTAATCCGCAGTGCTCCAAATTGGCTGTTATTTATCCCCGCACCTAATCCGTTAAACCGCACCGCAAAAGTATTCAAATGCGAAAGATGGTCTTCCCAAGCAATCTCGCTGGTAAGCGCATATAAATCTTCGGGCTTTTGCACTTCGCCTTCGGTCAAAACCAAAAGCACACGGCTTGCCACTCGCGACCAAAGACAAATCCGATAAAGACAAATCAAATCACCGTAACCAACAACCACCGCATCAGAAATTTTTACATCTTCAAGCCCGAGAGAAATCGCTTCCTGCTCAACAACTTGCTCGCTTCCCTTCGCACAAGGTAAAACTATTTTTTTGCGCTCGAATGACATAAAAACTCCTGTTGGTCTATTGCTTTTGATTTTGAATGTTTAAGTATCGCTAATTACAGATAACAGGATTTTCTTGTATTTATTCTGACCGTCAAACGCATACAAAAATATGACAAAAGGGCGCATCTAAATTTATAGTTGGTTCTATTTTTACCCTTGTCATCCTGAACGCAGCGAAGGATCTGCCGATAGAGATTTTTCGCCTGCGGCTCAAAATGACGAATTTTTAGAGATGCCCAAAAAAAAGAGTAGTGCTTTTATCCGCCCTACTCTTTTTTACCGCTTACCTCTTCACCGCTTACCTCTTCGGCTCTATTTTTTTCGGCTCTGGGTGTTTTACCGTTGAGAGCTCAATTTTTTTGCCAGCGATATGTGCGTTGTCGTAAAAAATTGGCGGTGTGGTGTAGGTTATTTCTGTTCGTTCCGCCCGATGCAACCAAGCGCTGAATTCGCTTTCCGATGAAAAATTGATGTCATCAACATTTTCAGAATATGTCCGTTCAGGGTCGGGATAAAAAAGAAAATCAAGTGCATATGTTGAAGTATTCCAGCAGCCGAGCAGTAATTCTCTTTTTCCGTCGCCATCAGCATCCGTTGCAATCGCGACTGCTTGATTTTTAGTGCGTTGGAGGCAGTATCTGCTTTCTTTATAGAAGTTTTGCCAAACCGTATCAGATAAAGCTAAATCCGCAGGAATTTTGACGATATTGGCTTTTGCCGCTTTGATTTTCTTCTCCTCTGCATCTTTGGACTTATCCGCAAGTTTGAAGAAATATTCACCGTCTCCCCATTGCTTAATAATTTCATCTTTACCGTGGAACTGGGCAATTTTGCGCACTACTTCTTCACCGTCGCGACCGAAATATTTCAATTTTTCCTTATCTTTCCAATAGATATATTCCCTATCAGTCGCTGCAAAATCCACCGTATAACTACGCAAAATCGCGGCTAATTCAATACTTTTCGCTGGCATCAAGCAATTAAATATCGCGCAAACGGCAAAAACGGAAACTGCGAAAACCGCAAAATTGCCAGTTTTACCGCCTTGCTGCAATTTCCAATCAAGTGCCGACGCAATGTAAAGCACAGAAACCGCAAGCAACAGGGAAAGAAAATAAATACGGTTCATCGTGATGCCTCTCGCATCAATGCGCACAAGAATGCCGTAAAGGCTAATCAAGAGCAATAAAAATCCCGCACAAATGCTAAATAAATTGAGCTTATTCATTTGCGGATTACCAGCCAACAGCAAGAGCGCAATCAATACCGTCGCCGCAGTTAAACGAATGCCAGATTTAATTTCTTCCACCTCAACAAATATCGAAGCAAATAAATAAATTCCGATAAACAAGAGCAAAACCGCTTGCAGCCAAGCAAATAATTTAATTCCCTGTTCATTCGGTTGAATATCTAATAACTCAAAAATCAGCAAGTTAAGACCCGCAAAAAATCCCATCGCCGCAGCAACTAGGGCATCAGGCAAATCCCAAAACTTAAAACCAATCAGATACAAAAGCGCAAAACCAAGCCCGAAAACCGCTGCCGATAGCAAAAAAGAGAGTCCGTAAAAAAGAGCCGCTTTGCCCCAATAGGAATAAACACGGTGAAACGCGGTATTCACCGCCATTCGACCATATTTGCACTCATCAAAAATATTGAGACAAAAGAAAACACAAAAAGCCGCAGCAATAAATAACGAAAGACGAACTGAAAAAATATTGGCAAAACCGTCAAAAAGTGGAGAAACATACAAAACCGCAAGTGCTATCAAAGCATAAATCCGCAGCAAGGCACGAGTTCTACCGCCACGGTAATCGTAGGAAAGCTCCCGCCAATACACAATCAAAGCAGCAAGCAAAAATCCAAAACAAACCGCTGGATATTTCGCGTCATCTACTTTGGGCTTATCCAGCACTTCAATCAGAGACGCAAAAAAAGCCAGAATGCACGAGGATATAAGCACTGCCGCAAAGTTGTAATCCGCTTTTGGCCGTAAATATTTCTTCATTATTTTCTCCGTAATAAACAAAAAAAAAAAAAAACAGCTTTCTAGCAATATTTTACTCATCAAGCATCTGTTGCCAAAGCAAATTAGCAAAAAATTACTGTTTGCAATAAAACAAAAGTGCGTATCTAAAAATTCGTCATTTTGAGCCGTAGGCAAAAAATCTCTACCAGCAGTTCCTTCGCTTCGTTCAGGATGACGGGGTAAAAAATAGAAATAACCCTAAATTCAGATGCACCCAAAAGAGTTTTTTGGTATATTGCCGCGCTTTCGGCGTGTAGCGCAGTCTGGTAGCGCATTTGCCTGGGGGGCAAGGGGTCGCAGGTTCAAATCCTGTCTCGCCGACCAAATTCAAAAAAAGCCGCGTGTTTATCGCGGCTTTTTTATTTAGCAAAATCATTTAAGGGTGTGTCTTTC
This sequence comes from Cardiobacteriaceae bacterium, assembly GCA_017484165.1. GTDB lineage: Bacteria > Pseudomonadota > Gammaproteobacteria > Cardiobacteriales > Cardiobacteriaceae > RGIG9182. The sequence goes on along the minus strand of JAFUTP010000029.1, from coordinate 11,136 downwards.
GTCATTTTGAGCCGTAGGCGAAAAATCTCGGCAGATTCTTCGCTACACTTAGGATGACGAAGTAAAAAAAATAGAACTAACCATAATTTAGATGCGCCCTTAACAAAAGCAAAGCGGCTTACAGGAAAAGCAGCAGTAAGCAATAGACATAAAAAAACCTCCGTTTTTACGGAGGTTTTTGAATTTGGCTCCCTGAGGCGGGCTCGAACCACCGACCCAGTGATTAACAGTCACTTGCTCTACCAACTGAGCTATCAGGGAAAAGAGGCGCGCATTATAGAAGTAATTTTTCGCTTGTCAAATACTTTTTGCATTTTTCGCGAAATATTTTTTCCTCGCAGCAATTTTTCCTTACTCCTGCCGATATTTGCTCAAAAATCTTGCCATTTTTTCGCAAGCTTCACGGATATGTCGGCAATACTGCAAGAACACCACACGAAAATGATCAGGCTTATCCCAGTTAAATGCCGTTCCATGGACGAACAAAATATGTTCTGCGCGGAGCAAATCGAGGATGAATTTTTCGTCATCGTGAATATTGAAGCGCTCAATATCAATTTTTACAAAGCCATACATCGCGCCCTGCGGTTTAATCATTGATAGCCCAGGAATTGCGTTAATCCCTTGATACATCGCATCGCGCTGATCGTGCAAGCGTCCGCCGCTGATGATTAAATCGTTGATAGATTGATAGCCGCCGAGTGCGGTTTGAATTCCCAGTTGCGCTGGAACATTCGAACACAAGCGCATCGAAGCCAGCATTTCCACACCTTCGATATAACTTTTCGCACTATTAACATCGCCTGAAAACACAATCCAGCCCGCACGGAAACCCGTTGCGCGGTAAGCCTTACTAAGTCCATTAAACGAAACACAAAGCGTATCTTTCACCAAAAGCGCGGTCGGAATATGCTCCGCGCCGTCGTAAGTAATCTTGCTGTAAATCTCGTCGGAAAAAATAATCAAGCCGTTTTGTTCGGCGATATCAACAATTTCTTGCAAAGTTTGGCGGGAATAAACCGCACCAGTTGGATTATTGGGATTGATGATGACGATTGCTTTGGTATGCGGCGTGATTTTGGCGCGAATGTCGTCTAGGTCTGGATTCCAATCGTTATCTTCATCGCAACGGTAATGCACAGCTCGTCCGCCACCGAGTGAAACCGAAGCCGTCCAAAGCGGATAGTCAGGCATCGGAATGAGCACTTCATCACCGTTATTTAGCAATGCCTGCGTCGCCATCATTATTAGTTCTGACACACCGTTACCGATGATGATGTCATCGACGGTAACGCCCTTCATTCCGAGTTTTTGCGTTTCATGCATTACCGCCTTGCGTGCGGCAAAAATCCCCTTACTTTCCGAGTAGCCCTGCGCTTGCGAGATATTGGAAATGATGTCCTCAACAATCTCCGACGGTGTATCAAAACCAAACGGCGCGGGATTGCCGATGTTTAATTTGATGATTTTGTGTCCCTGCCGTTCCAAACGCAGTGCTTCATCAAGCACTGGACCGCGAATGTCATAGCAAACATTGTCGAGTTTGTGGGATTTTTCAAAAGTTTTCATTTGACTTTCCTTTCGCTAGAAATTTTCTAAAACTTTCTAAAACTTTTCCGTCGTATTTAAGTTGCGGCGAAATTAGAAGATGACTTATCTAAATTTATGGTCAGTTCTATTTTTACCCTCGTCATCCTGAGCACAGCGAAGGAACTGTCGATAGAGATTTTTCGCCTACGGCTCAAAATGACGATTTTTTTAGATATGCCCAATAATTATTTGACTATCACCAAGTTATCGCGGTGAATTAAGTTTTCGCCGTGAATGAGTAGTTCAGCAAGTTCAGCGGAATGTTTTCCTGCAAAGTCGCGGCAGTCGCAAGCTTCATAATTCGACAAGCCGCGGGCTATTTCCTCACCGTTTTTATCAACGCAGGCAAGCAATTCACCGCGCATAAATTCGCCCTCAACTTTTTTCACTCCAATCGGCAACAGGCTGCTGTTACGGTTTATCAGAGCATCAACCGCGCCGTCGTCCAATATCAATCTTCCGCTAATTTGCAACTGGCTACCGAGCCACTGTTTGCGAGCGGTTTGCGCATCACGAGGAGCAATTAACCAAGAACCGATTTCCTCACCGTCTGTAAGTTTTTTAATTATTTCCGCCTCAACTCCGCTTGCAATCAAGGTATGAGTTCCAGAACGAGCCGCTTTTTGCGCCGCGGTAATTTTGGAATACATACCGCCAGAGCCGAGAATTCCACCAGTTTTACCAGCCATTGTGGGCAGACGCGGATCGTCAGCAGCAATTTGCGAAAGAAACTTGGCATCAGGAAATTCACGGGGATTTTTATCGAATAAGCCGCGCTGGTCGGTCAAAATGATGTAACCGCCAGCCGATACGATATTTGCCACCATCGCACCGAGATTGTCGTTGTCGCCGAAACGAATTTCGTCGAAGGAGACGGTATCGTTTTCGTTGATGACAGGGACAATTCCTGCATTGCAGGCGGTTTGTAGCGTCGCACGAATATTGAGATAACGCCTGCGGTCGCGGGCATCGTCGTGAGTAAGAAGAATTTGCGCAACCGCAATATTTTCCCGCGCAAAAGCCTGCTGCCAACTGCTTGCCAGCTGCATTTGTCCGACTGCGGCTGCGGTTTGTAAATTCGGTAATTCCTTCGGGCGCGCGCTCCAACCAAGAGTTTTAATTCCAATCGCTACCGCACCAGAGCTCACCAAAATAATTTGCTTGCCAGCTCGTTGTAGCTCTCCAATTTGTCGTGCCCAACTTGCCAATGTTTCAGGATTTATACCGCGTCCCTGTTCGGTTACCGTCGAGCTTCCGAGTTTTATTACCCAACGGTCAATACGGGAAATTTCCGTTTTTCTGTCCGCTTTTATGTTCGTGTTTATGTTCATTTTGTTGCCGTAAAAAATTGATAAATGGGCGTATATAAAAAGGCATTTTTTAATTTTTAGATATACCCAAATGCAATAAAAAACCGCTTTTATTAGCCGTAAAAAATTAAAGATTAAATAAAAAAACCGCAAAAACGCGCTCGATCTAGACAAATGATTTTTTGCCCATATAATCGCCACCTTTTCTATTGCGGGGTGGAGCAGTCTGGTAGCTCGTCGGGCTCATAACCCGAAGGTCGTAGGTTCAAATCCTGCCCCCGCTTCCAAATTCGGTTTATTAGAAAAAGCCCCCTTTTCAGGGGGTTTTTTGTTGTTCAAATTTAAGGAAATATTCGTGAGTATTGAAGAAAAAATCCGCGAAATCATTACTCCCACAATCGAAGATATGAATCTCATTTTGTGGGGAATTGAGTTTCACCGCAATAGCGTAAATAGCGTGCTGCGCGTTTATCTCGACCGTGTAGAGGGCGGAATTACTCTCGATGAAATTGTTCTCGCCACCGAACGGCTCAATCCGATTCTTGATGTTGAAAATCCCATCGAAAGCGCATACAGCTTTGAAGTTTCCTCTCCTGGGCTCGACCGACCGCTGTTTACGATTGAGCAATATGCGCAAATGCAAGGCGCGAAAATCAAATTAAGAACCCGTCTCCCAATTGAGCGTCAAAGAAAATTCACAGGAATTTTGCAAAGCGTCAATACCGCCACAGGAGAAATCACCTTATTTTTCCCAGATGCCAAAGCAGGCAAAGAACGGCAGGAACTATCCATAAATTTCTCCGATATTGACCGTTGTCAAATTGAACCAGAATTTTGATTTCAAGAGTTTTTCAGAATATTTTTAAGGAATAAACAATGTCAAAAGAATTACTAACAATGGCGGAGCTTGTATCCAACGAAAAAGAATTAGATATCGAAGCGGTTTTCACCGCACTCGAAGATGCTCTCGCTGCCGCCGTGCGCAAAAGATTTCACGAAGAACAAGTTGAAATAAAAGTTCGTATTGACCAACGCACTGGCGATTACAGAACTTGGCGGATTTGGCACATTGTTGATGACGACGAAATTCTTGAAAACCCTGCCACTCAAATGCGTGAATGCGTGGCTGAAATTGAGTTTCCTGATGCGAAATTAAGCATTGGAGATGTTTATGAAGAGGAATTACCAAACGAAGATTTCGGCAGAATTAGCGCGCAAAACGCCAAAAACATCATCATTCAAAAATTGCGCGAAGCCGAACGCAACAAGGTTTTCAATATGTTTAGCGGTCGCGAAGGCGAGCTGGTGTATGGAGTAATTTTGCGTAGAGAGCGCGGCAGAATTATTGTTGATATCAACGGTATCGAAGGCACAATCGACCGCCGCGACAGCATCGCCCGCGAAAATTTAAGAAACGGCGAAAGAGTTTTATGCGCAATCAAAAAAGTCAATGCCGATATGAAATTGCCGCAATTGGAGCTGTCGCGCAGTTCTTCGGAATTTTTAATCGCCCTTTTCCGTAAAGAAGTGCCTGAAATATCGTCTGGCGCGGTAGAAATTATGGCGGCAGCGCGGGAAGCTGGATTGCGTTCCAAAATCGCGGTGCGAGCACTTGATTCCAAAACTGATCCAGTCGGAGCATGTATCGGTATTCGGGGCGCAAGAATTGGCGTAGTGCAAAACGAACTCGCAGGCGAAACAATCGATATTGTGGTCTGGGACGAAGATCCAGAAGTTTTCATCAAAAACGCAATGTCGCCTGCACCAGTTGTCAATACGCATATCGAAAGTAATAACAAAACGATTGATTTAGCCGTTCCGCAAGATAAATTAGGGAGAGCCGTTGGTCGAGAAGGTTTGAATGTGCGGCTGGCAAGCGAACTTACAGGCTGGTCAATCAATGTTTTAAGCGAAGAAGAATTCAGCAAGAAACGAGAAGAAGCGCAAATCGCCAAAGAAGCAAATCTCGCGCAGGCTCTGGAAATCGAACAGGAAACCGCTGCCAAACTCATTGAAGCGGGATACGAAAACATCGAAGAAATCGCTTATGCCGACCGCGATGAGTTGGTAAATGAAGATAAATTCGCCGAAGAACTCGCCGACACCATCCTTGAAGCAGCAAGTAATGCCCTACTCAAACAAGCATTTGATAGCGAAGCAGAAGAAGAAACCGTCGATGAAATGCAAGTCTCTGTCGCTAATTTGGACGATTTATCCGCCGAACTCGCCGAAAAACTCATCGCCGCAGAAGTTAATACTCGGGAAAATTTAGCGGAACTGTCCGTTGATGAATTGATGAAAATCGGCAATCTCAACGAAGAACAGGCAAAAGAAATAATTTTGCAAGCTCGCGAACCTTGGTTTAGACAATAAGAAATAGGAGGCAGAAAATGGCAAAAGTATCCGAAGTCGCACAGCAATTGAAAGTAACAACCGAAAAACTCATCGAATATGCCCAGCAAGCTGGCGTAAAAGTTGAAACTCCTGATGATGAAATCAGCGTCCGTCAAAAATTAAAAATCGCAGGATTTATCAAAAACGGCGGCAAACCAGCTCCCAAAGCGAGCGCGAAAAACAATTCAGGCGAAAAAAAATCAACGGAAGAAAAAGTAGATAAAAAATCGGCTGGCGAGAAAAAAGAAACTAAAAGCGCAAAGGCTAAAAACGCCGATGAAAAATCAGTAGATACAGCGGAGAAAAAAACGACTGCAAAAACAAAAACCGATAAAGCGGATAAAGCAGAAAAAAGCGATAAGGCGGAAAAAAACACTGCGAAAAAAACTAAAACCAACAACCGCAATAAAAAAGAAGAAGAACCAGCCGAGAAAAAAATCTCACCGATTGAACTTGCCAAGCAATTAGCCGCACAAAAACGAATGCAACAAGGCAACGCACAACGCGAAAACGAAGCAATCGAACGGCAAAAAGCAAAAGAAGTCGAAGAAGCAAAAAAACAAGCCAAAGAAGAAAAACAAAAACTGCAAGTAGCAGAAAAAGAAAAACTCGAAGCGCAAAAAAATAAAAAGGCAAAAGAAGAAGCAGAAGCCAAAGAAGCAAAGGCTAAAACCGCTGCCAAACTCGCCGAACAAGAAGCCGAGCGCAAACGACAAGAAAACGAAAACGCCAAGAAAAACGCCGAAGAACAACTCAAAAAACAAGCCGAACGCGAAAAACAATCCGCCAAAGAACGAGAAGAACTCGATCGTCATCGGCAAGCTGCTTTGCGCGACGAACAACGCCGCGAAGATTATGAAACCCAAGCGCAAACCCGTTTTCACATCAAATTCGAAGACGATGAAAGTTACGGCTCTGGTCGCTCTGGCAGAAGAAGTAGCGATGATTCAGGAAATTTCGGAGCAAGAAATAATCAAAACCGTGGCGGCAAAAAATCTGCAAATAAAAATCTCAAACGAGATATGCGCCGTGGCGGTAATTTTGAAAAACCAGTTGCTCCGATTTCGCGCGAAGTCCGCATTCCTGAAACGATTACGGTGAAAGATTTAGCGGAAAAAATGTCGGTAAAAGCTGGCGAGCTAATTAAAACCATTATGAAACTCGGTCAGATGGTAACTATCAACCAACTTCTCGACCAAGACACCGCCGCACTCGTAGCCGAAGAGATGGGGCATAAATATGTTCTGCTCAAAGAAAACGAATTGGAAGAAGAAGTAATGACCGCGGCAACGCAAAATACTTCTTCGATTGCAAGTCGTGCACCAGTTGTAACGATTATGGGACATGTCGATCACGGTAAAACTTCGCTACTCGACTACATCCGTAAATCACGCGTGGTGGCTGGCGAAGCTGGCGGTATCACACAACATATCGGTGCATATCGCGTAAATACCGAACGCGGACAAATCACATTTTTAGACACCCCAGGGCACGCCGCATTTACCGCGATGCGGGCTCGGGGCGCGAATGTTACCGATATCGTGGTGCTGGTTGTCGCCGCGGATGACGGCGTGATGCCGCAAACCAAAGAAGCAATTCAGCACGCCAAAGCAGCCAATGTTCCGCTGATTGTGGCGGTAAATAAGATGGATAAACCTGATGCCGACCCTGACCGCGTCAAATCCGAACTTTCGCAAGAAGGCGTAATTTCCGAAGATTGGGGCGGCGATGTGCTGTTTTCCTATGTATCGGCAAAAAGCGGCGACGGCATCGACGATTTGCTCGAAAAAATTCTCATCCAAGCCGAAATGCTCGAACTTACCGCGCCGTCTGACGGTATCGGTAAAGGTGTGGTTATCGAATCTCGCCTTGACCGCGGTAGAGGAAGTGTGGCAACAATTTTGGTGCAGTCGGGAGTTATGCGCAAAGGCGAAATAATGCTCGCTGGTATGGAATTCGGCAAAATCCGCGCTCTGCTTGATGAAAACGGTCGCGAACTCGAAGAAGCAGGTCCATCAACTCCTGTGGAAGTTTTAGGTTTATCAGGAACGCCAAAAGCTGGCGACGATGCGGTTATCGTCGAAAACGAACGCAAAGCTCGTGAAACAGCCAACTTCCGTCAAGGCAAATTCAAAGAAATCAAAATCGCAAGACAGCAAAAATCTAAACTCGACAACCTATTCAGCAACATTAAAGAAAACGAAATTTCTACCGTTAATTTGATGATTAAAGCTGATGTGCAGGGCTCGGTCGAAGCTTTGTCGGATTCCTTAATCAAGCTATCTACCGATGAAGTGCAGGTCAAAATTATTTCCTCTGGCATCGGCGGAATTTCTGAATCCGATGTGCAGCTGGCAATTGCATCGGAAGCGGCAATCATCGCGTTTAATGTCCGTGCCGAGCCGAATGCGAAAAAATTAGTCGAAAACGAAGGCGTTGATTTGCGCTACTACTCGATTATTTATGAAGCCATCGACGATGTAAAAGCCGCAATGCAAGGCTTACTCTCACCTGAAATCCGCGAAGAAATTATCGGTATCGCCGAAGTTAAATCCGTCTTCAAACATTCGAAATTCGGCTCAATTGCGGGATGTTTGGTGGAAGAAGGTGTGCTCAAACGCTCAAATCCAATCCGCGTCTTGCGCAATAACCGTGTAATTTACGAAGGAGAACTCGACAGCCTCCGCCGCTTCAAAGATGATGTAACGGAAGTACGAGCAGGAGTTGAATGCGGTTTGGGAGTTAAAAATTACAACGATGTGCAAGAAGGCGACCAAATCGAATGCTATGAAAGAGTGGAAGTGGAAAGAAAACTCTAAATAATTCCTTCGGCTAAAAATCTTCCTTGAAAAAATATGCCGCAAGTCAAAAAGCGGCATTATTTTTCTGGTTTTAAGCGATATTTTTAACAAATTATATAAAAATACGCAAAACAGTGTATTTTTTAACAAAAAAGAGTGTGATTTTATGAATACAACAGTTAAATTTGCAATCCTTATCGCAATAATCTTTTTTAGTAACTTGACTTTTTCCCAAAATGCCGAACCAGTGCAACCATTAGATACCAAAGGAGAGGTATTAAAAAAAGTCAATGAAGCAAATGTCGATTGCCTGCAAAATCACTTCGGCGACCAATCTTGCTCGGCAAATAAACTACGGGAAATATATTCAGAATATAAAGATAAAATCACAGAAATTAACCAAGAGGATGTAAAAAAATGTGATGAACAGGATAAAAATTCCTGCCAAAGAGCGGCAGAAAATTTATACGCTCTTTACTATTCCAGCTTAAATGATGAAAACACCGCAGAGACTGACAAAAAACAACTAATCGAAGAAGCAAGAGTGTTGCATGAAAAAGCTTGTAAGTTGAATACCGCCGCATCTTGCGCCGCAATTTATACTTTTCATAAAAAAGAACTACTAGCCGATAGCAGTCAAGACGAAGCGGAAAAATTTTTGCATAAAGCTTGCAATTTAGGTCATCGGCAAAGTTGTCAATTGCTCGGAAAAGATGCACCAGAAGAAAATGCCAATCGTCCAGCAAATAATGCTGCCGCATTCAAGCATTCTTTAATCAAGCATTTGGATAAAAAATAGGGCATCTCTAAAAATTCGTCATTTTGAGCCGTAGGCGAAAAACCTCTATCGGCAGATCCTTCGCTACGCTCAGGATGACGAGGATAAAAATAGAACTAACCCTAAATTTAGATGCGCCCAATAAAAAATCCGCCGCCACCTTTCATTCAAACAAAATTTATTAAGGAGAATTTATGGAACTGACAGTCAATGCCACTGAACAGCGCGAAGATCTAAATTCTCCGCTCGCTCTCATCCGCGAACTTCTCCATTCAGAAACAACTGAACAAAAACAAAACGCAGGCGCGCAAATTCGCCAAATTTTGGGCGATTTCAATCCCGCTGAAACCGCACGGATTTTGGAATCGCTACCGCCAAATGAACGGGAAGAGTTGTGGAAAATCTTGATAAAGCGCAGGGCGGCGATGTTCTTGCGCACCTGTCAGAAAGCGTATTGAGCGAACTTGTCAATCAAACGCCAATCAACGAAATTCTCGACATCGCAGAAAATATGGACGAAGACGACCTCGTCGATTTCCTGCAAGATTTGCCAGACCATATTTCCTATTCACTCCTCGCTTCATTCGACAAAGTCCGCCGTGAGCGGCTCGGAAAAATTCTTAAATACGACGAAGACAGCGCAGGCGGGATGATGAATACCGACCCGATTTCCGTGCGCGCTGACACTACCGCCGAAGCCGTAATCCGCTATCTGCGCCGTATGGAAGAACTCCCAGCCATCACCAACAAATTATTCGTCATCGACCGCAACGGCAAACTACAAGGCGAAGTGCTGCTTACCAAAATCATCACCGCCGATTTTGAAGCCACAATGCAGGATTTAATGAAAGCACAATGCGTATCTTTGGACGCAAACGCACCAGGTAGCGAAGTTGCACGGGTTTTCCGCGAACACGATTTAGTAACCGTCCCAGTAGTCAATTCCGAGGGACAACTCATCGGACGGATAACTTCCGACGATGTTATGGACTACATTCAAGAAACCAACGAACGGCTTCTAATGCAAACCGCTGGTATGGACGAAGATGTCGATACCTTCGCCCCAATCAAACAAGCCGCTTTCGGACGCGGGATTTGGTTGGGAATAAACCTTATGACGGCTCTGCTTTCTGCCTCCGTCATTAACGCTTTCGGTGCAACAATTGAAAAAACCGTCGCGCTCGCGGCACTCGCACCGATTGTGGCAAGTATGGCTGGCAACGCGGGATTGCAATCGCTCACCTTGATAATTCGCGGGATTGCTCTCGGGCAAATTCAAGGCGCAAATGCAAAATCACTACTCATCCGCGAAATGGCAATTAGCCTGATTGAAGGTGCAGTTTGGGGAACAATCACCGCCTGCGTCGCGGCAATTTGGTTTAAGGAAGTGCCACTTGCTTTAATCGTGTTTCTGGCAATTGCGACTAATTTACTTTTCGCCGCAATCGCGGGAATTTGTATTCCGCTACTGCTCAAAAAATTACGCATCGACCCTGCCCTCGCGGGCTCGGTAATTTTGACCGCGGTAACCGATGCCGTCGGATTTTTCCTGCTACTCGGTCTCGCCACTCTGATTTTGTAAGACATATGTATCACAATGACAGACAAGCAACAAGTGTTAGTTCGCTTTTATGAAACAAAAAATACCGCCGCTAGCCTAAATCTCCTCTGCGCACTCGCAGAAAAAGCCGACGCACAAAATTTTCACAAAATATTCACCATCACCGCAAATGAGCTAGCGGCAAAAAATATCGACGAAGCACTCTGGAATTACAAAGCAGATTTTTTCTTCCCGCACGCTTTGGACACAGCGGAAAATTTAGAACGGGACAACGCAAAAATGATTATTGCCTGCCAACCGTTTTATGTAGAAGAAGCAGATTTGCTAATAAATTTTGCTCTCGATGACACAAATATCGATTTGCCAAGAAATTGCAAAAAAATTTTCGAAATTTTCCAAACTGGCAGCGCACAAGTCCAAAAACAACGCATTCGCTATAAAAATTACCAAAAAATCGGCATAGCAGTGCAGTATCACAATACTTAATCATTTTGAGCCGTAGGGTTGGCATCCTTGCTCACCAAAACCGCTCTTGCGAGTGATGGCAACTCACAACCGCCGCCGTCTTTTTAGCCGTAGGGTGGGCAACTTGTTGCCCACGCGGAAATCTAATTCAAAATAAACGAAGCAACAAACTTAAAGACAGTATGTTCAATACGGCGAAGCGAAGATAACGATGTGTCATTTTGAAATGAAGGGGAT
>JAFUTP010000028.1 GCA_017484165.1 Cardiobacteriaceae bacterium | reverse complement strand
GATCATGGTAAGACTACGCTGACGGCTGCATTGACGAAGGTTGGGGCTGATCGTTTTGGTGGAGAGTTTTCTGCGTATGATCAGATTGATGGTGCTCCTGAGGAGAGAGCTCGTGGTATTACGATATCTACTGCGCATGTTGAGTATGAATCTCCGTTGAGACACTATGCGCATGTGGATTGTCCAGGGCATGCTGACTATGTTAAGAATATGATTACAGGTGCGGCGCAGATGGACGGAGCGATATTGGTATGTTCTGCTGCTGATGGTCCGATGCCGCAAACTCGTGAGCATATTTTGTTGGCGCGTCAAGTAGGTGTTCCGTATATTGTTGTGTATTTGAACAAAGCGGATATGGTTGATGATGCGGAGTTATTAGAATTGGTAGAGATGGAAGTTCGTGATTTGTTGAACAAATACGAATTCCCTGGTGATGATACGCCGATTATTGTAGGTTCTGCGTTGAAGGCGTTGGAGGGTGATCAAAGTGATATTGGTGTTCCTTCGATTGTTAAATTGGTAGATGCGTTGGATTCGCATATTCCAGAGCCAGTTCGTGATATTGACAAGCCGTTTTTGATGCCGATTGAAGATGTATTTTCGATTTCTGGTCGTGGTACGGTAGTAACTGGTCGTGTTGAGCGCGGTATTGTAAAAGTTGGTGATGAGTTAGAAATTGTAGGTTTGAAGGAAACTGCGAAGACTACATGTACTGGCGTTGAGATGTTCCGTAAGTTGTTGGATCAAGGACAAGCTGGTGATAACATTGGTGTATTGTTGCGTGGTACCAAGCGTGAAGATGTTGAACGCGGTCAAGTTCTTGCGAAACCAGGTACGATTACTCCGCACACCAAGTTTGAAGCGGAAGTTTATGTATTGAGCAAGGAAGAGGGTGGTCGTCATACTCCGTTTTTGAAGGGCTATCGTCCGCAATTTTACTTCCGCACTACTGATGTAACTGGTGAATGTATTTTGCCAGAAGGTGTTGAGATGGTAATGCCAGGCGACAACATTAAGATGGAAGTTCAATTGATTCACGCTATTGCTATGGATGAAGGTTTGCACTTTGCGATTCGTGAAGGCGGCAAAACCGTCGGTGCTGGCGTTGTTTCGAAAATTGTTGAGTAATGGACGGACAGCTTTATGGCTAACAAACAAAAAATCCGCATTCGTTTAAAATCTTACGATCATCGTTTGATTGATCTTTCTGCCAAGCAAATTGTTGAAACGGCGAAGAAGGCGGGGGCGCAGGTCAAAGGTCCTATTCCCTTGCCAGTCAAGAAAGAAATTTACACCGTATTGATTTCTCCGCATGTTAATAAAGATGCGCGGGATCAATATGAGATGCGGACGCATAAGCGCTTAATGGACATTATCGACCCTACTGAAAAGACGGTAGATGCGTTGATGAAGTTAGATTTAGCTGCTGGTGTTGATGTAAATATCGAAGTGCGTTAAGATACGCGTTCTTTGTTTATTGAGTATGAGACGAAGAGGGTTTTCCCGCCCTCCTCTCGTCTTTTTGATTTTGAGGAAAATTTATGACAATGGGTTTATTGGGTCAGAAATTAGGAATGACCCGTATCTTCAAGGAAGACGGTACAGCTGTTCCTGTAACCGTTATTGAAGTTAAGCCGAACATCGTCTCGCAAGTTAAAACCGTTGATACTGACGGCTATAACGCAGTGCAGGTGAGTGTAGGTGAATGTAAGCAGAGTAAAGCAAATCCAATTCCGAAAGCCAAAGCTGGACATTATGCGAAAGCTGGTGTTCCTGTTGCGCTTTTAACTCGTGAATTTCGGGTTGAAGCTGATGAAATTGGCTCTTATGCCGTTGGTAAGCAAGTAGAGTTGTCTTTGTTTAGTGAAGGACAACGGGTTGATGTTCGTGCTCGCAGTATTGGTAAAGGTTTTGCGGGAACGATTAAGCGGCATAACTTTAAGGGGCAGCGTCAAACTCACGGTAATTCTCTTTCGCACCGTGTTCCAGGTTCAATTGGTCAAAACCAAACCCCAGGTCGTGTTTTTAAGGGTAAAAAAATGGCTGGACATTTGGGTAATGAAATGTGCAGTGTGCAAAATTTAGAAGTTGCGAGAATTGATAACGATCGCAATTTGATTTTGCTTAAAGGCGCAGTTCCTGGAAGTAAGGGCGGTTTTGTAATGATTCGTCCGTCGGTTAAGGCGTAAGGAGACAGTATGGATATTCAATTTAAGAATGCTTCTGGCTCGGTTGCGGTTGAAGATAGTGTTTTTGCGGCAGAATTTAATGAATCTTTGGTTCATCAAATTGTTGTTTCATATTTAGCAGGTGGTCGTAGTGGTACCAAAGCGCAGAAAACTCGTTCTGAAGTTTCTGGCGGTGGGGTAAAACCATGGAAGCAAAAAGGTACTGGTCGTGCGCGGGCAGGAACGATTCGTTCTCCTTTGTGGCGCACTGGTGGTATTACATTTGCGGCTAAACCTCGTGATTATTCGCAAAAAGTAAATCGCAAGATGTATCGTGGTGCTTTGCGGGCGATTTTTTCTGAATTAAATCGACAAAATCGTTTGGTAGCCTTGAATTCGTTAGCATTGGCGGAAGCGAAAACTAAAAAATATTTGGAATTTGCAGCACAAAATCAATTGAATGAAAGTGTTTTATTTATTGCTGGTGAGGTTGATACTAATTTTTATCTTGCATCCCGCAATGTTCCAAAAGTTACGGTTATTGATGTTGAATCGATTAACCCCGTAGTTTTACTGCGCCACGAACAAGTAGTTGTTGATGAAGCGGCTTTGAAAAAAATAAGCGAGTGGTTATCAATATGATGAGAGAAGAATATTTAACCCAGATTATTAAAGCAACGCATGTAACTGAAAAGTCGCAACGCGTTGCAGGTAATAAACAGTTGGTTTTTAGAGTTGATCGCAGAGCTACCAAAGATGATATTCGTGAAGCGGTTGAAACTCTGTTAGATGTGAAAGTTGCGGCGGTAAATACTCTGAATGTGAAAGGTAAAGTTAAGCGTTTTGGAGCTCGTCTTGGTCGTCGTAAGGATTTTAAGAAAGCCTATGTAACTCTTGATAAATCGGTAGATATTGAAAAATTACTTGCCGATCAGCAGGTTTGAGGAATAGACAATGGCAATTATTAAGCATAAACCTACTTCTGCTGGACGGCGTTTTGTAGTTGATGTAACTCGTCCAGAATTGCATAAAGGTAAGCCGTTTGCGGCATTAGTGCAAAAGCAAAATCGTGGTAGCGGTCGTAATAATTTAGGACGCATTACCGTTCGTCATCGTGGTGGCGGTCATGCTCATAAATATCGTATTATCGATTTCAAACGGCAAAAAGACGGTATCGACGGTATCGTTGAACGCTTGGAATACGATCCAAATCGCACCGCATTTATTGCGTTGATTAAATATCTTGATGGCGAACGCAGATACATTATTGCTCCTCGTGATATTACGGTTGGTGAGGTAATTCGTAGTGGTGATGACGCTCCGATTAAAGTCGGTAACTGTTTGCCTTTGCGTAATATTCCTGTCGGTGCGGTAGTGCATTGCATTGAAATGAAGCCTGGTAAAGGTGCGCAGTTGGCTCGTAGTGCTGGTGTTTCGGTGCAAGTCGTTGCTCGGGAAGGAAAGTATGTAACCTTGCGTTTGAAATCTGGTGAGCGTCGTAAAGTTTTAAGTGATTGTCGCGCGGTTATCGGCGAAGTTGGCAATCATGAGCATAGCTTGCGTTCGCTTGGTAAAGCAGGTGCAAAACGCTGGCGCGGTATTCGTCCGACGGTTCGTGGTGTGGTAATGAACCCAGTAGATCACCCGCATGGTGGTGGTGAAGGTCGCACATCAGGTGGTCGTCATCCAGTAAGTCCTTGGGGACAACCGACCAAGGGTAAGAAAACCAGAACTAATAAACGTACTGACAAGCTTATTGTTCAGCGTCGTAAGAAGAGAGGCTAATATATGGCTCGTTCATTGAAAAAAGGCTTCTTCATTGATTTGCATTTGGCTAAAAAAGTTGATGAAGCGGTAGCCAATAAAAGTAAAAAACCGATTAAAACTTGGTCGCGTCGTTCGATGATTATTCCTGAAATGATTGGTTTGACCATTGCAATTCATAACGGTAAGCAACATATTCCTGTGTTAATTAGCGAGGATATGATTGGACACAAATTAGGTGAATTTGCTCCAACTCGTAACTATCGCGGGCATGCTGCTGATAAGAAATAAGGGAGATTGAAATGGAATCTATTGCCAAATTAAATGCTGTCCATATTTCTGCGCAGAAAGCTCGTTTGGTTGCTGATCAGATTCGCGGTAAACACATAAATGAAGCGATTGAAATTTTGTCGTTTAGCCGTAAAAAAGCTGCTGCCATTATTTTGAAAGTTTTGAATTCAGCGATTTCAAATGCGGAAAACAATAACGGTGCAGATATTGATGAACTCTATGTTGAGGAGATTCAAGTCGGCGAAGGTATTACGATGAAACGCTTTGCAGCGCGTGCGAAAGGTCGTGGAACACGGATTTTGAAACGCACAAGCAATATTTTTATCCGCGTAAAAGAACACTAAGCAGGAATTTAATATGGGTCAAAAAGTTCATCCTATCGGCTTCCGCTTGGGAGTTTCAAAAGATTGGGTATCAAAATGGTATGCCGAAGGTCGCAATTATGCTGACTATTTGGAAAAAGACTTCGAAGTTCGGGAATATATCCGTAAAAAATTAGCGCATGCTTCGGTAAGCAAAATTCAAATTGAACGCCCACGCAATGGAGCGCAGATTACGATTTTTACGGCTCGTCCAGGAATCGTTATCGGTAAAAAAGGCGAAGATATTGAAGTTTTGAAAACAGAAGCTGGCAAAATTCTTGGAGTGCCGACTTCAATCAATATCGAAGAAATTCGCAAGCCAGAGCTGGACGCTTATTTAGTGGCTGAATCAATTGCACAACAACTTGAAAAACGGGTTATGTTCCGTCGTGCAATGAAAAGAGCAGTTGCTTCAACTATGCGTCTCGGTGCTTCTGGAATTAAAGTTGCGATTTCAGGTCGTTTGAATGGTGCGGAAATTGCGCGCACTGAATGGTATCGTGAAGGTCGTGTGCCGCTTCATACTCTTCGTGCTGACATTGATTATGGTCTGGCAGAAGCACACACAACTTACGGAGTTATCGGCGTAAAAGTATGGATTTTCCGTAGTGAAAATACTTCTGTTCGTGCTGAAACTAATAACGACAACGAGGAAAAACGCCCGCGTCGTCCTGGCCGTTCTCGTCCATCGCGCAGCAAGAGTAAAGGTGAGTAAAAATGTTACAACCTAAAAGAACCAAATTTAGAAAGCAACATAAAGGTCGCAACCGTGGTTTGGCGCAATCTGGTAACAGAATTAGTTTCGGTGAATTCGGATTGAAAGCTACGACACGCGGACGCATTACCGCTCGACAAATTGAGGCGGCTCGTCGTGCAATTAACCGTCATATTAAACGGGGCGGTAAAGTCTGGATTAGAATTTTCCCTGATGTTCCTGTAACCAATAAACCTTTGGAAACTCGTCAAGGTAAAGGTAAAGGTAATGTGGAATATTGGGTAGCCAAAGTTCAACCAGGCACCGTGCTTTATGAAATGGAAGGTATCAGCGAAGAATTAGCTCGTGAAGCTTTGAAATTGGCAGCGGCTAAACTTCCTGTTCAAACTGTATTTGAAACTCGTAAGGTGATGTAATGAGTTTGCAAGATTTGAAAGGCAAAAGCGTTGAGGATTTACGCAAAGAATTGCTCGAATTGAGACAAACCCAATTGAAATTGCGTTTGCAAAAAGCTAGCGGTCAGTTGGAAAAAACTCACCAAATCCGTCAAGTGCGCCGTGATATTGCCCGTATCAAAACGCTTCTCGGACAACAAAATGTCAAGGTGTAACAATGAGTGAAGAAGTAAAAAATCAACGGACATTGCAGGGTATTGTGTCTAGTAATAAAGCGGACAAAACTATTACCGTGCGTGTTGAAAGAAAAGTAAAACACCCTTTGTATGGAAAGTTTATTAAGCGCACACTCAAATGCCACGCTCATGATGAAAACAATGAGTGCAATATTGGCGATACGGTGTTGATTGCGCAATCTCGTCCGATTTCTAAAACTAAAACTTGGCGTTTAGTCGAAATTGTCGAAAAAGCAAAAGATTAAGGTGTAAGAATGATTCAGATGCAATCAAGACTCTCCGTTGCCGACAATAGCGGCGCGCGTGAGTTGCAATGTATAAAAGTGCTTGGTGGTTCGCACCGTCGTTATGCGGGAATTGGCGATGTTATTAAAGTTTCCGTGAAAGAAGCTATGCCGCGTGGAAGGGTGAAAAAAGGCGATGTTTATAACGCTTTGATTGTCCGTACTCGTAAAGGTGTTCGTCGTGCAGACGGTTCGGTTCTGCGTTTTGACGGTAATGCTGCGGTATTATTAAATACTAAACTTGAACCGATTGGGACTCGTGTATTTGGACCAATTGCCCGCGAGTTGCGTAGTGAAAAATTTATGAAAATTGTTTCACTTGCGCCAGAAGTTTTATAAGGAGTTGCAATGAAACGCATTAAAAAAGGCGATGAAGTCATTGTTATTGCTGGTAAAGCTGACAATAAAGGCAAACGCGGTAAAGTTTTAGCGGTTCACGGTGATCGTGTTTTGGTTGAAGGATTGAATATGGTTGTAAAACACATTAAACCAAATCCGCAACTTGGCATTGAAGGTGGAATTGTTCGCAAAGAAGCAACAATCCATATTTCCAATGTAATGTTGTTCAATCCTGCAACTGGCAAAGGCGATCGTGTTGGATTTAAGTTTGAAGACGGTAAAAAAGTCCGTTATTTCAAATCTAACGGTGCGTTAGTTTGAGGTGAATATGTCCCGTTTGGAAGAAATTTATAAAAAGGAAATTGTTCCTGCTCTGCAACAAAAGCTTGGTTTGAGCAATATTATGCAGGTTCCACGCTTACAAAAAATCACTTTGAATATGGGTGTTGGTGAAGCGGTTGCGGACAAAAAAATTATGGATAATGCCGTTCGTGATTTGAGTTTAATCACTGGTCAAAAGCCGATTATCACTAAATCGAAGAAATCTATTGCTGGTTTCAAAATTCGTGATGGTTGGCCGATTGGTTGTAAAGTAACTTTGCGTCGCGACAAAATGTATGAATTTTTAGATCGTTTGATTAACATTTCGATTCCGCGGACAAGAGATTTTCGTGGTTTGAGTGCAAAATCATTTGACGGTCGCGGAAATTACAGTTTTGGTGTTAAAGAGCAAATCATTTTCCCTGAAATTGATTTTGAAAAAACTGATGCAATTCGCGGTATGGATATTACTTTTACCACCACTGCGGCTAATGATGAGCAAGCAAAAGCATTGCTTGACGCTTTCGGCTTTCCATTTAGAGGTTAATAATGGCTAAAAAAAGTATGGTAAATCGCGAATTGAAGCGTATTAAAATGGTTGAAAAATATGCTGAAAAACGCGCCAAACTTAAAGAAATTATTCGCAAAATTGATTCATATTCTGATGAAGAACGCTTGGCGGCACAAGAACAATTACACAAACTACCGCGTGATGCTTCTCCTGTGAGATTGCAACGCCGTTGTCGGATTACTGGTCGTCCGCATGCTGTGTATCGTCGTTTTGGGCTTTCTCGGAATAAATTGCGCGAACTCGCTATGCGTGGCGAAGTTCCAGGTGTAAGAAAAGCTAGTTGGTAACAACTGGCATTCTTTAAGTTCCAAGAACTTTAAGTTCTGATACTGAAATAGAGGTAATTTTTATATGATGATGGATCCTATTGCTGATATGCTCACGCGTATCCGCAATGCTCAAAGTGTTGGGCGTTCATTAGTAACTATGCCATCTTCAAAGCAAAAAGTTGCGATTGCAAAGGTTTTGCAAGAAGAGGGCTATATTCTCGGTTTTGAAGTTTCGTCTGATGTTAAACCAGAATTGACTATTAGTTTGAAATACTATCAAGGCAAACCAGTTATTGAGTTGTTGCAAAGAGTTAGTCGTCCTGGTTTGCGTATTTTTAAAAATGCCAAAGAGTTGCCCCGTGTACAAGGCGGCTTGGGTGTTGCCATAATTTCTACTTCGAAGGGTGTAATGAGTGATTTGCAAGCCCGTAAGAATGGTATTGGCGGCGAAGTTATCTGCTTTGTGGCATAAGGGGGAAAGATGTCTCGTATTGGTAAGCAACCTGTTGTAATTCCAAAAGGTGTTCAAATTTCGATTGATAAGCAAAAAGTTAGCGCAAAAGGCGCAAAAGGCGAGTTGAAATTAGAATTACACCCTTTTACTACTATTGAAGAAAATGACGGTCGTTTATTGATTAAACCAGTTAAAGAAACGGCTGAACACTGGATGATGACAGGAACGATGCGTGCATTAGTCAATAATATGATGATTGGTGTTAGCGTTGGTTTTGAGAAGAAGTTGCAATTAGTCGGTGTTGGTTATAGAGCACAGGCGCAAGGTGCAAAATTGAATTTATCGCTTGGTTTTTCGCATCCGATTGAATTTGCAGTTCCTACTGGTATTGCTATTGAAACTCCGTCTCAAACTGAAATCCTTATCAAAGGTAATGATAAACAGTTGGTCGGTGAAGTTGCGGCGAAGATTCGTGCTTATCGTCCGCCTGAACCTTATAAAGGTAAAGGTGTTCGCTATGCGGATGAACGCGTAATCATCAAAGAAACCAAGAAAAAATAACGGGGTAAAAAGATGAATCAGAAAAAAATCAACCGTATTCGTCGTGGCAAACGCACTCGTTTGAATATCCGTGAATCTGGTAAGGCGAGCTTGATTGTTAATAAAACCCCGCGTCATATTTATGCACAACTGATTAGCGGTGGTGATGAAAATCGTGTGTTGGCTACGGTTTCTACTGTGCAATCTGCGGTAAAACAAGGATTGAAATATACAGGTAACATTGAAGCGGCTGGCAAAGTCGGTAAGTTGATTGGCGAAAAGGCTAAATCTTTGGGTATCGCAGAAGTGGCGTTTGATCGGAGCGGTTTTCCGTATCACGGTCGTGTGAAGGCGTTGGCAGAAGCTGCGCGTGAAGCTGGATTACAATTTTAAGAGGTTATTATGGCTCAACAAAAAGAACGCCAACAAGAAAACGAGTTTTTAGAAAAATTAGTTGCCGTTAATCGGGTTACAAAAGTTGTTAAAGGTGGTCGGCAATTTGCTTTTGCTGCTTTGGTAGTTATTGGTGATGGCAAAGGTCGTGTCGGATTTGGATACGGTAAGGCGAAAGAAGTTCCAGTTGCAATTCAAAAAGCAATTGAACAAGCTAAAAAGAGTTTGGTTACCGTTTCTTTGAATAATGATACTTTGCAATATGCGGTTATCGGCACACACGGAGCGGCAAAAGTATTCATACAGCCTGCTTCTGCTGGTACAGGAATTATTGCTGGCGGTGCGATGCGTGCGGTATTTGAAGTTGTCGGGGTGAAAGATGTCTTGGCAAAATGTATCGGCACTCGTAATCCAGGCAATGTAATTCGTGCGACGATTAACGGTTTAGTATCAATGAATACAGCACAAGAAGTTGCCGATAAACGCGGTAAATCTTTGGAAGAGGTGTTAGCTAATGTCCGATAAGAAAATCAAAGTTACACTGGTAAAAAGCCTTAACGGTCGTTTAGAAAACCATAAATTGTGTGTAAAAGGCTTGGGCTTGCGCAAAATGCACCAGTCTCGTGAAGTTCTCGATACTCCTGAAAATCGAGGAATGATTAACAAAGTTGCATATTTGCTGAAAGTCGAAGAGGTTTGAAAATGCGTTTGAATACATTAAAACCTGCCGAAGGTTCTCATCAGTCGAAGAAGCGTTTAGGACGCGGTATTGGTTCTGGTTTAGGTAAAACTAGCGGTAAGGGGCATAAAGGTCAAAAAGCTCGTTCTGGTGGCTATCATAAAGTTGGTTTTGAAGGCGGACAAATGCCTTTGCAACGCCGTTTGCCAAAACGCGGTTTCCGTAGTCAAAAGCGTATTGATACAGCTCGTGTGCGTTTGCAAGAATTGAATGCTTTGTCTGTGCAAGTTATTGATTTGCAAGCACTGAAAGATGCTGGGATTGCTCCGATTTTGGCGACTTCTGCAAAAGTATATTTGCAAGGTGAAATTTCTAAATCGGTAACTTTGAAAGGAATTTCGGTAAGCAAAGGTGCGAAAGCGGCAATTGAAGCTGCTGGCGGTAAGGTAGAGGAATAAAACTCTTATGGCACAGCCTGCTTCAAATCCGTTCAAGGAACTAACTGCTCGTTTGTGGTTTTTGATTATTTCCTTAATCATTTACCGTATCGGTGTGCATATTCCAGTGCCAGGTGTGGATTTGGCAAAAATACGGGATATGTTCGAAGGTGGTTCTGGCTCGCTGTTTCAATTGTTCAATATGTTTTCTGGCGGTGCATTGTCGAATGCTTCGTTATTAGCATTGGGCGTTGCACCGTATATCAGTGCATCGATAATTATGCAGCTGGTTACACATATGTATCCAGCTTTGAAGGAACTACGGCAGCAGGGCAGTTCTGGGCAGAAGAAGATAATGCAATATACGCGTTATCTGACATTGTTTGTTTCTGTTGTGCAAGGTTTAGCGATATCGCGTGCGGTGATGAACGGCGGAATGAAATTAGACACGGTTGCGGCTTCGCAGTTTGTTCTAATTACCACTATCGGTTTGACTACTGGTGCTATGTTTATGATGTGGCTCGGCGAGCAGATTACGGAACGCGGTATCGGTAACGGTATATCGATGTTGATTTTTGCGGGTATTTCCGTAAATATGCCGACAGGTATTGGGGCGATGGTCTCACAAGCGAAAGACGGTTCTTTGTCTTATGGCAAATTTTTCCTGATTTTAGGCTTGATTATTGGACTGTTCGCTTTGATAGTCTATGTTGAAAGAGCACAACGCAAAATTGCAATTCACTATGCGAAAAGAACGCAAGGTGCTTCTTTGGCAGCGATGAATGATAAACAGCATATTCCGTTGAAAATCAATATGGCTGGGGTTATTCCTGCAATTTTTGCTTCCGCGATTATTACCTTGCTGGTTTCAGGTTTTGGTTTGTTTGTCGGTAGTACGAGCACCGTTGGTCGTTTTTTAAGCGAACTCGGTAGTAGCTTCGGTCCTGGTAGCTGGCTATATATCGCAAGCTTTACCTTGTTAATCGTGCTGTTTTCGTTCTTCTACACTTCAATGATGTATGAAAACCGCGAACTAGCTGATAACTTGAAGCGTTCCAATGCCTTTATTCAAGGTTTTCGTCCTGGTAAGCAAACGGCTGAATATTTGGATATGGTGCAAGAGCGGCTGACATTGCTTGGAGCGATATATGTAGCGTTTGTTTGTATCTTGCCGTCTTTGATGAATATTGGCTCGACTGCTGGACAGATACTTTTCCTCTTCGGTGGAACATCGTTATTGATTGCGGTTGTAGTTGCAATGGATTTTATGTCGCAAGTGCAATCTCATATTCTCTCGAAGCAATATGAAAGCTTGATGCGTAAAGCTAATTTATCTGGATTTGGCGGGCAGTATCACCGTTAAGGGGTAACCGCTGAAAATAATTTTTTTGGAGTATTCAATGAAAGTAAGTGCTTCTGTAAAAAAAATGTGTCGTAATTGTCGGATTATTCGCCGACACGGCAGTGTTCGTGTAATCTGCACTGATAAGCGTCATAAACAACGCCAAGGTTGATTATTTATTCCGATTTGTTGATATTTACAAATCAATTTAGGAGAATTTTTTATGGCTCGTATAGCCGGTATCAATATTCCAACTCAAAAACATACCTTCATTGCACTGACTGCAATTTATGGTATTGGGGTGCCAAGAGCTCGTGCGATTTGTGCGGCTGCTGGTGTTCCGACTGATAAAAAAGTTCGCGATTTAACTGATGCTGAAGTTGATGCATTGCGTCAAGCTGTTGGTGAATATCAAGTTGAAGGCGATTTGCGCCGCAAAGTATCGATGGATATTAAACGGTTGATGGATTTAGGCTGTTACCGTGGTTTGCGTCATCGTCGCAGTCTTCCTGTGCGTGGTCAGCGCACTAAAACGAACGCTCGTACTCGTAAAGGTCCGCGTCGTCCGATTAAACGCTAATTTAGCGATTTTTTTAAGTGAGTTATTTTTATGGCTAAAACTACTGCTGGTAAACAACAGAAACAAGTAAGAAAAAAAGCAAAGCGTGTTGTTGTGGATGCTGTTGCGCATATCCACGCTTCATTTAACAATACCATTGTTACCATTACTGATGGACAAGGTAACACGCTTTCTTGGGCAACTGCCGGTGGTTCGGGTTTTCGAGGCTCGCGCAAAAGTACTCCTTTTGCAGCACAAGTCGCAGCCGAACGCGCCGCTACTGCCGCCAAAGAATATGGTGTGCAAAATGTTGATGTAAATATTAAAGGACCTGGTCCTGGGCGTGAATCAGCTGTTCGTGCATTGAATGCGAGCGGTTTTAATATTCATAGCATTACTGACATTACTCCGATTCCTCATAACGGTTGCCGTCCTCCTAAAAAACGCCGTGTGTAATTATTTTGAATAAGGAAATTTATATTTATGGCTAGATACATAGGTCCAAAATGTCGTTTGGCGCGCCGTGAGGGTGTAGATTTAGAGTTGAAATCGCGTGTTCGTGATTTGAAATCAAAATGCAATATGGACACGGCTGCTGGTCAGCACGGTGCTCGTCGTGGTAGATTATCAGATTACGGTGGTCAGTTACGGGAAAAGCAAAAAGTTAAAAGAATTTACGGTGTTTTAGAACGTCAATTCCGTATTTACTACAAAAAAGCAGCGCAACGCAAGGGTTCTACGGGTGAAAATTTATTACAAATTTTGGAATGCCGTTTAGACAATGTTGTTTATCGTATGGGATTTGGTTCAACTCGTGCGGAAAGCCGTCAATTGGTTTCACACGGTGCGATTGAAGTAAATGGTCAGCGGGTAACGATTGCTTCTTATCAAGTGAAGGCGGAAGATATTATTTCGGTTCGTGAAAAATCTCGCTCTCAAGTTCGGATACAAACATCTCTTTCTTTGGCTGAACAACACGGATTTGTTGATTGGGTTGAGGTTGATACCAAGAAAATGAGTGGTCAATTCAAGCGTATTCCAGAACGGATTGACTTATCTCCTGACATCAATGAGTCGCTGATTGTTGAGCTTTATTCGAAATAATTGTTGAGATAGATGGTGTTTTTGTTATGTCGTTATCCGAGTTATTAACTCCCCGTATCGTTCAAATTAAAGAAATTGCGCCGAATACTTCTCGTGTAACCTTGGAGCCGTTGGAACGCGGTTTTGGTTATACATTAGGCACGGCATTGCGTCGCGTTTTGCTTTCTTCGATTGAAGGGGCAGCGATTACCGAGTGCTCTATTACAGGTGTTCAGCACGAATATTCTGCGATTGACGGCGTAACGGAAGATGTTATTGATGTTTTGTTAAATCTGAAAGGTGTTGCGCTTTCGATGCCGACTATGGAGCGGGCGCATATGACCTTGAAAGTTGAAAAAGCTGGGATTGTGCGTGCCAGTGATTTTGACTTGCCTGCTGGTGTGGAATTATTTAATCCTGATCACATCATTGCGCATTTGACCAAAGATACTGTTTTTGAGTTATCGGTTTTGGTTGAGAAGGGTAGAGGTTACCGTGTTGTTGCGCAGAATAATGATGATGAGGAGACGGTGCAATCGCAGATTTTGCGTTTAGATGCTTCGTTTAGTCCGATTCGTCGCATCAAATATGATGTTGAGCAAGCGCGGGTAGAGCAACGAACAGATTTAGACAAACTTATTATCGAAATTGAAACTAACGGAACGATTGCAGCTGATGAAGCGATTCGCAGAGCGGCGACAATTCTTTATAAGCAATTGCGTGTATTTGTAAATCTTGAATCGACGGAAGAAGAAACTACCGAAGTTGTTGAAGATATCAATGTTGATCCGCGTTTTGCTCGTGCGGTAGAGGAATTAGAGCTTACAGTTCGTTCATTGAATTGTTTGCGTGCGGAAGGTATCAACACTGTTGGTGATTTAGTTCGTCGTAGTGAAGTAGATTTATTGAAGCTTGCTAATCTTGGTAAAAAATCTCTGGTTGAGATTAAGACTGTGTTAGAGCGCGATGGTCTTTCGTTAGGAATGGATATTGATTGATAGCCGTGAAATTTGCGGCTTTTTTGGAGAATTTTTATGAGACACAAATTATCGGGTCGTAAGTTCAATAGAACTTCTGCGCACCGTCAAGCGATGTTTAAGAATATGTCGGTGTCGTTGATTGAGCATGAGTTGATTAAAACGACTTTACCGAAGGCAAAGGATTTGCGTCGGGTAATTGAACCGATTATTACTCATGCGAAAAATAACGATACGGTTGCGGCTCGTCGTTTAGCTTTTGCGCGTTTGCGTGATCGTAAGGCGGTAGTGAAATTATTTGCTGAACTTGCACCGCGTTATAAAGAGCGTCCAGGTGGTTATGTTCGAATTTTGAAATGTGGTTATCGTGCGGGTGATAGTGCGCCGATGGCTTATGTTGAATTGGTGGATAGACCGCTACCGAATAATGACTAAATCTATCGAGCCCCAAATTCGGGGCTCGTGTTTTTCGATGCAAGAAGAAATAAAAAGCGCACCGTTGGTTTTACTAGTCAATTTAGGAACTCCTGAACGCTTGACGGTAAAGGCGGTGCGTAATTATTTGTCTGAATTTTTATCGGATCGGCGGATTATTGATTTGCCGCGCAGCTTGTGGTTTTTGATTTTGCACGGCATTATTTTGCGCCTTCGTCCGAAGAAGACTTTGCGGCTTTATCAGAAAATTTGGCGAGAAGACGGTTCGCCGTTGATTTATTTTGCAAAAAAGCAAGTGTTGGCTTTGCGTAAGCGTTTTGACGGTAAAGCGCAACAGGCGGACGGTAAAAATTGCGCGCGAAACAACATTCATATTGACTATTGCTGTCGTTACGGCGCGCCGAATGTTCAGGAAAAAATTACTGGATTTGTGCGCGCAGGCGGTAAAAGGATTTTGATTATTCCGATGTATCCGCAATACTCCTCGACTACGACGGCGAGCGTTTTAGATGCGGTTTATCGGACGATGTTGTCTTTGCGTTGTGTGCCAGAGTGGCGGTTTATCCGTGATTGGCATCGTCATCATTTATATATTTCGGCTTTGGCGGATAGTTACCGTAAATATGAAAAAGAGCAGGGCAAGCCTGAAAAATTGCTTTTATCTTTTCACGGTATTCCCAAGCGTTATTGTGAAGAAGGTGATGATTACCGCGAGCAGGTGTTGGCAACGGCGGAGCTTTTACGGCAGGAGCTTAATTTTTCAGAAGATGAAATTGCGGTGATTTTTCAATCGCGTTTTGGTTGGGAAGAATGGCTCAAACCTTATGCCGAAGATGAATTAGTGCAGCTCGCGAATGCAGGTGTGAGAAAAATTGCGCTTATGTGTCCTGGATTTTGTGCTGATTGTTTAGAGACTTTGGAAGAGACGGCAATGCGTAATCGGGAAGTATTTTTATCGGCTGGCGGTAGCGAGTATCACTACATTCCAGCCTTAAATGACGAGAGAGCGCATATTGATTTACTTGCGGATTTGATTAACTCGGAGCTTAAAAATTGGGAAAAATAACGCTGCAAAGACGCAAGCCCTCGATTTTGATTACAGGTTGCTCGTCGGGAATTGGTTACGCTGCGGCGCACGCTTTGCACGCACGCGGTTGGTTGGTAATTGCAACCGCCAGAGAAGCACAAGATGTTGAACGCTTAAAGCGAGAAGGTTTGAATGCGGTGCAGCTTAATTTGCAATCTTCGGATTCGATTGCGATGGCTTTGGACTGGGCTTTACGGCTTAGCGACGGAAAAATTGATGCTTTATTTAACAATGCCTTTTTTGCAATTCCAGCGGCATTAGAAGATTTATCCCGCACCGCTTTTGCTTATCAACTTGATTCCTGTCTTTTGGGAACTCATGAATTGACCTTGTCGGTTTTACGGATTATGCGCAGACAAGGTTACGGCAAGATTATTAACGCAAGTTCGGTATTGGCGATTGCGCCGATGCCGTATCGCGGTGCTTATGTTGCGGCTAAATATGCTCTAGAAGGATTAACTGATGTTCTGCGTTTGGAGCTCAACGGTAGCGGAATATCGGTTAGTTTGCTAGAAATGGGAACGGTTCGCAGTAATTTTCGCAAAAATAGTTATGACAATTTTGCGCTGTGGATAAATGCCGAAAGAAGTTTGCATAAATTATCGTATTTGCAAATGTTGCAGAGATTGCAGAGTGAGCAATATCCGCGTTCTGCTTTGTCGGCACAGGAAGTGGTCAAAGTGTTGATTAAGGCTTTGAATGCGAAAAAACCGCGCGCTCGCTATCGAGTTGGGACGGCGACAAAACTTGCGGCGTTAGGAAAAAAATTTTTATCAACCGCGATGATGGATAAATTGATTTTGCGAGCTGCTCGCATTGAAAATCAGTATTACGGGCAGAAAAAATAAAAAAATTTAACCACCAGCAATTTTTTATTTCAAGAGAGTTTCATAAATGAACACAGAAAACAATCTTCATATTCCAGATGTGCAAGGTTCGCCTGATAAGCGCGAGTTGCCGATAACCCGAGTTGGAGTTCGTGATATTCAGTTGCCGATAAAGTTTAATGACGGTAGAGCGGTGCAACATACGGTTGCGATGGCGGAGATGACGGTGCATTTGCCGCATGATAAAAAAGGCACGCATATGTCGCGCTTTATTGAAATTCTCAATGAGATGGCGGAATTTAGTTTGGACAATTTGGGCGAAATTCATTCGACGATGCTTTCGCGTTTGTCGGCCGAAGAGGGAACGATAAATTTAGCTTTTCCCTATTTTTTAGAAAAATCCGCGCCAGTTAGCGGTATGAAAAGTGTGATGAATTATGAGGTGCGGATTAGTTCTGATGGCAGAGCGGATGATTACGGTGTTTATGCGGAAATTACCGTGCCTGTAACTAGTCTTTGTCCATGTTCGAAGGAGATTTCCGAATACGGTGCGCACAATCAACGCTCGCACATCATTATTAGTATTTTGTATGACAGAAACAATCCGATAACTTTGGCGGAATTAGCGGCGATTGGAGAAAACGGTGGTTCTTGTCCGATTTGGGCGACGCTCAAACGCCCTGATGAAAAATTTGTAACTGAACGGGCTTATGAAAATCCCAAATTTGTTGAAGATATTGTCCGTGATGTAGCGATTGCTTTGAATGCGGATGAGCGGATTTCTTGGTATAGCGTGTCATCGGAAAATTTTGAGTCGATTCATAATCATTCGGCCTATGCGATTATTGAATGCGATAAGCGGCTCTAGGGCACATCTAAATTTAGGCTTAATTCTATTTTTTAGCTCGTCATCCTGAGCGTAGCGAAGGAACTTCCGATAGAGATTTTTTAGACACGCCCTCTAAATTTTGCGTTTTATGAGATAAAAATGACTAACCGTAGTTTTGTTATCCGTCAAGGTCGGATTACCGCGCGGCAGGAGCGAGCTTTAAGCGAACTTTGGCCGCGTTTTGGAATTGATATTGCAGAAAATGAAATGCTTGATTTCCAAAAAATCTTTCCGTCTTACCGTGAAGTTGTGGTGGAAATTGGTTTCGGTAACGGTGAAAGTTTGTTGGAAATGGCGGCAAATGCGCCTGATACGGGATTTGTGGGGATTGAAGTTTATCCGCCTGGAATTGGAAGAATTTTGTCGGAAATTGAGGTACGCGATATTAAAAATTTACGGATTTTGCGTGGTGATGCGGCAGCGTTTTTTACTAGTAATTTTCAAGATGAAACAATTGACCGCGTGCAGGTGTATTTTCCTGATCCTTGGCATAAATTGCGCCATCACAAACGGCGTTTGTTGCAGCAGGAGTTTTGCGATAAATTATGGAAAAAAATAAAGAAAAACGGTTATTTACACATCGCGACCGACTGGCAAAATTATGCGGAAAGTATTCGTGATTTTTTACTGCTTGACGCAAAATGGAAAAATCTCGGTAACAGTGAAGGTTTTATTGATAAACCAGAATTTCGTCCGCAAACTAAATTTGAGCAAAGAGGTATAAAAAAAGGACACGGTGTCTGGGATTTGTTTTATCAAAAGGTGTAATTTTTTACTAGAACAGTAGTAAAAAATATAAACTACTCATTTTTTTAATATTCTCTGGAAAAAGAAATGCATACCGCCGAATTTTTAAGTTTCTTTTATCAAGCCGCACCGTATATTCATGCGCATCGCGGTAAAACTTTTGTAATTCATTTTGATGCTGATTTTGCCGATTCTTATTTAGAAAATATTCTGCAAGATTGTGCAATTTTGCAAAGTTTAGGGATAAAGTTAATTTTAATTCACGGTATTCGAGCGGAAATTGATAGAAATTTAGCAAAGAGTGGAATTATTTCCCATTTTTCAAATGATAAGAGGATAACCAGCAAGGAAATGATTCCCGAAATTTTGAACGCGGCGGGAAGTGTCAGGCTCAAAATTGAGGCGGTTTTGTCGATGAATATTGTCAATTCACCGATGCAGGATGCGGAAGTAAAAATTGCTGGCGGAAATTACATTACCGCCCGTCCTTTGGGGGTGATTGGTGGTTGCGATTTTGGTTATACGGGGGAAATTCGCAAAATCAATGAATTTGCGATTAAATCCGCTTTGTCCGATGATGAAATTGTGCTGATTTCACCAGTTGGTTACGCGCCGACAGGCGAGATTTTTAATCTTGATAGCGAAGAAGTTGCAAGCACGATTGCCGCTGAACTTGCAGCCGATAAGCTGATTTATCTCTGCGAAGGAATAGCAAATTTGCGGGCAACTGAACGCCTGCATCAGCTAACTCCTGAATTAGCCAAGAAAAAAGAAGTGGAAAATTCAGGAATTCGTCGCAGAATGCGAGCGGCAGCACGGGCATGCGAAGAGGGAATTGCACGGGTTCATTTGGTGGAAAAGGATAATCAAGGTGCGCTTTTGCAGGAGCTTTTTACTCGCGACGGTGCGGGAATAATGATAACCGCAGAGTTATACGACATCTTGCGTCCCGCGACAATTGATGACATAAATCACATTATTGCTTTAATTCGTCCGTTAGAAGCAAACGGCACGCTGATACCGCGCAGCCGTGAAATCTTGGAGGCGGATATTGATAAGTTTTATGTGCTGATTCGCGACGGTAGCATTATTGCCTGTGTCGCGCTTTATCCTTATACACAAGAGAAAACGGCGGAGCTTGCTTGTTTGGCGGTAGCACCTGAATACCGTAAGCATCGGCGGGCTGATTTTTTACTCGAACAATTGTCGCAAATTGCAAGACAAAAAGGTATGGAAAGTTTATTCTTACTTACGACGCAAACCGCGCAATGGTTTGAAGCACGGGGATTTTCACGGATTGAAATCGAAGAATTGCCCGAGAAAAAACGCGCGAAATATAACCGTGAGCGCAATTCGCGGGCATATCGTAAGTTTTTGTAAATTTTGCTTAAAACATAATCAGGAGATGATATGAACGCCAATACAACGGTTAAATTGCAGGAAAAATGCAATAAAGCGGAAAAAATCATAATGCTTACTTGCTACGACTATTGCACTGCGAAAAATATGGATGCGGCAGGGGTTGATGTGCTTTTGGTCGGGGATTCGCTCGGGCAGGTGATGCTGGGATATGAAAGCCCCGTGCAGGTTACGATGGAAGATATGATTCATCATTGCAAGGCGGTAGCGCGTGGGGCAGAAAAAGCGATGGTGCTCTGCGATATGCCGTTTTTGTCCGTGCAAACTAATACAGATGATGCAATTCGTAATGCAGGTCGCTTAATTCAAGAAGGCGATGCAGAGGCGGTGAAGATTGAAGGTTCGCTTTATGTTGCCGACAAAATTGCGGCGATTGTGCGAGCGCAAATTCCCGTCTGTGCTCATATTGGTTTGACTCCGCAATCGGTTTTGGCATTTGGTGGTTTCAAAACCCAGGGCAAAACTTTGCAAAGAGCCCGTGAAATTATTGACGATGCTTTACGGGTGGAAGATGCGGGGGCGTTTATGGTGGTGTTGGAGGCGATACCTGCGGAACTTGCCGAAATTATTAGCGATAAATTGACTATTCCGACGATTGGTATCGGTGCGGGAAATAAATGCGATGGTCAAGTTTTAGTTTGGCAAGATATGCTGAATATGTTTCCTGATTATCGTCCGAAATTTGTGAAATTATTCGCTGATTGCGGTTCTGAAATGCAAAATGGGGTAAAAAAATATCGCGAAGAGGTGGAAAAAGGAATATTTCCAGCTCCAGAACATTCTTATCAACTACCAAAAGAAATAGTTGAACAATTAAAAGCACAACTTGCTTAAAGGAAATATTACATGCTAGAAGTTAAAAATATTGCCGACTTAAAGCAGAAAATCAAAGACTTAAAAGCGGAAAATAAAACTATCGGATTAGTGCCGACAATGGGATTTTTGCATGAAGGACATGGTTCTTTGATAAAAAAAGCAAGAGAGGAAAATGATATTGTCGTAGTCAGCGTTTTCGTTAATCCCAAGCAGTTTGCAGCGAATGAAGATTTATCGAATTATCCGCGCGATTTGGTAAAAGATAGTGCTTATTGCCGTGAATTGCATGCTGATATTTTATTTATTCCTGATGCGGATGAAATATACCCTGCAGGTTTTAATAGTTTTGCTGATATTTATCAATTGGGTGATAATTTATGCGGAATAAAAAGAGCGGGTCATTTTCGAGGCGTTTGCACCATAATTGTTAAATTATTTAATTTAATTAAGCCTAACAGGGCGTATTTTGGACAGAAAGATGCCCAGCAACTTGCCATAATTAAAAGAATTACCGCGGATTTTAATTTTGATGTAGAAGTTATCGGCTGTCCGATTGTTCGAGAAGCTGACGGTTTGGCAAAAAGTTCTCGTAATACTTATCTTAATAGTGAAGAGCGAAAAGCTGCCGCAATAATCAATAAAGCAATGCAAACAGGGCAAAAAATAATTGCTGACGGTGAAAAAAATACCGCAGTAGTCCTAGAAAAAATCCGCGCAATAATAGAGAGCGAAAAACTTGCCAGAATTGATTATTTGCAGGCGGTAGATTTGGAAAATATGCAGGATATCGCGACGGTGAAAAATAATACGCTTTTTGCTACTGCGGTTTTTGTCGGTAAAGCACGGTTATTAGATAATTTTTTAATCGAAAATATCGATTAAAACTTGATTAGGAAAAAATATGTTTATTGAAGTGTTAAAGGGCAAAATTCACCGTGCGACAGTAACCGAGGCAAATTTGAATTATGTCGGCAGCATTACTATCGATGAGGCTTTGATGGAAGCCGCAGGAATGCGCGAATATGAAAAAGTGCAGGTGGTGGATATTGATAATGGTGCAAGACTGGAAACTTATATCATTAAAGGTGCGCGAAATAGCGGAGTAATTTGCTTAAACGGTGCGGCTGCAAGACTGGTTCAGGTTGGGGATAAGGTGATAATTATGGCTTATGCTTTTATCGATAGTAATGAATATATCGAGCCGAAAATTGTGCTGGTTGATGAGCAAAATAAACTGCAAAATATCACTGACAGTGAAAAAGAAAAAGAAAGATATCAATAACTTTTTATTTATAGATAAAGCTATATGACGAATTTTATTTGCATATTTATCGGAATAATCCTCGGAGCAAAATTTGGTCTTTTAGGTGCCATTTTGGGGGCATTGGTCTGTAATTATTTGTCAGAAGTGCTGGGTGATGTATTTCGAGGTGCTGGTAGTTCTGCGGAAAAAATTCGTTCAAATATTTTTGGTGTTACGGGTGAGAAAAAGAGATTTACGGTTAGTTTTGAGCTAAATCGGCAGAATTTTTACACTCTTTGCCTTTTTTCGATTTTAGGTCATATTGCCAAATCAAAAGGTCGGGTAAGCAAAGATGATATAGCTTTCGCGGAATTTTTAATGCAGGATTTTAACTATTCCGCGCAGTTAAAAAAAATCGCCAAAGAAGCTTTTCGAACGGGCAAAATCGAAGATTTTCCGTATGCACAAGTTTTGCGGGAATTTCACCATGTCTTCGGTTCAAATAAATTATTGCTCAATGGTTTTCTGCAAATTCAAATGCGGGCAGCATTGTTAGACGCTGTGATGGAAGTCAATGAGAAAACTATTCTGCTCGATATTGCAAGCATTTTTCATATCGATTTGCGAGTTTTCGAAGAAATTTTATCGCAGGAACAAGCCCGTGCAAGATTTAGTCAGGCTTATAAAAAAGCGAGTGAAAAGGATAAACAGTGGCAAAATTATCAGCAGCAAAAAAGCTCTTATCAGCATAGAAGAGATGAAAAAAACCAGCAAAATAGTGGTTATAATTATCATCAAGAGTATAGACAAAATAGCGCGCATAGTTATTCCAAAACTAACCGTTTAGATGATGCTTTTAAGGTTATCGGTATTGCTAAAACTGATGATTTCAAGGCGGTAAAAAAAGCATATAGCAAGCAGGTTAATAAAAATCACCCCGATAAATTGGCAGGACGAAATTTACCGCAAGAGGAAATTGAACTTGCAAATAAAAAAGTGAAAGAAATTCAAGAAGCTTATAAATATATTTGTGAATATTACGGTTGGAAATAGTGGGGGAAACATGTTGATTATTACTGGAATGTCAGGTGCGGGAAAATCAATTGCACTCAATTTTTTAGAGGATTTTGGTTATTACTGTATCGATAACTTGCCAGTAATATTATTAGATGATTTTGTCGATAAAGTTGTGAAAAATTCAGAGAGAAAAATTGCAATTGCAATTGACATTAGAAGTTCAAAAAATATTGCTCAAACGGAAGAATATATTCGAAAAATAAAAGAAAAAATTGATTTGCAAATAATATTTTTGACGGCTAAACAAGAAGTTTTAGCGCAGAGATTTAATGAAACTCGTCGTCCGCATCCTTTGCATAATTGGCAGCCGCAACATAGCAATGTTTTATCATTTATTGAGCAGGAAAAAATTGAGTTGCAGGCATTGAATAATTTAGTGGATATTTTTATTGACACGACATTTTTTACTGCGATGGATTTAAGAGAAAAATTATCAAAACTGCTAAATATTCAGAATAAATTATTTATTTTTTTGCAATCTTTTGGCTTTAAGCAAGGTTTGCCTGTGAATGCGGATTTTGTTTTTGATACTCGTTCTTTGCCGAATCCTTATTGGGAGAAAAATATTCGTCATTTCAGCGGTCGGCAAAAACCGATAATAGACTGGTTAAAAACGCATAAGAGTGTAGAAAAATTTATTAGCAATTTAGCGCAATATTTAGAAAATACTTTGCCAGACTTTTTGCAACAGTCCAAGCAAAGAGCATATGTTAATATTTGCATTGGTTGCACTGGGGGGCAGCATCGTAGTGTTTATGTGGTGGAAGAATTGCATAAAAGATTATCCGCGCAATTTGAATTGAATATTGAACACCGTGATGCTGTTGATTATGTTGTTTAGTTTATATTTAATCTGTTGTTTTACTTATTCGGAGACCGTAAATAATGGAAAAAATAGATAATTATTTTGGTATAACAGAGCAAAATTCTAGTTTAAAGATAGAAATAATTGCTGGGATTACTACCTTTTTGACGATGGCTTATATCGTTTTGCTTGCGCCTGAAACTTTGGGCGCAACGGGGATGAATAAAGGTGCGGTTTTTACGGCAACTTGTTTGATTTCGGCGATATCTTGTTTCATTATGGGGATTTATGCGAAATTGCCTGTTGCGCTGGCACCTGGTGTTTCATTGTTATACTTTTTTGCTTATTCCGTCTGCGGCAATATGGGCAAAAGTTGGGAAGTTGCTTTGGGATGCGTTTTTGTCTCGGGGATACTTTTTCTAATCATCAGCTTTTTCAAAATCCGCGAATGGATTATTGACAACATTCCGCACAATTTGAAAAAGGCGATTGCGGCAGGTTTGGGTGGATTTATTTTGTTCATCGGTTTGCAAAAAGCGGGTTTGATTGTTAATTCGGAAGGCACTTTGGTGCAAATTGGTGATTTTTCCGAATACAAAACCTTTATGGCGATTTTCTGCTTTCTTTTGATAATGATGTTGCAGCAGTTGCGGATTACGGGCGGAATTTTGATTGCGATGTTGGTGGTTACCGTTGGTGCAATCATTACTGGTCATACAGAATTGCCTAGTGGAATTGTTTCTGCGCCGCCTTCGATTGAACCGATTTTGTTCAAAATGGACTGGGCAGCGGCATTAGATATTTCGATGCTGACAATTGTTTTTGCATTTTTATTTGTAGATTTATTTGACACCGCAGGAACATTGATTACGGTTACTGACCGTGCGGGGTTAGTAAAAGATGAAAAAATTCCGCGCTTAAAACAGGCTTTGATTTCCGATAGTGCGGCGACGGTTTTAGGTTCGATGTTTGGTGTATCTAGCACGACGAGTTATGTGGAAAGTTCATCGGGCATTGCCGCAGGCGGTAGAACGGGCTTAGTTGCGGTTGCGACAGGCATTTGCTTTTTGCTGATTTTGTTTTTCTCACCGATTGCGCAAATTGTTCCGCCAGAAGCGACGGCTGGTGCTCTAATTTATGTTGGAATTTTGATGCTTTCCGCGCTTGGTGATATTGATTGGACGGATATCACGGAATATGCTCCCGCATTGCTTACGGTATTCGGTATCACTCTTTCATATTCCATTGCTGATGGAATTGCGATTGGCTTTATTTCCTATGCTTTAATTAAATGCTTATGCGAAAAAGCCTCGGAAGTGTCGGTCGGTGTTTGGGTAATTGCAGGATTGCTACTGCTACGAATTTTCCTAGTAATGCTAGCTTAAATTATTATTCATTACAAATTATCCCAAAAGTCTTTTTGGGATAATTTTTTATTACTTATTCGGATTATTTATGCGACTTTTAGATACACCTAAAAAGCAGTCTTTATCATTCATTCCAGTTTGTGTTAAGGAAGGATTTACATTGTTTAATTCCGAGCGGCAATTTTGGCTGATGATTAGCTCCCTTTGCTGTGGAATTTTTCTCCTCTCGGTGATTTTATTTGTAGCTGTTTTTAAGGTTTCCTTGATAACGATGTTCTTTGTAACCGTATTAGAGTTTGCATTGGGGGGATTGTTATTTTCTTATTTTGCTGATGAATGTTGCGGTAAAAAAATGGATTTTTCGCAACTTCCGAATCACCTATTGCGTTATTTTAAGGACAGTAATTTTTGGCTCTTTGTGGTATTTTTCTTTTGCGTAAAATTATTGATAACCCAGCTATTGATGATGACAATTGCTGATATTCCGCAAAATATTAACCCTTCTAATATAAGCAAAGAGGAATTGATAAGAATAAATATAGAAACCTTAAAAATCTCTGGAATATCTTTGATTTTTGAATATTATTTTTTCTGGTCGGTGTTACCGTTGATGAGTATTTTGCCGCAGGAAAAGGTTTTTATTTTGATGCGCAAAACTTGGCATTCAGGCAGAATTAACATCATTAGTTCAGCGGGATTATTTTTATTTTTAATGGGAATACTAATTCTTGGTTTTGAAATTGCATCCTTGCTAGCAAAAATCTTACCTCTTTTAGGTCTTTTAGGATTTTTATTATTTTTTTCCGCCTATATTCCATTTGCGGCGGCGATAGTTTTTCGTGCAGTTAGGCATATTTATATTGAATAACGATTGGAATAGGAGCTTTGTATGCAAGTTGTCAAACTTTTTAATACGGATAATTGTCAAATGCTTGCCTTACCGAAAGATTTTGAATTTGACAGCACAGAAGTTGTGATTGAGCGATGTGCTGATGGTGTTTTATTGCGACCGAACAGCGATAGTCTTGGACAATTGTTGCAAGATTTATTGGATAAATTTGATGATGATTTCAAAATCGAACGAGAAGAGTTGGGCGAACAAATAAGAGAAGAAATAATATGAAAATTCGTTGTATGTTAGATACCAATACATGTATTTATATCATCAACAGAAAATACAAACAAGTAGTTGAAACATTTAGTAACTACAAAGTTGGAGAAGTTGTTATTTCGAATATTACCGCTTGTGAATTAGCCTTCGGAGTGAAAAAATCTAGTTCAATAGATAAGAACAGCTCGTTGTTATTTGAATTTTTTGAATTGATACAAATTTTGCCGTTCGGACAAGAGGCTATTTGGCATTATGCGGATATTCGTGCATCTTTGCAAAGGAAGGGATCTCCTATTGGAGCAATGGATTTATTGATTGCAGCTCACGCTCGTTCGTTAAATCTTCCTTTGGTAACCAACAACACAAGAGAATTTGAAAGAGTAGAAGGTTTGCAGTTGGAAAACTGGATATAAAAAATCCTTATTGGTTTTTATTTAGAACAAAAAATATGAACAAAGACATTGCTTTAATTGCTGATTGCGGTGCGACGAATGCTCGCTTTGCGCTTTTGAATTTAGCTAGCGGTGAGATTTTTAATCCGCTTGTGTTGCAATGTCGTGATTTTGCGGATTTGGCGGCAGCTTGTGCGGAATATTTAGATTGCTGTGAGGATAAAAATATTGCCAATGCTGCGATTGCGATTGCCAATCCCTTGTTAAGTGAGGAAATTCGTTTAGAAAATAATCACTGGCATTTTTCCCGTAATTCAGTGCGAGTGAAACTTAATCTTGAAAATCTTTTTTTTATCAATGATTTTTCCGCGCAGGCTTTGGCGATTTCGCATATTGCTGAACAGGATAAAATATTACTCCACGGTGATATTTTAGCGGTAGAAGATTTACCGCAAGCCGTATTGGGACCAGGCACGGGTTTAGGTTTGGCGATTTTGCATCAAACGGTTGGAAAAACACGGGTAATTGCAACCGAAGGCGGACACCGTGCTTTTTCACCGCAAAATGAGGAGGAAATTGCTATTTTGCGTTTTGCACGCGAAGAACTAGCGCGAGAGCGGATAACTAATGAAGATTTTCTCTCGGGTAAAGGTATTGAATTGTTATACAAAGCCGAGCGTTTTTTGCAGAAATTACCGCCGAACTCTCTGACTGCCGCCGAAATTACGACAAATGCCTTACAAGGTGATGCGTTTGCAATCACGGTTTTACAGCGTTTTTGTGGCTTACTTGGCACATTTGCTGCCGATACAGCACTAGCGACGGGGGCGCGCGGTGGAATTTATCTCTGCGGTGGAATTTTGCCGCGCATCGAAAAGATTTTGAAAAAAAGCGCATTTTGTGCTCGTTTTGATGCCGTCGATGGCAATATCGCGCAATATTTACGCTCCATTCCGATTTATTTAGTCCGTAATAATCTCTCGGGATTGATTGGGGCTGCGGAATTTATGCTGGAAAAATATTCGGCGATTACGAGCCAAAAGTAAAAACGGTGATTTTTCGCTCTAAAAATACGGTGAAAATATATTTTTTTGACCAAAAAAAACCGTTATTTTTTTTTTTTTTTTTTTTGCGTGATATAATTTACGCGCATTTATTGCAATTCATGCAGGGTGTATCTACGAAATTTGTCTTTTTGATCTGCATGCGAAAAATCTCTATCGATAGATTATTCGCTGTGCTCAGAATGACGAGGTAAAAAAGATTAGGAATTAGATGCGCCCTTTGGTTAAAGGGTTTATAGAAGGAAAATTTTATGACGGATATAGATATAGAAAATCCTTATTCCGCACCGCGGGGGAAAACGGAAAGTATTCAACAATACGATGGAAATTTAATAACTCCACAATCATTACAAATTTTGAAATCAGCAGGAAGATGGTCAATGTTTTTATTTATCCTGCATCTTATTGCTGTGATATTTCTTCCATTTATTACGATTGCTTTATTAGCATCAAAGGATGGTTTCAGTAATGGTGTTGGCTCTTTTATTTCTTTTCTAATCAGTATTTTTCTGGTTGTATTTTTTTGGCAATATTCCAGAGCTTGCAAGAAGATGCAAACAATGCAGGATTTAGAAACTCTTGCCCGTGTTTTTAATAAACATACTGCTGTGCTAAAAGTGTGGGGGTTGGCATTTTTATTGGCGACTGGTTTTGTGATTATTTCTGTTGCCGTTGCGATTTTTATATTTGCGAACGGGAGATAAATTGTGGAATTCAGAAAACATCTCACTAAAGCTGCGTTTTGGTCAAGAGTTTGTTCTTGGCTTTGGGGGCTATTTTTTGCTGCTTCATTTCTTGTTTTTCTTGGAACTGTTTTAGCCGCCTTGTCGGGAGGAAAAATAGCTAAAGAATTCTATGAGAGTGATTCCATAGGTATGTATACAGCAATTATTGGTGTATTTATTTTGCTAGTTATTCTTTATTACATTTATGCATGTTTTCGAAAATATGCCAAAGAATGCGATCGTGGAATAGAAAATTTTTCAGCCGAACAAATAGAACAAATACTTTTGCGGCAAGTAAGAATTATTAGATTGTATGGTTTGTATAAATTGGCTTATGTTCTCTTTTTTGTCATTTTCTTTTTAATTGGATTTTTTGGATTCTTAGCAACAAGATAAAAATAAAAAACCCCGTCTTAAAACGGGGATTTTTTATTTCTTCAAATGAATTATTTAAGTTCAAAAATTAGTTTTCCGCATTTTGAATGTCATCAATAATTTGGAAAACTTTTTGCATCAATTGTGCGGTGCTTTCGGCGTTTTTCTCATCTGGAAGAGTTAATTCGCCGCTTTGATTCCAGAATTTAGTTTCGCCGCGCACGAATTCACCGTCAGCGAGCACAAATCTGGCATAAGCTTTGCCGTCGGTGCGGAAGAGGGTTAAATCGCTTCTGCCTTCTGGTGTTTCGACGATATATCCGAGGATAGTTGTGCCGTCGTCGTAATAGAAAACTTGCGAACGAGTATCGACTTGTGCGATTAACTTACCGTTTTTGTAATGCGCTTGCATTGTGAGTGGATTTGATTCTTCATCGAGAATTAAGGCACTGGTCAAAATTCCCTTACGGTTATACCAAGCAACTAAACCTTGATTTTCGCTTACTGAGAAATCTTCGACTTTTCCGCCTTTGCGCACGAGGAATTTATTAGTTTGCGGGGTTTTTGTGTCTTGATAAAAATCTTGTGCGACGAGTAAGCCGTTTTCATCTTTACCTAAAACTTGGCGGTAATAACCTTTTTCATCTGGTTTGTCGGTCAATTTACCTTCGGCAGAGAAATACAAAGTTTGCGGTTCTTTGTCGGCGGTGAATTTGAATTCTTCTTTGTAATCCTGTGCTTTTTTGTTGATGAGTTTTTTGTCAAATTCTGGGGCGGGAATGCCTAAATCTTGCGCGTTTGGAACTAACTCTTCCGCTGGGGCTTCTTCCGTATTAGTAACGGCTTTTTGTTCAGGTGCTTGTTCGAGTTTTTCCACTTGCGCTGCTGGTTCTACCGCATCTGTTTTTGCGGCTTCAGTATTTGGAATTTGATTTTGAACGGCTTCTTTAGCAGGGGCGGTTTCTGCTGTTGCAGCTGGCACATTGTCAGGATTTTTGATTGCCTCAATTGCTTCGGCTGCTTCGATTGCGTTTTCGGTGCTTTTGATTGCGACTACAACATCGGCAGCTTCTTCTGCGGTTTTGGTTTCTTTGATTGCTTCGATAACCTTTTCGGCAGCCACATAGTTGTCAATTTCTGCTTTATTTTTGAAAATTGATCTTGGCGGACGGTTAGTGTCGATTTCGTTAGATTTTTTGGGATTGATATCGGTTTTTGATGGAACTTCTTCGTTGGAAGGCAGTTCTAATTCTTTTTGTGTGGCGTTGATAGTTGGTTCGCCTTTTTCGATTTTTGCTTGAATTTCGGCTTCTGTTTGTGGATTTGCGGTTGCGGCTGGTTCGCTATTTTCCTGATTTTGCGCTTGCACGCTCATAGCGACCGCGCCTAGAAGAAGTATTGCTAAAAGTTTTTTCTGCATAGTTTTGTCTCCGTAAATGAATAAATAAAAAATATTTGAAAAATGGCTTGAATTAAGCAAATTTCAATTTGTCTGTTGATTTTATTTGCAATTTTGTCCGTTATTTATGCAAAGGGATTGACAAATATTGCCGAGGGAAAGTTGTTTTCGATTATTGCTCTGGTATCCGCATTTTCTTCGAAGAGTAATTTCAGATTTGGTCCTGCATCGATGGTGAAAAATATTTCCGCGCCATGTTCTCGTAAATCCCAAACTTTCTTGATTGCCACGATGCTTTCTGCTTGTAAATAAAGCAGACTTGGGCGGGAGGCAAGCATTACCGCGTGCATCGCAAGTGCATTACTTTCGGCAAGTTGGAGGAGTTCTTGGATATTACCGCTAGTTATTGCCGCTTCGATTTTGTGAAGTTCTATTTCGGCGGTTGCAATCCAAGCTGAAAAATACGGTGAAGTTTTGGCACTATGAATCATTGCGTCGCGGCTAGGATTTTTTTTCGCTTTCTCATCGATTTTGACCAGAGCAAGACGAAGATTGCGGCTGGGAGAATTTTCTGCTAGCGCAAGTGGTTCGGCGTATGAATCCAATCCGTCTGGATTTTTGCCGCGCTGCCATTTCACAAAACCTTGCCAAAAAGAGCGAGCTGCCGAGCCGCTACCGATACGGGCGATTGCGGAAAGCGTTTTTGTATCTAAATCTAAATTCCAAAAATCATTTGCTGCGAGCGTGAGGGCGGCAAAACCTGATGCACTTGATGCAAGTCCTGCGGCGGTAGGAATATTGTTTTCGGTGATGACTTCCATTGCGCCTTGCCAGAGATTTGCGCGGAAATAATCTAAAAAATTGATGATTTTTGCCGCAAACGGCTTATCTAACGGGATTTCTTCGCCGTTTAGCACGACGCGGTCTTGATTACTTGCGCGCAAAGTAGTTTTTGTGCCGAGGCTGCCAAGCGAAATGGAAATACTGGAATTACACGGTAGATTTAATTCTGTGTCGCGTTTTCCCCAATATTTCGCCAGCGCGATATTGCTAGGAGCAAATGCCGTTGCATTGTCGCGGGGGGAATTTGCTTTGCCGCGGAGGATTTGACGGAAGAATTCCTGTTTATTCATAAATATTGTTTTCCTATCTTTTAAGCGCGTATCTAAATTTAGGCTAGTTCTATTTTTCACCTTCGTCATCCTGAACGCAGTGAAGGATCTGCCGATAAGAGATTTTTCGCCTATGGCTCAAAATGACGAGACACGCCATTAAGCGTTTTCCTCTTCTTGCCGTGTTTTTGCGAGTTCGGATTGCAATTTTTCTGCATCAATAATTTGCACTCCTAGACCCCGGGCTTTGTCGAGTTTGCTGCCTGCTTTTTCGCCTGCGACGAGAAAATCGGTGTTTTTCGATACCGATGCACTCACTTTCGCGCCAAGTGTGCGCAAAATTTCGCCGAGTTCCTCGCGGGAGAATTCAGCAAAACTGCCCGTAATCACCACTTTTTTATCGCTAAAAATTGAATTAACCGTTTTTTTGGCTGGCATTTCTTCTAAAACTATTCCGAGTTGGAGCAAATCTTGAATTACCGCGAGATTTTCTTGGTCGCTCAAAAAGCTTTTGAGATATTTCGCGCTTTCTTCCCCGATACCGTCGATTGCGAGAAATTCTTCTTCTGTGGCGGAGAGAATTTTCTCGATGGAGCTGAATTTTTCTGCTATTGCGCGAGCATTTACCGCACCGATTTCGCGGATGCCGAGTGCGTAAATAAACCGCGGCAGAGTGCAAAACCGTGCTTTTTTGATTGCGGCGACGAGATTTTCGGCAGATTTTTGCCCAAGCCGCGGTAAGTTTTTCCAATCTTCAAGTGTTAGGCGAAAAATATCGGCAGGATTGCGAAGTTTGCCGAGCTCTACTGCGTCGTCGATGATTTTTTCGCCCAAACCTTGAATATCTAGTGCTGCGCGCGAGGCAAAATGAATTAAGGCAGCGGTTTTTTGCGCAGGGCAATGCAAACCGCCAGAGCAGCGAATAACCGCGCTTTCGTCCTGAATTACCGCGCTATTGCAAACGGGGCAATGCGCAGGCATTTGAAATTTGCGCGCATCGGCGGGGCGTTTTTCGGGGATGGCTTTGACGATTTCGGGGATGACATCTCCTGCGCGGCGCAGGAAAACAAAATCACCGATGTAAATATCCTTGCGGGCGATTTCCAAAGCATTGTGCAAAGTGGCGTTAGAAACCGTAACCCCTGCAATTTCGACTGGTTCGAGCCGTGCAACAGGGGTAAGCGCGCCCGTTCTGCCAACTTGAATATCAATATCCAAAATTTGAGTGCTTACTTCAATTGCAGGAAATTTCCAAGCGATTGCCCAACGCGGTGCGCGGCTGATAAATCCCGCTTGTTTTTGCAAGGCAAATTCATCAACTTTGAACACCACACCGTCAATATCAAACGGCAATTCATTGCGGATTTTTCCGAGATTGGTCATAAATTCAATTGCTGCATCAAGCCCGTTAATTTGCTGTTGTAAATCGCAGGAAGGAATATTAAAACTGCGGTAAGTGCGGAGTAATTCGGAATAATTTTGGGGAAGAGTGAAGTTCTGATAAGAGCCGATACCGTAAGCGAAAAAGGACAAATTGCGCTCGCGGGTAATTTCGGGATTGAGTTGGCGCAAGCTGCCAGCCGCGGCATTACGGGGATTGGCGAAAAGTTTGCCGCCCGATTTTTCCTGTGATTTGGCATTGAGTTCGGCGAAAGCTTTTTTCGTCATAAAAATTTCGCCGCGAATATCAATTAAATCGGGCAGGTTTCCCGTTAATTGTTTTGGAATATCGGATATTTCACGGACATTTGCCGTTACATCTTCTCCGTTTTGACCGTCGCCACGAGTAGCAGCCGCCGTAAGTTTGCCGTATTCATAGCGCAGA
The DNA here is from genome assembly GCA_017484165.1 of Cardiobacteriaceae bacterium. Classification (GTDB taxonomy): domain Bacteria; phylum Pseudomonadota; class Gammaproteobacteria; order Cardiobacteriales; family Cardiobacteriaceae; genus RGIG9182. Next base: position 5,119 of record JAFUTP010000028.1, on the reverse strand, counting down.
TTTACCGCGAGACCATCAAATTTCGGTTCGGCAGAAAGAGTAAGTTCCGTGTTTGCGGGAAGTCCCAAGCGCACAAGGAGTTTCTGATAAAAATCGCGAAATTCCTCTTCACTAAACACATTGTCAAGCGAGAGCATCGGCGGATTGTGAGCAATTTGCGCAAATTTTTTGGCAGCACGACCGCCTACTTTGCGGCTTGGGGAATTGTTCGGAATACTTCCGCCACCGCTTGCAATTTCGGTTTCTAAATCTTTTAGTTTGCGCATTAGCGCGTCGTATTCGCTATCGGAAATGAGGGGATTATCGAGTTCGTAATAAGCCTGATTGTGCTTTTCTATTTCTCTGCGAAGACTTTGCACCTCTGCTTCCAAATCTTCCCTATCGCTTGCGGGAGAAAAAAGAGAAATTTGCTTTGTATCCATAAGGAAATCCAAAAATTGAAAAATAGTTTTTTATAGGAGCGTATGCCCTCGTCATCCTGAATGTCGCGAAGGATCTGACGATAGAGATTTTTCGCCTGCGGCTCAAAATGACGAATTTTGTAGATACGCCCACTCGTCATCCTGAATGTAGCGAAGGATCTGCCGAGAGATTTTTCGCCTGCGGCTCAAAATGACGAATTTTGTAGATACGCCCACTCGTCATCCTGAATGTCGCGAAGGATCTGCCGATAGAGATTTTTCGCCTGCGGCTCAAAATGACGAATTTGACACGCTCGCTAATTTATTGATTTGCTTGAAAACTCGCCCTAATGCTAAAACCGCAAATATTCCCAGTCCCAGCGCGCAGCCAATCCAGAGTCCGAGAATTCCATAATTCAAGCCATAAGCAAAAATCAAACCGACGGGCAGACCGACAATCCAATAACCGAAAATCGCAAAACGCATCAAAATTGCGGTATCAGCAAGCCCACGCAAAATCCCCGAAGAGGCAACTTGCACTCCGTCCAAAATCTGAAATACGCAAGCAACCAGCATTATTTTTGCCGCGAGAACAATAATTACGGCATCGGCGGTGTAAATCGCGGCGATTTCTTGCCGCAAGAGAAAATTCATTAAAGCGGCAAAGCTCATAAAACCAGCGCTCAGTAACAGTCCGCCAATTGCGCGATTTTTTACCGCCTGATAATTTTTCTGCCCGAAAGCGTGCGCAACACGGATTGTCAGTGCCGAAGAAATACCAAGCGGCACCATAAAAATTATTGAAATGAAATTCACCGCAATTTGATTTGCCGAAGTGATTTCCGCGGTTTCACGGCTAGCCATAATCCCGATAAAGGAAAACAATCCCGCTTCCAGCACAATTGCAATGCCAATCGGTAAACCAAGCAGTAAAAACCGTAGGCAGGCACGGCGATCGAAAATAAACGGAGCACGGAAGAGGTGATAAATCTTCCACTTGGGCGATTTGGCAAGTATTGTGAATAAAACGATGGCGTAGAGCAAATAACAAATTCCCGTGGCAATCGCCATTCCTGCCGCTTCTAAATCGGTAAAAGATAAAAAAATCCAGTTACCGAGGATGTTTACGGGAAGTAGGGCGGTCATCAAAATATTGACGCTGCGCGGATATGCCATCCCCTGCAAAAATGCGCTGCCAATCGAAGCAAACATCAAAACTCCTGCGGGGATAGCCAAAATTAAAAGATAGTTTTTGCATTCGCGGGCAATTTCTGGTTTTGTGCCGAAAAAAGGCGGTAAAAATGCCGCGAGATAAATTAAAAATGCACATAAAACCGCAATCGCGGTAAAAATAAATAAGCCCTGATGAAAACAAAAGCGCAAATTTGAGCGGTCATCAGCTCCGTTATAACGGGAAAATTGCGCGGCAAAACCAATCGCAATACCGTTAAAAAGCAAGTAAATCAAAGCAAATAATTGCGAGGCAAGCGATACCGCTGCCAAAGTCAGCGAGTTATGCCGCCCCGCCATAACCGTATCAACCACCGCCTGCGAATAACCTAACAGTTGCGCATAAATCATCGGTAGAGCAAGTTGGATTGTGGGAAGAAGTTCTTTGCACATAAAAAATAAAATTTAATCGTCAAATCGAAAGTTATAAAAGTGGTGTCTAAAAATTCGTCATTTTGAGCCGTAGGCGAAAAATCTCTATCGGTAGTTCCTTCGCTGCGTTCAGGATGATAAGAGTAAAAAAATAGAACTAAAGCTAATTTTAGATACGCCAAAAAATTGATACATTCACAAAAATGACTAATCAAACTACTTATAGCTTAAAAATCGCGGATAGAAGAATTTATATTTCCCGCGAAGAAACTTTATTGGAAGCAATGGAAAACGCGGATATTCCTTGTGAATATCAATGCCGTCAAGGTTATTGCGGGCATTGCCGAATGCGCCTTGTGCAGGGAAAATATTCTTACCGTGATAGCACTCTTGCATATATCCGTGATGGGGAAATTTTGCCCTGTTTGGCACAGGCAGAAGATGATATGGAAATTGCAAAAGTTACGGAATAGGTTTTTATATAAATTTGAATAAGTATTAAAGGAATATAGATGAAAAAAATAATCTTCGATACCGAAACAACTGGTATGTTTCGAGGAGATAGAAATGATGTCGCGAAAGGTCATTACATTGTCGAACTTGGTGCGATAAAAATCCAAGATCGCCGTCCGACGGGTGAAGAGTTGCATTTATTCTTCAAACCGAAAATAAAAATGGATGAGGAAGTTATCCGCATTCACCAAATAACTAATGAGTTTTTAGCCGATAAACCGAGTTTTGCCGAGCAGCTTGCCCAGATTGAAGAATTTTTTGACGACCCCGAAGTCGATGAAATCATCGCGCACAATATTGCTTTCGACCAATGTTTTATGAATACTGAATTAAAGCGCGCCAAGTCAAAATTAAAACTCATCGAGCCGCGTTTTGTCATTACCGATAGTTTGAAAATTGCCCGCCAAAGTCTTAAAGACATCAAAAAACATAACCTCGATGCACTGTGTAAGTATTACAACATCGATACCAGCGAACGCGAAAGCGAAGGACACGGTGCTTTATTAGATAGCAAATTGCTGCTAAAAGTTTGGCTGAAATTAACGGGCGGGCAACATAATCTCTTCGCGGAAAATCAAGTTGAAAATACAACTGAAAATAGAGCTGAAAAAAGATTTGTAGAAGTAGAAAATCAAACTTCGTCCCAAGCTAAAAATAAAGACGAGGAGTTAGACCAAGCCGCTGAAAAAATCATGCTGTTGATACAAAAAAATAACACTGGTTTTAGCTGGAAGAAAATAGAAAATAAAACCGAAGATATTGAATTACATCAGAAAATATTGGAAAAAATAAGAGCTTGATGGAATGATTGATTGACAGAATAAAAGCGGAGAAAAACTCTGCTTTTATTGTTTTATAGAAAAGAGCCTAGACTTCTAACTATTTTTAAATCTTCAGAAGAATAGTTTGTATGTAGATTATTTGCCCTATCTATTTCTGCTAGACAATGCTTTATATATTCAGGCAGATATGTATTAAAATTATTTTTATTTTGCTCAATCTCGCTTATTATTTCTTTTTTGTTGGGAGAGTATTTTTGAAGCAAATATAAAAGCTGTTCAGCAATTTCAAGTGAATTATTGGTCATTCATCCTCCAACAAATCAACCTTGATAAATTTAATATCACCTTTATCATATATAAACTGCTGCTGTCCTCCTTTGCCATACTCTGGATATGATGTTGTAAAAGGTTCTAAATCAGGACCTTGATCACCAAAAGTTCTAGGAACTCGCATATCATCTATAACCTGTAAGGTATCAAATTCACCCCGCAATCTTGCATCACTCCATTGCGGGGCGATTTGCTAAGCATCGCGTGCTGCACTGCCTGTTTCATATTTTGTAAATCCAAAGTAACTACCAGGAGCAGACATAGTTTCCATAGTTTTCTTCGCGTGCTCGCTTTTCATATAGCGATACCCCGTGCTCGGAATAACATCCCCATTTGGTTTGACATAAAAATCAGGTCTGGAGGCGGGAATGTTATCAACCGCTGGTGTTGGAGAAATATTCTCAATCTTCCCAGCATTTTTCCCCACCCCTTCTGCAAGATTATCTTCGCCATTTTGTGTATTTGTCTATTTATTTCATAATTTTTTTTTAGAAAAATTAAATAAAGTACAAGCGTAAGAAAACTTACGCTTGTATGTTACTACTGATTTAAGGCTAAATTTAGCTCGTCAGTGATAGCCACTAATTTATTTTTTAATTCATTATGAAAGATCGTGTTTTTATTATCTATATAATTTTCATTGTAGGAAATATGTAGTTCATTATCTCTATAATCTTCATCATAGGAAATTACATATTTGAACTCATTACTTTGCATAATGATTAAAGTCCCCCAAAGATTGTCCAACTTCTCTGTGATAATATCACCGTATTTGTTAGACATTATTTGGGCGACTGTATCACTAACATCGTAATCAATATGACAAATAGATAATATAAATCTGTTATTTTTCCGATCGAATGTTTCAATAATTTGTATTGGTTTCATTTCGTAATTCCCAATTTTTCATTGACCTCTTTTCGGGATTTTTGAGAGCTATCAATTATTTTTTGGTATAACGCATCGCCAGAATATCCTTGTTTTGAATATTTATCAGCAAAATAATCCCAATCGCGATTTGGTTCTTCTCGGTATAACCTTTCGGCTTCTACTCTATCAGCCATCAGTTCTCTTGCAGCAGTTCTGATTTCATTGCGCGCTTCAACAGCTTGTTGCGATTGTGTTTTTAAGGAAGCGGATTTATCAAGCAAATTTGGAATATTTCTTTCCTGTTCTAGATACCAGACGCGAGCTTCGTAATTGCTTAAAGAGTGTAGTTGAATAGGTTGCCCCGCCATCTCGCCATCAAGACCAGCATTTATATCAATCTGCCGTGCTTTTTGTGCTTCTGTTGCGGGTGATTTCCCCACCCCTTCTGCAAAATTATCTGCACTCTTTACTATTTTTTCTGCAGTTTTTCCAGTTCTTGCGAGGGTTGCGAGTTCGCCAGCACCATTTAACACTGCTAATGCTGATAAACTTACCTCTGTTGCATATTTTGCAGATGCAACTGATTCGCCGAAGCTATCATCAACTGACGAAAATGTTGAG
>JAFUTP010000027.1 GCA_017484165.1 Cardiobacteriaceae bacterium | reverse complement strand
TAATACCTCCACCATCGGATGGCTCATTTTACCATCTTTTTGCGGATTTGTCAATAATTTTTTCATATAAATTTCCTGTCACAAATTAAAAAATACGCTTTATAAATAAAGCATAAAGATTATAAATAAAAGAAATTCCGCCTGTCAAGAATTTTTTCACCTGTTGTGAAAAATCACGGTTACGGTGAGATTTTTTCGCCTGACGGCTCAAAATGACGGTAAAACTGCCGACAACTACTGCCGTCATCCTGAGCGAAGCGAAGGATATGTCGATAGATTTTTCGCCTACGGCTCAAAATGACGGCGGCGGCGAGATTTTTCGCTGCGCTCAAAATGACGGAAAACCGCCAAACAATACTGTCGTCATCCTGAGCGAAGCGAAGGATCTGTCGATAGATTTTTCGCTACGCTCAAAATGACGGAAGCGGGCGAAAATTTACGGGAAATGGCGCAGGCGATTGAAATTAAATCGAAGAAAATCAGGAACGACCGTCGCGGCACGCGACAAAAAATCCGCCGTGTAAAACGGCGGCTTTTTTTGTCAAATAAATACCGAAGACTGCACGCGTGGATGCGAAGTAGGATTGCCCGTCGCGGCACGCTACCGACTTGAAATTCTGGGATATAGGCTCATTTTGTTAATATCGCAAAAAGAGAATTTTTAGGATTTTTATATGTCTTTTAGATCGTCGGTTGAGGAATTTGAGCGAGCTTTGCAAGTTATTCCAGGTGGTGTGAATTCGCCTGTTCGTGCTTTTGGTGGGGTTGGTGGTCGTCCTTTATTTATTCGTCGTGGTGAAGGTGCATTTGTTGAAACCGAGGACGGAGGGCGTTTAATTGATTTTGTTGCGTCATATGGACCGTTGATAAATGGTCATTGTCATCCTGAAATTGTTGCTGCGATTTCTGATGCGCTGTCGCGTGGCACGGCGTTTGGTGCGCCTACGGTGATGGAGACCGAGCTTGCCGAGTTGGTTTGCGCTCGTGTGCCGAATGTTGAGATGATAAGAATGACGAGTTCTGGGACGGAGAGCGTGATGTCAGCGATACGCTTGGCGCGTGCGGTTACGGGGCGCGACAATATTTTGAAATTTTCTGGTTGTTATCACGGTCATTCGGATGGTTTATTGGTATCGGCGGGTTCTGGTGCGCTGACTTTTGGTGTGCCGAATTCTCCTGGTATTCCGAAATCTTTTACGGATCACACATTGGTTTGTGATTACAACGATATTTCCGCCTTGCAGCAGCTGTTTATGACTTTCGGAGACAGTCTGGCTGCGGTTATTGTTGAGCCTGTTGCGGGAAATATGAGCTGTGTTCCGCCTTCTGTTGAGTTTCACCGTGTTTTGCGAGATTTATGCACCAAGTACGGAGCTTTGCTGATTTGGGATGAAGTGATGACTGGCTTTCGTGTTGGACGCGCTGGTAGTCAAGATTTGTATCCGATTGCGGCGGATTTATTTACTTTCGGTAAGGTTATTGGCGGTGGTTTGCCTGTTGGTGCGATTGGCGGTAGTGCGGATTTAATGCGGAATTTTGCGCCTGCGGGTAAGGTTTATCAAGCTGGAACTTTATCTGGCAATCCTGTGGCGGTAGCGGCTGGTATCGCGAATTTACGCCTAACCGAAACGGAAAATTTTTATCCCCGACTTGCGGCACTTACCGCCAGATTTGCCGATGGATTGCGCCGTGAGGCGAAACAAGCGGGGATTGATTTGGTGGTTAATTCCGTTTGTGGAATGTTGGGAATATTTTTTACTTCTGCGGCAAAAGTTGAGCGATTTGATGCGGTGATGGCTTGTGATACGGATAGATTTACTCGTTTTTTCTATTCGATGCTGGAAGACGGTATTTATCTTCCGCCCTCATCGTATGAAGCTTGGTTTATATCAAGTGCGCATACAGAAGAAATAATTGATACCGCAATTGCCGCTGCTGGGCGCGCTTTTCAGAAATTGTGATTAAAAAATGTGATTAAAAAATAAATACGAGAAATCAAATGTTTCACCATCAAGAAGACGAAAAAACTACTAAGCAAATTGCCGAATTTATGAACCGCGTGTCGGTAGAAGTTACGCCGAAGAGTTTTGCCAAGCTGCCGCAAGCTTTGAATGAATATTTAATGCCTGAAACTTCCGTGTATATCACGCATTTGCAGGGAAGTTTTTTAGCTGATACCGCGGGGGCAGCGACAAAAATATTAGAGCAGGGTTTTCGTCCGATTTGCCATATTGGTGCGAGAAATTTGCGGTCTGAAACTGAATTAGACGAAGGTTTGGCGCAAATGAATGCGGCTGGGGTGCGTGATATTTTGCTGCTGGCGGGCGGTGGAGACGGTAAAACTTCGCCGTATCAAGATAGTTTGGCAGTGTTGGAAAGCGGCAAATTGGAAAAATATCAGTTAAATAGCGTCGGTTTTGCGGGACATCCAGAAGGCAATCCCGCTACGACATTAGAAAAAACCCGTGATTCTTTGCGGATTAAGGCGGAATATGCCAAATCAAATCCGCGTGATTACTACTTAATTACGCAATTTTGTTTTACCGCCGACCCCGTGCTGAATTGGTGGAAGCAAACAAGAGAGCAAATTCCGTTTTGGAATAGTTTGCATATTGGCATTCCTGGGGTTACTAATTCGGCATCGCTGCTTAGGCACGCGACAAATTGCGGTGTCGGTGCATCGATTAGCTTTTTGAAAAATAACGGTGGATTTTTGCGGCGGTTTTTTATGAACGATATCACCGCGCCAGGTAAGCTTATTCGTGATTTGGCTGCGGCGCGCTTAAATTCTGCTTTGGAAGGGGAAGTTTCTTTGCATTTTTTCCCGCTTGGGGCATTTACTCGCACAACGGCTTGGATGCGTAGCGTGCAAAGTAATCATTACAAATTGCACCGTAAAAAGGGAATTTTGGTGCATACACCGAGTTGATTTAGTCATAAAACAGGCAGTTTTGCCTGTTTTTTTATGCGAATAGAAAAATGCTTGCGCAAATTTATTTAGAAAAATTTCTCTCTTGGCAAGAAGACTTTCAGCCGAGTGAATATTTGCTCGCATGTAGCGGCGGTTGTGATAGTGCCGTGTTATTGCGGGGTCTATTTGAAATTAAGGAGAAATTAACCGCGCCCGTTCGGGTCGTGTATATCAATCACGGTTGGTGTGAGCAGGCGGCAGATTGGGGTAGGGCGGTTGAGAAAATGGCGGCAGATTGCGGATTTTCTTTTTTTGCTGTTCGCCTTAATTTATCCGCAAATCAAAATGCAGAAGCAGTTGCGCGTGTGGCTCGTTATCGAGTATTTAGTGAAAATTTAGCCGACCGAGCTGTGTTACTTACCGCGCACCATCAAGATGATCAGGCGGAAACTTTTCTAATCAATTTGTTGCGGGCAAGCGGTTTAGATGGGCTTTCTGCGATGCCAGAGCGGAAGAAATTTGGTTTGGGCGAGCATTGGCGACCGTTTTTGCATATTTCTCGTGCAGAAATTGCTGAATTTGCCCGAGCTCGTAATCTGCAATTTGTCGAAGATCCGAGCAATAGTGATGAAAAATATTTGCGCAACCGTATCCGTAAAAGTGTTTTAGCACCGCTTGCTGATTTGCAAGCAGCGCGTCAAATTGCCAAATCGGCAGAAATTTTGGCTGATGCCAGAGCGATGCAGGAATATTTTTTAGACGGAATTGTCGGCAGCGCAAGAGATTTGCATTTATCCAAAATTCGCGCTTGTCCTGAATATTTGCATTTGTCGCTTATCCGTTATTGGTTGGCAAAACAGAATTTACCGCCGCCGCCGAATAAGCGTTTGTGTGAATTTGTCCGTCAAATTTGGACAAGCGAGCTTTATTGCCAAATGAGTTATGCGGAAAAAATTATCTTAAAAAACCGTGAGAAATTGCAAATACTCCCCGAAAAAAATCCTGCAACAGCCCCGAAATTTCAACGCGATACTTATTGGGAAGGTATCGGATGGTTGAAAATTTTAGATGCAAGAGATGAATTTTTAGAACAAGAAATATCTTGGAATTTATTTCCAATACAGGGGAGATTTTTAAGCCAAGATGGGGAGAGTGAAAAAATCAAAGAACTTTTCCGTAAAAAACAAATTGCGCCACTTTTGCGTCGCCGTCTACCGATTTTGCAGATAAACGGTGAAATAGCTTGGATTGGCGATATTGGCAATAGTCGTAATTTTCCCGATTTGAAGATTGTTTGGGAAAAGGAATAAATTTTTATACTGTTTGCTTTATTTTTTACCGCTGTTACGCTGTTTTTTGTAGAAAGTAAAAAGCGGAAGATTTCACTCTTCCGCTTTTATTTTTTATCTGTATGGATGAAAATCTTTGCTTAATTCGAGTTTATTTTCATCTAATTCAAACAAAAATTCCTCATTCCATCTATTTCCTACAACCACAGCTAAACAATTTTTTCGATAATACATAATGTGGAAGCTAGGTAGCATATGCTTTGCAAATGGTCCCTTATAGTCGGAAGGAGGGTGTAATATCTTGATGATATTTTGTTTTTTATCACAAACAATTATTTCATCATTAAACAGATAGTATTTGTTGTTTGAATTTATGCTGTTGAGGCAAATTTCTGCGTCAATGAGATTTTTAGTAGCGTTATACATAGATTTCTCATTTATTTAATAGGTCTAGGTTTACCGATGGGGATTAGTTTTTGCCTATCCTTCTCGTTATAAATTTGCACTTGTGTTCCTCCCCATAGATAAGTTACACCGTTATAATCTTGTAGTCCTACTGTTCTTTATAAAATTCTAGTATCTTTGGTAGTAAATAAGTTTTAACTTGTAATAAAAAAAGCGGCAAAAACTGCCGCCATTTTCTTAACCTCCACCGTAAAAGAATAAGTCTTTAACTAGTTCCTGATCTTCAGCTAAATAATTGACTTTCCAATTATTTTCCCGAGAT
>JAFUTP010000026.1 GCA_017484165.1 Cardiobacteriaceae bacterium | reverse complement strand
TATAAATAAAGCAAGAGCGATTATAAATAAAAGAAATTCCGCCTGTCGTGAAAAATGACGGTAAAACCGCCAAACAATATTGTCGTCATCCTGAACGAAGCGAAGGATCTTCGATAGATTTTTCGCTACGCTCAAAATGACGGTAACGGTGAGAGATTTTTCGCTAACGGCTGACGGTAAAACTGCCAAATAATGCCGCCGTCATCCTGAACGAAGCGAAGGATCTGTCGATAGATTTTTTGCCTGCGGCTCAAAATGACGGAAGAGGGCGTAAATTTACGGGAAATGGCGCAGGCGATTGAAATTAAATCGAAGAAAATCAGGAACGCCAGTCGCGGCACGCGACAAAAAATCCGCCGAAATAAACGGCGGATTGGTTTTGTAAATAAATACCGAAGACGGCAATCGTAGATGCAAATTAGGATTCGCTCCCGCGCATCGCGGGCGACTACTCTGCGACATCTACTCCAGCGGGTGGGATGAATTCGAAGTTTTTTGGGTCGATGTTTTGGTTTCTTTTGAGGGCAGAGAATGTGAGTAAGGAATATTGATTGCTGCCTGTATCTACTGCGATTGCTGCGATATTTTCAGCCTGCATTGCCAGCCAAATATTGTCATAGCTTTCTGCCGTATCTTTTGGAGTAAGACGGTAAAACTTATCAGCATTTACGCCGTTTAGGATTTGGGGAAGTGTTGATTTATCAGCGACTGTGATATTAAAACTCGCTTCGGGATTAGCACCAGAGAGAACATTCATTGCTGCGCCGCCGACTAATTCATCGCGTTTGCGAATTGAAACTTGCTCTAAATCGATGTCGTATTGCCAAACTTTTTCTCCGTTAGAGATGATTTTTTGTTTATTTGGGCTCTGGTAATCCCAGTAGAACTTGTTTGGCTTGGCGATTTTCATTTCACCTTGTGAGCTTTCTACGCCTTGTGAGCTTTGCACTTCTTGGGCGAATTTTCCCTGCAAGCTTTTGGTTGCGCTTAAATAGTTGATAAGTCCAGAAATATCGCCTTGATTTGTCGTGCTTTGTGTGAGATTGCTTGCGGGTTTGTCATCGCTAATCACAAAATTTTGCGCAAATGCGTATGAACTAGAAATTGCGCTGATAAGTAGAAGGATTTTTTTCATAAATCACCTTGAAAATTCTTGTAGTAAATAAAAAGAGGGCGCGTGCCCTCTGTAAATATTTTGCAATTTAAGCGGTGAGATTATTCACCACCTACGAGCACGGTTCTTGTGCCGCCAGCATTTGGTGCGGAGACGAGACCTGCGTTTTCCATTGCTTCCATAATTCTTGCTGCGCGGTTGTAGCCGATGGTTAGTCGGCGTTGTAAGTAGGAAATTGAGGCGCGGCGTGATTCCATCACGATTTTGCAAGCTTCGTCATAAAGTTCATCGCTTTCGGGGTCTGAACTTGCTTCACCTTCGCCCATCGCGGCGGCAAATCCGCTACCGAGAGCGGCTGCTGGAACGGGCGCGGTGATGCTTTCTTCGTAATGCGGCTGACCTTGTGATTTGAGATATTCGGTTAATGCTTCGACTTCCTCGTCTTTCATAAACGCGCCGTGTATCCGTGTGAGACGGTTATCGGCGGAGAATAATCCGTCGCCGTTGCCGAGTAAAGTTTCAGCACCAGGCACTTCTACCGTGCGTGCGTCATATTTTGAGGATACGCGGAAAGCAAGACGGCTTGGCACATTCGCCTTAATCAAGCCTGTAATTACATCCACCGACGGTCTTTGCGTTGCCAAAATGAGGTGAATACCAGCGGCGCGGGCTTTTTGCGCGATACGGACAATCAATGGTTCTACTTTTTTACCGACCGACATCATCATATCGGCGAGCTCATCGATAACAATCACGATATAAGGCAGAGCTTCAATTTCAGGTGGTTTATTGGCGAGTCCGAGTTGATTAGCATCAGGCTGCCAAGTTGGGTCATAAACTGCGCCGCCCTGTGCTTTTACCTGCGCGATTTTTTGGTTGAATTCGGTGATTTTGCGCACTTTGAATGCTGCCATTAGTTGATAGCGTCGTTCCATTTCCGCAACTGCCCAGCGCAGCGCGTTTTCCGCTTGTTCCATATCATCAACTACGGGAGTGAGTAGATGCGGAATATCGTTATACATATTGAGTTCGAGCATTTTGGGATCGACCAAAATCAGGCGTAATTCTTCTGGTGTCGCTTTGTAGAGCATTGAGGAGAGCATCACATTTATCGCGACTGATTTACCTGAACCCGTTGTTCCTGCAATCAGCAAATGCGGCATTTTGGCGACATCGGCAACCGCTGGCGAACCGTCAATTCCAACACCGAGCACGGCGGTAAGCGGTGATTTTGCCTGTTGATAATTTTCTGATTCCAAGATTTCCCGTAAATAGACCGTTTGTCGATTTTGATTTGGAATTTCTAAACCGATGTATGGCTTACCAGGAATAACTTCCACAATCCGCACACTGCGCACTGCAAGCGAGCGGGCAATATCTTTTTCCAAAGTTACGATTTTGCTGACCTTGATACCAGGGGCGAGTTCGAGTTCGAGACGCGTAACTACTGGTCCGACATAGACATCAACCACTTTCACATCAAGACGGTAGTTTCGTAGTGCTTCTTCGACTTTTGGTGCAAGCAAATTAAATTGTTCTTCGCGGCTGGGAGCGGTGGTGTGCGGTGCAATGCCGAGTAAATCTAATGATGGTTTTTGGTAATTTTCCGCTTCGTATAAACCGACTGCTGGCTTGTTTGAGGCAAATGCTCCCGTATTCAAAAAGCGATTTTGTGCGGTGAAGGGAGTATTAGCGGTAATTTGTCCGCCGTTGAACGGACTAGTTACTTGTAAAGAAGGATTGTTGCTCGCGAAGGGATTATTTGTTTGTGGCGCGGTATTTGTTGCGCCGTTAAATGGATTTTGCGGATTTTGCGGTGCAGCATTTGTTCCGCCGTTAAATGGATTATTTGCTTGCGGCGCGGTATTTGCACCGTTAAATGGATTATTTGCTTGCGGCGCGGTATTTGCACCGTTAAATGGATTTTGCGGTGCAGGATTTGCGTTAAACGGATTATTTCCCCGTAAATTTGCTCCTAAATTTGGAGCGGAATTTGCTTTGGCGTAGCGCGGATCGTTTTCATAATCAGGCAGTCCAGGAGTTGCTCGTGGATTTTGTTCGCGATATTGCTCGAAAGTTTCCTCTTTAATTTTTGGTGCTTTGGTATCGAATGGATTGTTATTACCAATTGGCGGTGCAAATGGATTAGGAGTATTGCCTCTACCTTGAAAACCACTGTTACCGAAACCGCCAGTGAAATTCGGCTTACGATTAGCAAAACCCGCTCCTGGACCGTCATTAAATCGTCCAGCACGGAGATTTCCGATAGTTAAACCGCCGCCCGCGCCAGATTTGATGCGCGGTTCTTGTTCTTTAACCTTGGTGTTGAAAGTCGGAACTGGTGCCTCATCGCCGCCAGCAATAGCGGTTGTTTTAATTGGCACTTGTTGATTGATTTGTGCAGGCGGGTTGTAAGGATAGTTTTCCGTATCTTCGTCGTCATCATCATCAACGGTTGCAAAGGGATCTAATTGTTTGGTATTGGCTTGCGGTTCGGGTTGAGTTTTTCCTGTCCAAGGATCGACTAATTCTTCTTTTGACTGTGGCACGCTAATGTTCGGAGATGGTGCGGCAGCTTCAACGATTGCCTCTTCAATTCCTAAACTCGGTTCGTCCGATGCTTTTGGAGGTATTTGATTTAACGGTGCTTGATTAAATTGGCTGGGATTAGGATTTGCCGCCGCTGCCGTAAAACTTGCTGGTTTTGTTTGCATTTGCGGATTTTGTGTAGGGAAGGGCGGCTGCATAGGAGGTTTTGCAGCGGGAGGCGCAAATAAATCGTCGATATTGTTATTTTGCGCAGCGGAAGTGAAATTATTCGCATCAGGCGCACTTGCAGTAGAAAAACTTTGGTTATCAGCAAAATCGCGACCGATTTGTTCGGCAGCGATAGCAAAATCTATGCTGTTGTCGGTATCGCCGCGTTTAGACATTTCAGTGCGAAGATTTGTCCAGAAGTTTTTCCAGATAGAGCCGAGTTTTCCCGAGGAATTAACTACGGTGGTTGCGGTTTTTGGCATCGCGCTGTAACAAATTAGATTTAAGCATTTGAAAATCACATCGCCGATAAATTGGCAGATTTTGCCCCAACGAATATCAAAAATTGCAGTTATGCAGAAAAGAGAAATTAAGGAATAAATAAACATCAACTTATTGGCGGAAAAAAATGTCATAAGAAAGCCATTTAGCATATGTCCGACAACTCCGCCGTAAGTAATCGCTACTTCATTGATTTGTTTAGGAAAACGCAGCGAAAACATCATTGCAGTAACTACAAAACAGGCAACTAGACAAATCCAACGACCTTTGAGCATCGTTATTGGCATATTGTTGCGATGCTTACGGAAAACATAAGTTGGAATTGCAATTAAGCCCGCAGCTAGAACATAAATTGCATAGCCAAAAATTGAAAATAAAAAATCGGCTATGTATGCCGCCAGAGAACCGCCCCAATGTGAAACTTTGCCGTTTGTGCCCGACGAAGTCCAACCTGGATCAGCTGGGTTATAACCAAGACAGATTGCGAGTAGCAAAACGCCGATAACTAACGGAATTAACGATAGAGGAGCGTTGTGAAAAACCGAATTCCATTGTTGTTTGTGATGAGTGTTGGGAGAATTATTGATGTTTGGCATAACTGAAAATTTTTTAATCTAAATGTGAAAGGGGCTTATTTTAGTCAGTGAAATAGGGCGGAAAAATTAGAAAATTTTGTTTTGAAAAAAATATGCGGTTTCGTTTTTGAGTGTAAGACGAAGTTTGGTGAATTGAGGAAATTTGCTTGCTATGTTTTGACATTTTTTAGAGATAACAACTTTTATGCAAAAAACAAGCGGCAAGACTTTTTACCTCTTGCCGCTTGTTTTTATGTATTTGTGATTAGATAAAACTAATATCAATCCTATTTACGGTAAAAGATACTTTCTTTTCGTAAAAATCAGGATATTCATAAATAATATCTTGACAATCAAATTCAATTTGTGGCAGTAATAGTTTTCCATTTTTTAGTAATCCTGTTACTTCATATTCAAATGTATTTTGATTATATCTAATAAATCCTTCTGGTTTATTGGATAAGGTAAGTTTAGGTGTGTCAAAATAATATAAATCGAGTTCTACCTGATAATTTGCTAGTGGTTTTAATGCAATGTTGCAATATGCGATAAAGCAATATAACTTATACCCTTCGATGTAAAAAATACCACTGTATTCATCAAATTGTTCTAGTTCTAGAACCTTACAATCGTAAATCATATTACTTACCTTTTGATGGATATATGGTTTTGTTTTTTGGATCTCCGTTAAGAGTTTTCCACATATCTTTACCAGATTTGATATGGATTGTTGTGATATTTCCGTTGCTATTTGTGCCAACGAAAATAAATTTAGCATTCCCGTTTTTGGAATTATTCCCTAAATATTGCACATATCCATTTCTGATTTCATTTTTGTAAGAATATTGAACTGGTGTTCCATTTTTAATAACTTCGCGACCAATTGATAAATATTCAGATGGTGTTTTGGCATTTAACTCTTTTCCGTGTTTAGTAAAGTGTTGATTGAGAAGTTCGTCATTTGCGAATTGTTGATTATTTGATTTGTGTGTTTTATTTTTATCTGTTTTGCCAGAATTTCCCTCACTCTTCTTACTATTTTTCGCTACCTTTTCAGCTTTTTTCTCCTTGCCGCCGATACCGAACATTCTTCCGATAGCTTTTACGCCTTGACCAGCTTTTTGAATTGCTTTTCCTGCTGGAATTAGTCCAGCTGCTGCCCAAGTTTTATCGGCTAAACCTTCTGCCTCTTTGAT
>JAFUTP010000025.1 GCA_017484165.1 Cardiobacteriaceae bacterium | reverse complement strand
CGCATAAAAAACCAACCGCCATTTCCGCGTGGGCAACAAGTTGCCCACCCTACTGCTCGACGGCAGCGACGGGAAGATTTTTCGCTCCGCTCAAAATGACGGAAGACGCGGATATTGACGCTAAAAATAAAAAATCCGCCGAAATAAAACGGCGGATTTGTTTTGCAAATAAATACAAATAACGGAACTTGTAGATGCAAAGTAGGATTTGCTCCCGCGCACCGCGGGTCGCGGCACGCGACCGCTGGCGACCTAGAGATCTAATTCTGCGCCGACGCTTAAATGTAGGCGGATTTTGTCGCCGATATCTTGGTCGAAGCCGTGTCCCAAATCGATTTTTATTGGACCGACTGGTGATTTCCAGTGTAAGCCGACACCTGCGCCGAATTTCGGTTCGAATTTGCGGTTGAAGGCATCGCCGCCGTCTACGAAAAATGCGGCTGCCCATTGTGGTTTGAAGTAATACTCATATTCTGCGCCCGCGACGGCTAAATATTTTCCGCCGACATTTGTATTACTTTTGTCGTAATGTCCGATTTTTTCGTAAGAATAACCGCGTATGCTGCGATCGCCGCCTGCGAAGAAGCGCATTGAGGCTGGTAGGCGGTGATAGTCTTCCGTCCAAGTTGCGCCGCCGTCGAAGCGGAATACGACGCGATTTTTCGGATTGAATGATTTCAAATAGCGTGCTCGCAGATTGCTTTGCACGAAGCTGATATCCGAGCCGACACCTTTTGCGCCTCCCAAAACATTAGCGCGGATTTGATAGCCGCTGTCTGGATTGAGGCGGTTTTCGGTTGAGGTGTAGGTTGCTTGCATGGTGGGGTAGGAGAGGAGAATTTCGTCGCTATCCAAACCGATGGTGAATTTTTCCCAGGCGGAAGTGAGTGAAACGCGGTAATCCCAATTTTTTCTTCGCCAGTTGTAGCCGCCTTCGGCGAAATATCGTCTGGTGTCGTAATCGTCGTTTTTGATGTCGCCGCCGAAGCTGAAATAGTAGTAATCGGTAGCGGGATTGCGAGCGGGAATGCGATACATATTGTGCCAAGAGCTATTTTTCTGCGACAAAAAAAGTTCGGTAGAAAAATTATGCCCGCGACTATTTACCCAGCGGCGATCGAAATCGAATTTTCCGCGCACACCGCTATCGGTGGAATATCCAATTCCGAAGGCGTAATGTTTATTTTTATTCATCACCACTTGGGTATTGACGGGAACGGTTTTGTCGTCGCGTTTTGGTCTGGGACCTACGGTAACTTGTTTGAAATAGCCGCTTGCTTGTAAATCTTGCTGTAATTTTTCTATATCCGCCGAGGAATAAACCTGACCTTTTTGAAATTGCACAAAGCGTTGAAGAAGGTCATCATTTAGCGGTAAGGGTTCATCTTTATTGTCGGAACGGGTGAAAGTTACCGCATCAAAGGTGAATCTTTTTCCTGATTCGTAATGCAGTTTGATATCCGCGGCGTGATCTTCGGGGATGACTTCTACCAGTTTTTCCGTGAAATTACCGTCAAAGTAACCGCGTGAGACTGCCGCTTCTAAAAATTTTCCTTTGTATTCTTCGTATTGTTTGTGATTTAGAACTTGTCCTTTTCGGAAGGGATTTGCCGCGAGGATTTTTTGAAATTCTGGATCGCTTGAAGCATCGCCTGTAACTTGGACATCAATGGCACGGATTTTTGTGGGTTGATTTTGTTTGACGGTATAAATAATCCGCAAGCCTTCTTTTTCTTGTTTTTTTTCTACTTTAACTTCTGTTTCATAAAAACCGAAAGGCTGCTGCGATTCGGCAATTTCATTGATACCGTTTTCGATGAGCCAATTGACATAATCGGGCTGCTCGATGACTTCGTTTTTAATTCTTTCCAAGCTTAAAAATACTTGCGCGTTATTTAACTGCTCTTTATCGCTGATGCCGATGATATCGATTTTGTGGATTTTTTTGCCTTGTAATTCGGCGAGTTTTGGGTCGGTTGAACCGTCAGGAATGCTTGTCTGAACAGAGTTTTCGCTATTGTCAGAATTTTCGGTTGCGGAGGAATTATCTTTATTTATTGCCTGTGTGGAATATTGTATAGAAGTATTCAGAGTGAATAATTCTTCGGCATAAGCAAAACAGACAGCGAAGGAAAGCGCAAGCAAGCTTGGTTTTCTTGTTATTTTGAAAATATTGCGGTTCATATCATCTTTCCAAAGACAGGGAACGCGGACGAATTCCAGAGATAAAAAGTGCTAGCGCATAAATCGCTGCTGCCGAAATTATTGTAATTAGTATGCGAAGAATTCTTTCAAGTCGCGCAAGTTCTAGATATTCTGCAAGCGAGCTGTTGAATAACACTAAATATAAAAATACCGCCATTGCGAGGTTGGCAAAGATAATTTTGCCGATAAAGCTGAAAAATTTTCCTTCGATATGAAATCCGAATTTTTTCAGCGAAAGAGTAAGCAAGCAGACATTCACCACCGCGGATATTGTTGCGGACATCGCCAGCCCGATATGAGCAAAGTAGCGCGACAAAATCACCGCTAAAACGACATTGGTAAGCATCGCGACGATGGCGATTTTGACGGGAGTTTTGGTGTCCTGACGGGCATAAAAAGCGGGCGCGAGAATTTTTACCAAGATTAAAAACAAAGCCGCGCAGGAATAAACCTGCAAACTGGCAGCGGTGCGTTCAACATCGTAAGTGGTGAATTTTCCGCCGTAAAAAAATGCCGCAAGCAAATGCTCTGCCGTCATCGCTAAACCGATTGCCGCAGCCGTTCCCACCAAAATTCCCCAGCGTAGAGCCCAATTGAGCGTGCGGCTGAAATCTTCTTCCTTATTTTTTGCTTTTAATGCTGACAGGCGCGGCAAAATCACCGTGCCGAGTGCGACACCGATTAAAGCGGTCGGTAATTCCACGAGGCGGTCGGTGTAATAAAGCCAAGAAATACTTCCAACCGCCAAATGCGAGGCGATGAATGTGTTAAATAAAACGACAAACTGCCCGACGGAAGAACCAAAAAGTGTGGGAATCATCAGGCGGATGATTTTTCGCACGCCTTGATGAGCGAAGTTAATCAGCGGAAAAACTAACAGACGCAGGCGAAATAAAAACGGCAACTGCACGGCAAGTTGCAAAACTCCCGCTCCGAGCACCGCCCAAGCAAGTTCCGTTCCATCGGTTTCGCCATGTGATTTGCGCCAGAAGCAGGCGGAAATTACAGCAAGATTCAAAATTGCGGGAGTGAGAGCTGGAAGGGCGAATTTGCCGTAAGTATTCAAAATTCCGCCGCACATCGCGGTAAGCGAAATTAGCAAGATATACGGAAACATAATTGCAAGCATCGAGCTGCCGAGTGCAAGTTTTTCGGGATTTTCCGCAATGCCTTTCGCGACAAAATAAAAAATCGTGGAAGAGAAAATTACGCCGAGCAGTGAAATCAGCGACAAAATCAAAAATAAAGCACCGAAAGTGTGAGCGAGAAGGTTTTTTAATTCTGCCTCGTTTTCCGCCTTCGTTGCCGAAAACACGGGCACGAAAGCATTGGCAAATCCGCCTTCGGCAAAAAAACGGCGCAGAGTGTTGGGAATGCGTTGCGCGGCAAAGAAAATATCACTCAAACCAGCAGGAAAAAAACGGGCAATCAAAATATCGCGCAAAAGCCCGAGCAGGCGCGAGATTAAAGTCATCGCGGCAAAGATTAAAGATGATTTAGCGGCTGATTTCGACATTTTTTATAACCGTCTTGTGAAAGTTATTCGGATAAACAAAAAAATACAGGGTCTGTCTAAAAATTCGTCATTTTGAGCCGTAGGCGAAAAATCTCTATATCGGCAAATCCTTCGCTGCGTTCAGGATGAAGAGAGTAAAAAGTAGAACTAACCCTAAATATTAGATGCGCCCTACAAGCGTTTTTTAGACGCTTGTATTTGGATGATTTTTGCTTGTTTTATTTACAAAGCCCGACAGCGCGCAAAATTTGCAGCACTGCCTCGGATTTATTCATCGAATAGAAATGCAGATTGCTCACCCCTTCACTGATTAAGCGTTCGCATAGTTTGGCGACCACATCAACACCGAATTCGCAAAGTGCCGCTTGGTCTTGTTCTAAATCTGCCAAGCGTTTTCTTATCCAAGATGGCAATTCAGCACCGCATTTATCGGAAAAATCAGCGATTTGGCGGTAGTTGGTAATCGGCATAATCCCAGGTGTCAGCGGGATTTGAACTCCCGCTCTTACCGCATCATCACGAAAACGCAAAAAGCTATCGGGATTGAAAAAATATTGGCTTACCGCCTCATTTGCACCAGCATCGGCTTTTGCTTTCAGAACCGCGATATCAGCGGCAACCGTTTTAGCTTTCGGGTGAATTTCGGGATAGCAAGCAACCGCGATGTGCGCATCAGACCAAATGCTGCGGGTGAGTTTGACTAGGGCGCAAGCATTTTCGACTTCATTTTTAACTTCTGTGCTGACGAGATTTGCAGGCATATCACCGCGCAAAGCCAAAATGCCAGCGATGGCGATTGATTTGTAATTTTCTAAAAGTTCGATTAGGGAGTTACGGCTTGCAGCAACGCAAGTTAGATGAGCGATAACTTTGGGATTTTTCGGATTTATGCTCTGTTCTTCGGCGATGCGTTTAACTAAATTTATGGTGCGTTCTTGCGATGAACCGCCAGCTCCGTAAGTTACGGAAAAATATTCAAAATCAGCGGCGGCTGTGAGTTCTTTGCGAACAACGGCTAATTTTTCCGCGCCTTGCTCGGTGTTAGTCGGAAAAAATTCGCAACTCAAAGAAATGTTTGAAGAATTTGTCATTGTTAAAAATTAAAAAATTAGGAAAGAATTTTTATTTTTTTACTTTTGCGGGTGTTATTGCCAAAACTAGATTTTTCTTGATGGAATAAGACTGCTTATTTACATCTTCAAAGTGATAAAAACCGTCGGCATCAGCTTTGGGTTTTGATTTTGCATAAAGCGAACCGCCACGCACCATTTTTATTTCGTAGAGACGGTTTTCGTCGCCAGCGATATTGCTCATTGATTCACAAGCCGTAAGAAAAGAAATAACGGCAAATAACAAGATTTTTTTCATAAAAAACAAAGCTCCGAACAGGAAAAAATAAATAGCGGCTGATTATAGATTTCAGCTAAATATTCTTGATTTTGTTCGAAATTTTCAAACAACAGGGGGGGGCTAAAAATTCGTCATTTTGAGCAGTAGGCGAAAAATCTCTACTGGCAGATCCCTCACTGCGTTCAGGATGACGAGGGTAAAAAATAGAACCAAGCCTAAATTTAGATGCGCCTAACAGCTACTGCGTATTTTTTGCCGTTGCAATCAATTGATAAATAAGTTCCTGTGCGGATTTTGGTGTAAGCGTATCTGGGTCGGTATTTTGCAGCGTGTCCAAGATTAGCGCGAGATTTGCGGGCAACTGCGGTTTTTCCTTTTCCGCGATTTTCTCTTCTTGCGGGAAAAATGAAGATTGCTGCGGTCTTCTGTTAGCTTTTTCTCGTTCTTCTTCTAATTGCCGCAATTTTGCACGGGCTTGATGCACGGTTGCAGGTGGCACTCCCGCTAATTTTGCAACCGCCAATCCATAACTTTTACTTGCTGCGCCATCTTCGATTTGATGCAAAAACACAATGCTGTCGCCATCTTCAATCGCAGAGAGATGAATGTTGCGAATATTGCGATGGAGTTTGGCAAGCTCGGTGAGTTCGAAATAGTGAGTAGCAAAAATCGACAAGGAATGATTGTGTTGTGATAGGCGCAAAGCCGCTGCCCAAGCAAGCGATAGACCGTCGAAAGTTCCCGTGCCGCGCCCGATTTCGTCCATCAGCACAAGGCTTTGCTCATCGGCGTTATTCAAAATATTTGCCGTTTCACTCATCTCAACCATAAAAGTTGATTTACCAGCTGCTAAATCATCTGATGCTCCGATACGGGTGAATATCCGAGTGATTTTTCCGATTTGCGCGCTTTCAGCTGGCACAAAACTTCCTGCTGCTGCCATCAGCACAATGAGCGCGGTTTGGCGCATATAAGTGCTTTTTCCGCCCATATTTGGTCCTGTGAGAATGAGTAATTCGCGGTTCTGGTCGAGATTGACGGAATTGGGAATAAATGGATTAGCGGAAGTTTGCTCTACAACTGGGTGGCGCGCGTTTTTGATTTTGATGGAAGTTTTATCAACAAAAGAAGGGCGGCAATAATTTTTCTCCGCTGCGATTTCCGCAAAACTAGCCAGCACATCGAGTGCTGCAATTTTGCTTGCAAGGCGCGAGAAGTTTTCACGGTCGCGGTCAAGTTCGAAGAGCAATTCGTTGTAGAGATTTTTTTCGAGAGCGAGAGCGTTGTCGCGTGCGCCCAAAACTTCGTTTTCTAATTTTTTAAGTTCGGGCGTGATGAAGCGTTCGCCGTTTTTTAAGGTTTGTTTGCGCACCCAGTCGATTGGTGCTTGTCTTGCTTGCGCGGTTGGTAGTTCGATAAAAAAACCGTGAATTTGATTGAAAGCAACTTTCAAATTGGCAAGTCCCGTTTTTTCTTTTTCACGGTTTTCGATTTCTGTGAGCATCTCTTCGTTATGGTTAGAAAGCGCGCGCAGGCGGTCAAGTTCGGGTGAAAAATTTTCGGCAAAAATTCCACCGTCTTTGGCAAGTGCAGGGGGATTTTCGACCAGCGTATTGAGGAGTTTTTCCGCCCAATGCTGCCAAGAGGCGATTTCTGTCAGTATCGACATAAAAATTCGCGGAATATTTTCACGCTCAAAATCAAGTGCGGCGGCGATTTCAGGTAGAACGAGCAAAGTGTCGCGCAGTGCGCCAATTTCGCGCGGTTTAGCAGAATGGAGCGCGATGCGCGTAACAATTCGTTCGATGTCGGCGGTAGAGCGCAATAGTTCGCGGATTTTGATGCGCATTTCTGAATTATTCAAAAGAATTTCCACGCAATCTAGCCGCTCGTTTATTTGATTAAAGTCGGTGAGGGCACGGTTTAACCAGCGTTTTAGAGTGCGCGTGCCAGCTGCGCTGCGGCAACGATTAATCGTGCCAGCAAGGGAATATTTGCTATCTCCCGACAAGCTGTATTCAATCTCTAAATTGCGACGAGTTGCGGCATCAAGCTGCATAAAACCGTTTTCCGTGATTTTTATCGGAGCAGAAAGCGGCGGTAAGTGCATTTTGTGGGTGTCGCGTAAATGTTGTAGAAGACAACCCGCGGCAGCAAGCGACGGTTCGCGCTCATTTAAGCCAAAGCCGTCTAAATTCATAACTTCGAAATATTGCAAAACCTCGCGCACAGCCGATGATTGCTCAAAATACCAATCAAATTTGCGTTTCGGTTTAACCGTGCGCGAGAGGTTTAGCGGCACAGAAGAAGTTTCAGGAATGAGAATTTCAGCAGGTTTTAAGCGTTCAATTTCTGCGTGTAGATTGCTTTCCGTGAGATTGGAATGCAGCATAAATTCGCCGCGAGAAATATCGGCATAGGCAATATGGAAAAGCTCGCTTGTGGATTTTTTATCGGGAAAAATGGAGAGCAAAATGTTGTCGCGGTTTTCGTCGAGCAGAGTTTCATCAGTCAAAGTGCCTGGGGTGATGATGCGAGTAATTGCCCGTTCGATAACGCCTTTGCCGCCAGCTTCCCCGATTTGCTCGCAAATTACCGCCGATACCCCTTTGTTTATCAGCTTGCCGAGATAGTTATCCAAAGCGTGCGCAGGAACACCAGCCATCGGTATCGGCTCACCAGCGGTTTTGCCACGGGTGGTTAGCGTGATATTGAGTAAATCACTCGCCCGTCGCGCGTCTTCAAAAAATAATTCGTAAAAATCTCCCATTCGGTAAAAAAGCAAGGTGTCGGGATAATCTTTCTTGATACTTAAATATTGCCGCATTACGGGCGTGTGTTGCTGTTCGGTCATAAATTAAAAATAACGGTTCTGTAAGTTCTTAAATAAATCGTGGGCGTGTCTAAAAATTCGTCATTTTGAGCCGTAGGCGAAAAATCTCTATCGGTAGATCCTTCGCTGCGCTCAGGATGACGAGGTGAAAAAATAGAACTACCATCGTGTTGATAGATGAATAAAATTTCCACAGTTAGATTTTCTTAACTACCAGTCAAGCAAATTATGAGTATGAAAAAAACTAGTCTCCAAATCATCAAAGCAATTTTTCTATTTTTTGTTCTTTTTTCTTTCGGACAAACAAGCTTTGCAGAGGAAAAAAAATCTACGGCAAGCGCAAAACAAACTACTAAACAAAGCGCAAAAAACAATAAGCAAAGCGATAAAAAAAATAACAAAACCGCCGATAAAAAAGACGCTAAACCAGCAGAACAAGATATTAAACAACTTACCGAAGGCAAGGACGAAAACGCCGCAATACCAGCCGTAGAAGGTGAAAGCTCGGAAAATAAAGAACCAGCCAAGAAAGAGAAAAAAGAAGAACAAGAAAACACAGCGGATAAAAATGCTGATAAAGCGAGCGATAAAAACGCAAAATCAGCCGATAAAAACGCCAAGGACGGCGATAAAAAAACAGAAAAGAAAGACGCTAAAAACGCGAAAAAAGACGATAAAAGCGGTAAAGGTGTCAAAAAAGATGCGAAAAAATCCGACGGTAAAGAACCAGCCGTTGCACTTCTACCTGCGGGAAAAAATGCCGATAGCTTGCAAAATGCTGCCCAAGGCGCGACGGTTAGCAATGCCGAGGAATTTGCAGCACAAATGCTCGGTGCAGGCGACGGTGCTCCAACTCCCGTTGTTGTGCAAGGTTCAAGCTCGGCGCGCAAACCTTCTTTGAAGTCTGATAAAAATTTAGCCGCTGCCGAAGTGAAAAATAAAAATCAAACCAAAACTCCCAATGCTGCTCTCAGCCAAATGGCGGTTAGTTCTAATCAGTGGATTGGTTACAAACAAGTGGAAGCATTGGCAACTAACGGTAATCCAGAACTTGCTCTCAAACAATTAAATATGCGCTTGATGAATGCGCCTGATGATGGTAAAGCAGCGTATATCAAAGGTTTGATTTTGATGCAGCTCGGTCGTGCCGATGAAGCAGAACGATGGTTCAAAATGATGCAGGTGAATTTTCCAAGCCAATCCGCGGCTAGTAATGCACTTGCGGTGATTTATCAAGGTCGGGGCGATTGGAATGCGGCTCGCGCAACATTAGAAAGCTTTTTAGAACACGAACCCGACAACATCAATGCGCGGAAAAATCTTGCTTACATCTACACCAAACTCGCTCGTGAGCAATACTGGCGTGCAACGCAGAGTAAAAAAGATCCCGCCGTCGAAGCAAAAATTCACGCGCTCGACGATTTACTCTAAAAGCATAATCAAGAGTAAAAACACGGTTAAAAGCCGTGTTTTTCTTTGGGCGTGTCTAAAAAATCGTCATTTTGAGCCGTAGGCGAAAAATCTCTATCGTTAGATCCTTCGCTTCGCTCAGGATGACGAGGGTGAAAAAATTTAGATGCGCTCCTTTGTTAAATCAAATACTTATAAAAGGAAAAACAATGAATAGCGATCAGAAAAAAGCACTCGATGCCGTTCTTTCACAATTAGATAAACAATTCGGAAAAGGAACGGTAATGCGGCTTGGCGATCAAGCTGACAATCACGATATTTCGGTAATTTCTACGGGCTCTTTGGGGCTTGATATTGCGCTTGGAGTTGGCGGTTTGCCGAAAGGTCGGATTGTGGAAATTTACGGTCCTGAAAGTTCGGGCAAAACTACGATGATGTTGCAGGTTATTGCCCAAGCACAAAAAGAAGGCGGACTTGCTGCGTTTATCGATGCTGAACATGCACTCGATCCCGTTTATGCACGCAAGCTCGGCGTTGATATCGAAAATTTATATGTAACCCAACCAGACAACGGTGAACAAGCTTTGGAAATTACTGACTCGCTGGTGCGCTCTGGTGCTTTCGATGTGATTATTGTGGATTCGGTTGCGGCTTTGACACCGCGGGCTGAAATTGAAGGCGAAATGGGCGATTCACATATGGGCTTGCAAGCTCGTTTGATGAGCCAAGCTCTGCGCAAACTCACGGGCAATATCAAAAAAGCCAACACTCTGGTGGTGTTTATCAACCAAATCCGTATGAAAATCGGGGTGATGTTCGGCAATCCTGAAACCACAACTGGCGGTAATGCTTTGAAGTTTTATGCCTCGGTCAGAATGGATATCCGCCGCACGGGAGCTGTGAAAGATGGCGAAGAAGTTCTCGGTAATGAAACTCGCGTCAAAGTGGTGAAAAACAAAGTCGCGCCGCCGTTTAAGCAAGCGGAATTCGATATTCTCTACGGTCAAGGTGTATCCAAAGAAGGTGAGCTAATCACGCTGGGAGTTGAGGCAAAAGTTATTGAAAAATCTGGTGCTTGGTATGCCTATAACGGTAACAAAATCGGACAAGGTAAAGAAAAAGTCCGTGCCTATTTACAAGAAAATCCAGAAGTTGCCGCCGAAATCGAAGCAAAAATCCGTGAAAAATTCATCGGCGGTGAAGTTGAATTGCCAGAAGCTAGACCAGATGATGCGGCAGATGCTGCAAATTACGAAGAGTGATTTTGGGCGTGTCTAAAAATTCGTCATTTTGAGCCGTAGGCGAAAAATCTTTATCGGCAGATCCTTCGCTGCATTCAGGATGACGAGTGGTGAAAAATCGAACTATCCTAAATTTAGATGTACCCTTTTGTGTAACTAGCAATTCACAAGCAAATCCGCCGCGAAAACGGCGGATTTTTTATTATTCCGTAAAGATATTTTTTAAGGCAGATAAAAGCCGTTCATTGTCATCATTAAAACTTACGGTAATGCGCAGACAATTGGCAAGTAGCGGATGTTGAGCGTTGAGATTTTTGACCAAAATTCCTGCTTCTTTTAACTTTGTAAAGCATTCGTCGCTATTTGTAACTCGCAGAACTAAAAAATTGGTATTTGATGGGAAGACTTCGATGCCGTTAATTTTGCTGATTTCTTCCGCTAGCTCTTTGCGTAAGAGCGGAATTTTTGCGCTGGCATTTTGGATTTCAGCGTAATTTTCAAGCGCATATTCAATTGCCGCGGCGGTCATTACATTGATGTTATAAGGCGGACGGATTTTTTCGATTTCATCGATGAGTTCGCGCCTGCCGAAGAGATAACCGAAACGCGCTCCTGCAAAGCCTACTTTGGATAATGTGCGCAATATCAACACATTCGGATAGCGTGCGGCAAACTCTTGCAAATTACCGCCAGAAAAAGCTTGATATGCCTCATCGATTATAAATAAAGCATCTTTTGCTGCTTCAATCACTTCTGCAACCGCTTCGGCGGAAAATACAACTCCCGTCGGATTATTCGGCACGGCAAGAAAAATTAAATTCGGTTTTTTATCTTGAATTGCGGCTTTGAATGCTTCGACATTAAGGGAAAAATCCGCATTCAAATCAACGGAAAAATAATCAACTCCTGCAAAATTCGCACAATTGCGATACATCACAAAAGTCGGCGCAACCGACAATATTGCGGCATTTTCCCATGCTGCGGCATAAACCAACATTTGAATAATTTCGTCCGATCCATTACCGAGCAAGAGCCCGAAATTTTCGTCGATAGAGAAATTTTTGCGCAAAAGTTTTTCGATATTTTTGTGTTTTGCAGGCGGGTAACGGTTGAGCGCGACGGCGGCAAGGCGTTTGGCAAATCCAGCTCGCAGCTCTTCGGGGAAATCTTGCGGAAATTCCATCGCATCTAATTTGAGCATTCCTTGTGGTACATCGGCAACGGGATAGGCTGTCGCATTCAAAAGCGCATCGCTGAAAATTTTTGTTTTATCAAGCATTTTTAGTCCTTTGTATAAACATTGGGGCGTATCTAAAAATTCGTCATTTTGAGCCGTAGGCGAAAAATCTCTATCGGCAGATTCTTCGCGGCATTCAGGATGACGATGGTAAAAAACTAACCGTAAATTTAGATACGCCCATTGAAAATTTAATTTTATGGCTTGCAGCTTGCATTCAGGCGCGTTTTATTTAGCGCATAAAAAAGCCCGAAGATAACTTCGGGCAAAGAGATGAAATTTAGTGAGAAATTTATTGAAAATTGGTGGAAGCGGGGGGATTTGAACCCCCGTCCGCGAATCCGCAACTTTCGGTCCTACATACTTAGTTCTGCCTATTGTGTTTAACCGCAAAGCAGCCGACGAACAGGCATCTTCTTGGCGATTCTGCTGGATTTAACTAACCATCGGCAGACGCGATAGCCAGCGATTTCCTGTAAATGACGGTCGAGCCAAAACCAGGAACAATTCTGGGCGACCGTTGGCTTAATTAAGCAGCCAAAGCATAGTTGTCGTCGTTTGCAACTATTGTTGTGAAAGGGTTTAACGAGATTCTTTCATTCTCGGTATGCACCTAGAGCCTTGATATCCCCGTCGAATCCAAGAACGCTCCCAAGTGGCGCGCATTCTATGAATTTGTATTGCTTATGCAAGTTGTCGTATAAAAATTTAAGAATTGCGCTTAAACAAATTTACAAAGCTGACGGTGCGGCAGATGGCGACCAAGGTGAATGTTTATTTGCTTGTTCGGTGTAATTGAAATCGGATACTCGTCCTGTTCTCATATCAATTGCGATGATTAAGTTTCTTTCCTCTTCGCGTGTGGTTACCGCATTTCCTGCGAGTGCGCCTCCTGCACTAGCACCGACCATTGTCGCGATTGCTTGACCGCCACCGTCGCCGATTTGATATCCCAGTACACCGCCTGCGATTGTGCCGACCATTCCTGCAATTGGGCGTTTAACTTCGTCGGATTTGCGGTTACGGTAAATCAAAATTTTCTGCCCTGCTGCAAGATTGCTTTGTGTGCTATCAGGTTCGCCGAAAATTTTGCGCACATCTTGTTCCGTGCTGACACCGCGCTTGATTTGCGAGATGCTTTGATAATCGATTTTTGCTCCTGTTGTGCAGGCGGTAAAAAATAGAGCGACTGTCAAGATGAATAGAAAATTTTTCATAAATAAATCCTCGATATTGAATTGCCGTATTTTCAAAGATTTTTAAGCCAAATATTTATGCAAAATTTGGCATGCCAGAGAGACTTTTTCGGGAAATTGATAGGGCGGATTTAGCGCAAAAATGCCGCAACCGAACATGCCATCGGCATTTTTATCCTGAATAAAAGTTTGATTGAAATAGGGCAGGGCGGCAATTTCTGCTTCTGCGATAAGTGCGGGAATAAAACCTTCTGCCTCCGTTATTTTGCGGTTGAGTAACGGATACCAGAGCAAAACTACCGCTGAACGCAGGCGTTTGATAGTGTTTTGTAATGCGTTTATACAGCGTTTGTAATCAGATTTAATTTCATACGAGGGATCGATAAGAATTAAAGCACGGCGAGCGGGCGGCGGTAGAGCGGCTTTTACGGCATCAAAACCGTCAGTTGGAGAAATAACCGTGCGTCTAGCGCGCAAATTTTTAACCGCCTTTTCCAAAATAGGAAAGTCCGTGCTATGCATTTCGCAAAGATGGAGAGTATCGTTGTCGCGCAAGAGACTGGCGGCAATAATTGGAGAGCCAGCTAGCGCATTTATCGGAATAATTCCGCGCTGGGGTAGGGAAAGTAAAAAATCACGGAAATTGCGCAAATCTTCGGATAAAACTTGCGTATCAAGCTGGAAAAATTCTCCCAGACCGCTTGCAAATTCCCGATTTTTTTCATCTAATTGATAAATTCCTGCGCCCGAGTGCGTGTCAAGATACAAGAGCGGTTTATCTTTTTGTGTCATATATTCGAGGGCGGAAAATAAGCAGAAATGCTTAAAAACATCGGCAAAATTGCCTGCGTGATAGTGATGACGGTAACTGAGCATTTTTTCCTCTACACATAAAAAAAACGGCGGTAAAAATCCGCCGTCGCGCTAAACATTATTGTTCGTTTTTCAGTAATTGAAATAGCACATCAACTAATTCGCGGCAATGTTCTTCCTTAAAAATTAACGGTGGCAGCAAGCGGATAACTTTTCCTGCCGTTACATTGATAACTACCGATTTTTCCAAACCTTTGGCGACTAGATTTTCAATCGGACGGTTAAGTTCAATTCCGAGCATCAAACCAAGACCGCGAATGTCTTTCACAATCGGAAGCCCCCCGAGCTTTTCATTAAGAAGATTTTTGAGGTAATTACCGATTTTTTCTGCGCGCTCTGGCAGATTGTCGCGCTCATAAATTTCCAGCACTTTATTTACCGTATTGATAACTAAATTTCCCCCACCGAAAGTTGAACCGTGCATTCCGAGTTGGAAATAATTTTCGGTTTTTTCATTTACTAACAATGCTCCGACGGGTAAACCATTTCCCAGAGCTTTTGCCATTGTGATTGCGTCGGGGCTAATGTCGTAATGTTGAAATCCAAACCATTTCCCGCTTCTTGCCATTCCGATTTGAACTTCATCGCAGATGAGTAGCCAATTTCTTTCATCGCAAATTTTCCGTAGCTTTTGCACAAATTCTTTTTCGGCTGGGTGTAATCCGCCTTCGCCTTGTACGCATTCGAAGATTACCGCGACGATTTTGGGATTAAAGCGATGGGCTTCAATTGCAGCAAAATCATTAAAGGGCAGATGAACGAAATCGCGTAGATGCGGGAAAAAATGCGCACGAATTTTGGGATTGGCGGTAGCTGCCATCGCGCCGAATGTCCGACCGTGAAATCCGCCGTGGAAAGAAATTACTTGCGGATTTTCAATGGCTAATTTTTCCGCATGCAGGCGAGTTAATTTAATTGCGGCTTCGTTTGCTTCTGCGCCTGAATTAGCAAAAAATGCTCTTTTCATTCCCGATATGCGGCATAAAGTTTGGGCAGCTTTTTCCTGTTCGGGTGCGGCAAAGAGGCTTGAAGTATGCCAAAGTTTGTCAGCTTGAACTTTTAAGTTTGCGGAGAGTTCAGAATTTGCGTGTCCGATACCGCAAACGGCAATCCCTGCGAGAGCGTCGAGATATTTTTTTCCTTTATTATCAAAGAGATACACACCTTCACCCCGAACGAATTCGACGGGTAACCGTGCATATGTGCTGATTAAGTGAGACATAGTAATAACCTTGTATGAATTAGTAAAAATGAAAGCTAATATAGGGCGCATCTAAATTTAGGGGTAGTTCTATTTTTTACCCTCGTCATCCTGAGTTCAGCGAAGGATCTGACGATAGAGATTTTTCGCCTACGGCTCAAAATGACGAATTTCGTAGATACGCCCTATATTCAATATATTTTTTTATAAATAAAAAAGTCTAAAACGGAAAACAAAAAATGTCAGAAGAAGAAATACTTTACGACAAAGAAGAAACCATTGAGCGAATAAAAGAACAAATCAATTCTTTGCCGATAATTCTTTATATGAAAGGTAATCCTGATGCACCGTTATGCGGTTTTTCCCAGCAGGCGGTAGAGCATTTGAAAGCCTTGCAAAAGCCCTTTGCCTATGTGAATATTCTGCAAGATGAAGCGATTCGGCAATACTTACCCGAATATGCCGATTGGGCGACTTTTCCGCAATTGTGGGTTGAGGGAAAACTTATCGGTGGTGCGGATATCATCGCGGAAATGGCAGAAAGCGGAGAGCTTGCAGAATTGTTTAACCGTATCGAATTTGATTGGGATAGTGTTGATGAAGATTAAGCTCAAAAAAATTAAACCCTTGGCAAAAAAATCTTGGGCTATTTGGCAAAAAATACGGACGAAATATCAAAAAATCCGCAATAAATCTTTGCGCTATGTTTGGAAAAAATCTGCTCCGTTTGTTAATAAACAATGCAAAACTTTTTACCGTATTTCGAAAAATAAACTCTACTCTTTTGTTAAAAAACAGTGGAAAAAGAAATAATTTTTTTAGCTCTTGGATATATTTTTATGATTGAAATCGAATAACAAGCATTTGAATAAGGAGTTTTTCAGTGAATGCTTTATTTATTTTATTTGGCGGCGCGATTTGTCTTGCGTTGGGCTACATATTTTACAGCAGCTATTTGGAGCGTGTCTGGGGAGTTATTTCAGGGGAAAAAACTCCTGCGGAAGAATTTTATGACGGTGTCGATTATGTTCCTGCCAAACCGCCAGTTTTGATGGGGCATCATTTTTCTTCGATTGCTGGCGCGGGACCGATAAACGGTCCGATTATGGCTGCTCCGTTCGGCTGGGTTCCTGTTGTGTTGTGGATTATTTTCGGTGGAATTTTCTTCGGTGCAGTCCATGATTTTGGAGCTTTATACGCCTCAATTCGCCATAAAGGGCAGTCAATCGGGATAGTTATCCAAGACACGATGGGCGAATTGATGAAAAAACTATTTTTGGTTTTTGGCTATTTCGCTTTGATTTTGGTTATTGCTGCGTTTTCTTCGATTGTGGCAAAAACTTTCGCTGCGATAAATCCAGCAAGTGCGGCGTTTAGTGAAATTGCAGGCGATCCCGCGAAGGTTTTGACCAACACCGCCAATGCTGCGACCGCGATGATTTCATTGCTATTTATTGCCATTGCGGTAGTTTTTGGGCTTTTGTTCCGTAAGCGTGGCTCTTCGCTTTTCGGTTTGTCGCTTGCGGGCATTGTGGCGATTGTGGCGATTGTGATTATCGGTTTGAAATTTCACCCGTTTTACTTCTCGGAAAAAGATTGGTTAATAGTTATTGGAGTTTATATTGCAGCCGCTTCGGTAATGCCTGTTTGGATACTTTTGCAACCGCGAGATTATTTAAGTTCATTTTTGCTTTATGCAATGATGATTATCGGGATTATCGGCATTATTGCAGCTCATCCGACAGTAGAAATGCCTGCTTTTACAGGTTGGAGTAACGATAAATTAGGATTTATATTTCCAATCTTATTTATAACCGTTGCCTGCGGTGCAATTTCAGGTTTCCATTCAATTGTGGCATCGGGAACTACTGCCAAGCAGCTTGCTTCAGAAAAACACGCTCGTCCGATTGCTTATGGCGCGATGTTGATTGAATGTATTTTGGCGATTATGTCTACTCTGGCGGTTGCTTATGTTTGGCAGAAATATTCCGCTGGCGGTTACGGTGCTCCGACTGCCGTGTTTGCTGATGGTTTGAGCCACATGTTTGCCAAAATTCCTGGAATGCAAAACGCACAATTCACCGTGTATCAATTGTTAATTCTGACTATTTCCGCATTTTGTCTTACAACTCTTGACACTTCTACTCGCCTCGCGCGCTATATGTTTCAAGAATTCTGGTTACTTGAAGGACAACAAATGTCGGAAACAACGGGCTTGATGAAGCTTTTGACCGATAAATATGTTGCAACTCTCATTACCATCGTTTTGGGAATGTTTTTGGGGCTTAACGGTTATCAAAATATTTGGTCGCTATTTGGTGCGGCAAATCAATTGCTAGCTGGATTGGGACTGCTTGCGGTTGCAGTTTGGCTCGGCAAAATCGGCAAGAAGAACTTTATGCTCTATATTCCGCTTGGCTTTATGATGTGCGCGACGATTAGCGCGTTGCTGCTTTTGATTTTGAAAGATTTCAATGCTATCGGCACAGCAGATTCATCGGTTTGGAATATTGCTCGTCTCTTTATCGCAGGGCTCTTGTTATCTTTATCGATAATTCTTCTGGTTAAGGGTGTGATGACTATGATGACGCAAAAATCTAAAACAGTAGAAGCTTAAAATTTACTTTAACCATAAACTCCGCTAAATTTTTAGCGGAGTTTTTTTATGACTGAAAATAACGAAATCAAAATGCAAGAATTTACAATTACTACAATCGTGCAATTGCGTCAAGCGGTAAAGATAATTTCGGACTTAATCAATAACCGCGGAGTTATTTATTTATCAGGAGATTTAGGTTCAGGAAAAACCACCTTTACGAGATATTTTTTGCACTCTTTGGGCTGGGAAGATGCCGTTCCAAGTCCGACTTATTCTTTAATAAATACTTATCAAGTTAAAGGATTAAATATTCTGCACGCGGATTTATACCGCTTAACAGAACCTGATGAGCTTTTATATTTAGATGTTCGCGATTGGCAAATAAATAATGACTTAATTTTTATCGAATGGGCTGAAAAAGCCGCTGGATTTATTCCGCCTGCGGATTATGAAATTAGCTTTAATTATTCAGCAGAAGAGCGAAAATTATTTTTATCAAAACCTTCATAAGCATCGACAATTCTTTGCACTAACGGATGGCGGACAACATCTTTGGATAAAAACTTTGTCCAAGAAATCCCTTCGACATTGCGCAATACTTTTTCAGCGTTGATGAGACCGCTTTGCTTTTCGCGTGGCAGGTCAATTTGGCTGATATCGCCCGTAATTACCGCCGTAGAGCCGAAACCAAGACGGGTTAAAAACATCTTCATTTGTTCAACGGTAGTATTTTGTGCTTCGTCCAAAATGATGAAAGCATCATTCAATGTGCGACCTCTCATAAACGCCAGTGGTGCAATTTCAATCGTGCCGCGATCGACATATTTGATAACTTTTTCCGTGCCGAGAATATCATTCAAAGCGTCATAAAGAGGGCGGAGATAGGGATCAACTTTTTGCGACATATCACCTGGTAAAAAGCCTAATCTTTCACCTGCTTCAACCGCTGGACGGACTAGAATTATTCTGCTGACTTTATTGGAATTCAAAAAACCAACTGCCGCTGCAACCGCGAGATAAGTTTTTCCCGTGCCCGCAGGTCCGATACCGAAATTAACCGCATTATGGAAAATTCTGGCGAGATAACGGCGTTGATTGTCGCCGCGACCAGTGATAGTGCCGTGTTTGGTTTCGATGCTAATTAGCTTATTTTCACCGTCAGAATTTGAATTTTGATTTACTTGAGTCGTGGCATTAGCATCACGGACAGCTAAATGCACCGCTTCTTGATTTATGTTTGTGTTTTCAGTTTCACGGTAAAGATTTTCGATAATTTCACGGGCTTTAATCGCTTTATTTTCATCACCTGTAATTTCAAATAAAAAACCACGGTTAGAAATATTTACTCCTATTGATTTTTCAATGCTTGCAATATGCTTATTTAATTCCCCGCAAAGATTAAGAAGTCTGGCTTGATTTTCGGGAAAAAGCTGAAATTCAATTTTGTGCATTTATTTTTATCCTCTTGTGAATTTTTATGATTATACGGTAAAAAATATTACACCGTTACGGTAAAAATTAGATGATGAATATTATTTGATGGGAATAAAAAAGCGGAGAAAAACTCCGCTTTTGACTCATTGGTCGAACATATCTATTTCGTAAATAGAACCAAGATGAGGTATTCCAACTATCATATTCATAGCTTTATGATGTGTTTTTTCTGTTAGATAGATAAACTTGCAGACAGCAGCTGTGAATTTATTTGCAGCAAAATAATGCAATCTTTCAAGCAATATATTCGCATCAGAAATATCTTCATGCGTTTTATTTCTGTTGAGAAATATTAGTATATTGATAGTGTTATCTCTATCAATATATGCAGCAATTCTCACAATGTCCTTATTGATTAATCCTAGCATTGATTTTATCATTGCAATGTTTAACCAATAAGGAGTAAGTATTTCACATGGAGACAATTTATATTCATCGTTCATTTTTACTCCTTGCGACGAAATAATGTCTTGCTACTTAATTTATCTAGTTCTTCTTCTGTATATGAGCATTGAAGACACTCTTTACCGATAGAAAAATCATCATAAAAATCATCACCTATACGAGCAGATAATTCTGTATATACCATTCTTATATATTCGATGTCATTGTCGGTTGGTTGGTTGTATGTGTAAGCCGTGATATTGAAATATTTGTTTTCCAATTCAACAATAATTGCTTTGAAATTCTGACTCATATTTAAACAAAAGCAAACCGACAGTTCCTGGATTAAAAAGTCTGGTATTTCTGCACAGTTGTTATGCCAATTCATCATTTTTTATTGTGGATTGTTGGAATAGTTTTTGGTTCAGTAGGAACTATATGTGCATCATTTTTTCCATAATGAATTGTTCCATAGTTTGTTGGATTGCCTGATGGTTTGACAATACCTATTTCTTTACCAAAATCTACTACTGGCATATTGCGGTTGCCAACAGAAACAACTGGATATTGACCAGTATGAACTCCATCCAACAATTCCTGTGCATTTATATTACTGTGAATATAGCTTCTATTTTCTGTGTAGTTATTTGAACCAAAATAATGCTTATCTTGCTTTCCTTGATGAATATTGGTTGGAATGTTTTCTGTTGAAAAATTTACTCCTCGGCTATAAACCATCTCGCCATCAAGACCAGCATTTATGTCAATCTGCCGTGCTTTTTGTGCTTCTGTTGCGGTAGATTTCCCCACCCCTTCTGCAAAATTATCTACACTCTTACAGAAATTTCTTCCTACTGTTCCTAGTGTTTTTACGCCTCCTACAGCACCTGCGGTATCGGTTATGGGTTTGCCGTAAATTGCCCCCTTGCATACAAAATCATCACCGCAAGCAGCGGCATTTGCTTTTGTATCTTCTATTTTATCAATTTTACCACTGATGGCAGCGTCTAACAAAAAACGGCAAGTTACCATCTTGCCGTTTTATTTTTATACAACGCTCTTTCTGTTTATATTCAGATAATCGATATTGTTGGCTTCGAACAAGTCTTCCAATGAGCCGACTGAATGATTTTGTAAGAAACTGTGTTCTTCATCGGTTATTGGCAATAACCAAAAAAATCGTATTTTTTTATTACCAAATTCCATATATTCTAGATTTTGACCAAAAGTATATGGTAGAGAAATAAGAAAATACTTTAATTTTGAATTATCCAGCCAAGGTTTATCTATATTCACACAGCAATTTAACTGAAAACTATTTGGATAAGCTATTGAAGCGGAAGCAATCATTGCTAGTGTTTCTATATGTTCTTCAGACTTGTATGGACTGATGATAAAAAACTCTTGATTTATAATAGTTGCAATTCCAGAACTAATATAAATGGCATAGTTCCTATCTTTTGGTTGAACACAAAAGACCTTAAAATATGGCATTTCAGTTATAATTTTTCCATTATTCCAAGAGAATTTTTCGATTTCAGCATCACTCCAAAAATTATGAATATGCCGGAAAATAACATTCTCGTAAGTTTTCATTATTTACCTTTTTTCTTGTCTTTTGAGTATTTTGAAAGATTGCCGCCTTTTTTTCTTTGACAAGTTAAACATTGTGTCCCTTTTATACCTTCTTTTTGGGCGTATTGGTTTATTAGCATCTGCCAAATGCATAGGTCTTGCTCCTTGATTTGTATCAAAAAAATAATGTTCACCGATATTAGCTTCTGCGGTTACTTTTACAAAAAAGCGGCAAAAACTGCCGCCATTTTCTTAACCTCCACCGTAAAAATATAGGTCATATACCAGATTTTGATCTTCAGGCGAATAAGTTACTTTCCAATTATTTGCACGATCTATTTCACCCAAATAATATTTAACATAATCCAATGCTATGTAATTATCTTGACTCAACTTTTCTAGTAAATCTGTTCTATTAGGAGCATATTTTTTTACTAGATAAGTGAAATGTTGATTTGCTAATTTACGATTTTTAACCCAATCAGGATAATTATGCTCGGTTGTGCTCATTTATCCTCCAATAAATCAACCTTGTCGAATTTAATATAACCTTTGTCATATATGAATTGCAGCTCGCCACCTTTGCCATATTGTGGATATGATGTGGTAAAAGGTTCTAAATCAGGACCTTCATCTCCAAATGTTTTAGGAACTCGCATATCATCTATGACTTGTAATGTATCGAATTCACCGCGCAATCTAGCATCTGACCATTTTGGTGCGATTTGGTAAGCATCGCGCGCTGCACTGCCTGTGTCATATTTGTTAAATCCAAAGTAGTCTTTACCTTCTCCGCTGTTCATAGTTTCCATAGTTTTTTCGGTGTGTATGCTATTCATATATCGATACCCCGTGCTCGGCACGACATCCCCATTAGGTTTCACATAATAATCAGGTCTGGAAGTAGGAACGGTATCAACCGCAGATACTGGAGTTGCATTATCAACCTTGCTAGCAATACTAGTATTTGCATAACTATCGCTAAATTTTTCGCTTACGAGATAGTTTTTATATTCCTTATGAGGAGTTGTAAAGTCTGGTTTAACAAGGTTTGTTGCAATAGTTTTTTCGACTGCTGCCACCCCTGTTAATGCTGTTGCGCCTTCGATAAATCCTGCACTGTTTGGGTGTTTTTCAGCCAGATTATTGACTTTATTTATACCCCGTGCGGCATCTTCCGATAAGCTTAAGTTGCCGTTAACTATGTCGATTGCACGATCAGGATTTGCGAATTTTATCGAGCTTAATAATAAATTGTCCTTTATTTTTGAAGTTAAATTGGCGATTTCTCCACCGCCCAATAAAATT
>JAFUTP010000024.1 GCA_017484165.1 Cardiobacteriaceae bacterium | reverse complement strand
TTCGATAGATTTTTCGCTACGCTCAAAATGACGGTAAAACCGCAAACAATGCCGCCGTCATCCTGAGCGAAGCGAAGGATCTGTTGATAGATTTTTCGCTACGCTCAAAATGACGGAAAACCGCCAAACAATGCCGCCGTCATCCTGAGCGAAGCGAAGGATCTGTCGATAGATTTTTCGCCTAACGGCTCAAAATGACGGAAGATGGCGGAAATTGACGGTAACGGTGAGATTTTTCGCTACGCTCAAAATGACGGAATAGGGCGGATTTACGAGAAACGGTGTAGTCGATTGAAATTAAATCGAAGAAAATCAGGAACGCCCGTCGCGGCACGCGACAAAAAATCCGCCGTGTAAAAACGGCGGATTGGTTTTGTAAATAAATACCGAAAAATACCGAAGAGGGCAATCGTAGATGCAAATAAGGATTTGCCCCGCGCACCGCGGGTGAATAAAAAAGACCGCTTATAAAAGCGGTCTAAATATTTATAAGAGGTTATTGCTTAAATCAATTCCTTAAATTATTCCTCGTAGTCTTATTTTAAGTATTTATCAACATTTTCTTTGGTAACAATTTCCCAAGGAACATTGACGATTTTATTCACTATGCGATGTTTGTTTTCCAAGCCATCATCGACTGGTTTATCGTTAATTACATTTAATGCCATTTTGAAAGCTATATCTTGTTGTGCAGTGATATTTTGATAAACCGAGCCTTGGATTTCTCCGTCTTTAATTTTTTGCTGCACTTCTGGTAGAGCATTGATTGAGGTAATCGGAAGTGGTTCTTTTCCTGCTTCTTTGAAGGCTTCTAAAACTCCCAACGCCATATCATCAGAATTGCAAGCAATTAGCTCAAATTGGTCTATTTCGCCACTTGAAATATAACTTGCAGTAATTTCTTTTGCCTTGGTATGATTCCAATTGGCTTTTTCAGTTTTGATTTGTTTGTATTTTTCGTTTTTGTTTAGCGTATTGGTTAAGCCTTTTGTGCGAGAAGTTTCGTTACTTGATCCTTCTATGCCTTGAAATAGTACATATTCAATAACTCCGTTTTTATTTTTGTCCCAATCTGGATTTTTTTCTACCAATGATTTCATCATATCGGCGTGATATATACCGCCATTCAAGGCTTTTGAGCCAACATAATATAAGTTATCGTTGCGACCAAGCAGAGCTTTTCCCGGTTCGCGGTTATAGGCAATTACAGTCGTGCCTTTTTCCTTGGCGTATTTCAAAAATTCGTCTTGTTCCTTGGTTAAATCCGACTTGTTTTGCACGAGCATTACAAAAATAACCTTCGCGCCTTTATCAACCATTTCCCGCATTTGTTTGATTTGCAGAGTTTTATCTTGATTATTAGCCTCATCGGCATTTTCATAAATCACTTTGATGCCTTCTTTGGCAGCCATTTCTTTCCATCTTTCGGCGGCAGTGTCCATTGTTTGCGTTTGTCCGATCACGCAACAAGCTGCAATGCCGATAGTTTTATTATTTTCCTCGGCGAAAGAAGTGTTGGCGAGAAGAATAGATGCGCAAAGTGCGCTAATGACTGGAAGTTTCATAGCTTTCTCCTATGTGTGAGTTGAGGGATAAAAAAAATAATA
This sequence comes from Cardiobacteriaceae bacterium, assembly GCA_017484165.1. Classification (GTDB taxonomy): domain Bacteria; phylum Pseudomonadota; class Gammaproteobacteria; order Cardiobacteriales; family Cardiobacteriaceae; genus RGIG9182. The sequence continues at coordinate 7,305 of JAFUTP010000024.1, read as the reverse complement.
TTTTTTCTAAAAAATATTTTAGATATTTATTTATGAGTTTTTCTTAATCTTCGCAAAAAAACATATGGGCGTATCTAAAAATTCGTCATTTTGAGCCTTAGGCGAAAAATCTCTAACGGTAGATCCTTCGCCGCGCTCAGGATGACGAGGTAAAAAATATAACTACTCCTAAATTTAGATACGCCCATATGGTTATTTCTAATTACAGGCAAAAATAATGCCAACTTATAAAAAAATCCTCCGCAAGCGGAGGATAAACATTTGCCATTAGTTTTACTTTTGGCAAACACACAGGAATTCGTTTTTAGCCTCGTCATCCTGAAATGCAGCGAAGTAGAGATTTTTCGCCTAGGACTAAAAATGACGAATGTTTAGACAGCATTACATAATTTCATTCATCAAAGCCACATTATCCAAATTTCCTTCTGCTTTCATATCGACACCTGGACGGTAGTTTTGATAATTCATTTCACTGGCGATTTGGATTTTCCAAGAAGAGTCTAGTTGCACCGCATCTTTATCCGAACAAACAATTGTCAGCGTTACCACTCCGTTTTTGACCAAAACGCTACGGTAGAAATTTATTGCCAAATCTTGCCCGAAATACACCGCGATACCGTAATCGAGAGTTTTTTCTTGCATACGAAATTGCGGTTGTAAAACAAATCCCTGCCAGCGCAGAGCTTCTTGTGCGGAGAGCTGCATTTCATTGGAAAGAATTTGCAAATCTTCTTTAATTTGCGCGGCAACCGCATTGCTATCAATATTTGCTTTTCCCGCTACATCAACATAACCGACAGGGCGGTATTCCAGCACAGCAAAAGCATTCGAGGGAAAAGACGGTTTGGCAGCTGCGAGAATATTGCGGCTGGTATCGAATTCTTCGGAGATAAATTTTGCAAGTTCAGTGTTGTTCAAGAGTTGCCAATTGTTTGGTGGAATGAGTTGTGCTATTGCCATTTATTTCTCCTGCTTTGATTTATATCTTCCAGTTAATAAATTAAGTTACCGTTAAATTTAACCATTGTGCTTGTCTAAAAATTCGTCATTTTGAGCCGTAGGCGAAAAATCTCTACCGATAGATCCTTCGCTGCGTTCAGGATGACGAGGTAAAAAATAGTACTAACCCTAAATAGATGTTCCCTATTACTTGTTACTGCGGTTTTCTCTCTTCCCACAAATTGACGATATGACAAAAAATATCGGCGGTGAGTTCGGCATCGTATTTTGCCCCGTGCGCTTTTTCGGTATCGTAAGTTATGCCTATTTTTTCCGCTATCCGTGAAAGCACGGTTTGACCGTAAATCAATCCGCCCAAACTTACGGTATCCAGCACCGAAAACGGATGAAAGGGATTGTGTTTATATTTTGTTCTTGCTACCAAGGCATTGATTACACCTAAATCAAATGTCGCATTATGTCCGACCAAAATTGCGCGTTTGCAATCGGCATTTTTTTGATATTCACGGATTGTGCCGAATAATTTTTCCGCAACTTGCTTTTCTTCATAAGCGATGCGCAGTGGGTGATACAAATCAATTTTGGTGATTTTTAAGCTTTCAGGATCGACATTTGAATTGGGAAATGGTTTGACGGGGTAATAAATTGTCTCAACTGGGACTAATTTTCCCTGCGCATCAAAATTAACCAAAACCGCCGCAACTTCCAGTAGCGCATCTTTTTCGACATCAAATCCGCCCGTCTCTACATCAACGACAACGGGCAGAAATTGCCGAAAACGCTGCTTAATGCTGCTCATTTTTTCGTCTCCTGCATTGCCTTGAAGGCAGATTTCGTGTATCCGATAAGAGAGTAAATAGTCAAAATTGTGGCGATTACGAGTAGAACTTGTCCGATTTGCCAGATTGGCAGACCGATGAATTTTTCGCGGTAAATTAAAAATCCCAGTGCGAACATTTGGCAGGCGGTTTTATATTTTCCTGCTTTGCTTACGGCGACTGCTTCGCGTTTTCCTACGGTGGCGAGCCATTCGCGTAAGGCAGAAACCCAAATTTCGCGGGAAATGATGATTAGCGCGCAAATGAATACGAGATATTCCTGTGCATTGTTGGCGAGGACGGTGATTAACACCGTGCAAACCATCAATTTATCCGCAACGGGATCTAAAAACGCGCCGAACGCGCTTACTTCATTATTTTTGCGGGCGAGGTAACCGTCGAGATAATCGCTGATTGAGGCGAAGGTATAAATACCGAGTGCCAGCCATTGTCCCCAAGCTTCTGGATGGAAAAAATAGAAAATAACGAAAAGCGGTATGCAATAAATTCTTGCTAGGGTTAGTTTTAGGGCAAGACCTTTGGTTGTAAAAATAGTCATTGTTGGGCTCAAAATTGTGATTTCTGCTTAACTTCTAAAATATTAGCAAATGCGACAAAAATTGTCATTTTGCCGCCGAGATTGCAGATTTAAGATTTAGCGTATTGAAATTAAAGGAAATATAAATGAAGGACACATTAGAAAAAATCACTCCTCGTCGGGCTTTGTTGAGTGTTTCAGACAAAACTGGAATTGTTGAATTTGCCAAAACCTTGACGGCGCAAAATATCGAAATTCTCTCGACGGGCGGCACGGCAAAACTCTTGCAAGAACAGGGAATTAAAGTGCAGGAAGTGGCTGATTTCACGGGATTTCCTGAAATTATGGGCGGAAGAGTGAAAACCTTGCACCCAAAAATTCACGGTGGATTACTTGGACGACGCGGCGAAGATGAAGCGGTAATGCAAGAGCAGGGGATTTTGCCCATTGATTTGCTGGTGGTGAATTTGTATCCCTTCCGCGAAACTATTTCTCGTCCAGATTGCACGCTGGAACTTGCAATTGAAAATATCGACATCGGCGGACCTGCGATGCTGCGCTCGGCTGCGAAAAATCACATTGCGGTTGCGGTGGTTGTTGATAACTCGGACTACCCAAAAATTGCGGCAGAAATCGAAAAATCTGGCGGTATCGCGCTTTCTACTCGCCAGCGTCTAGCAGCAAAAGCTTTCCGTCATACCGCAAATTATGACCGTGCGATTTCGCAATATCTGCAAGAACAATATTTATCCGATGAGGAAAATCCGCTATTTCCCGTGGATTTGAGTTTAGATTTCAAACGGGTAGAAACTCTTCGTTACGGTGAAAATCCGCAGCAGAAAGCCGCTATTTACCGCAATATTGACAACGATTCACCGTCTTTGGCGACAATTCGTAAGCATCAGGGAAAAGAGCTTTCTTTCAATAATTATGCGGATGCGGATACGGCTTTGATGGCGGTAATGCGTTTTAGTCAAGCAGCTTGTGTGATTGTGAAACACGCTAATCCCTGCGGAGTTGCGGTAGGGGAAAATGTTTTGGAAGCTTACGAAAAAGCTTACCGCTGCGACCCGACTTCGGCTTTTGGCGGAATTATTGCTTTTAACCGTGCGGTGAATGCTGATTGCGCCAGAGAAATTATTTCGCGGCAATTTGTGGAAGTTATTGCGGCACCTGATTATTCCGCCGAAGCTTTGCAGGTATTGCAAAACAAACCGAATATTCGTGTGTTGGAACTAAAACTCGCCGCTGATGTAGAAAAAGTGGATTTGCAAATTCAGTCAATTCACGGCGGAATTTTGTTGCAGGAAAGAGATAACAAATCCATTTCCCATCAAGAAAGCGATTTCAAAACCGTATCCGCACGCGAACCGACTAGCGATGAGTTAAAAGATTTGCTATTTGCTTGGCGGGTGGTGCAAAGCGTGAAATCTAACGCGATAGTTTTTGCCAAAGACGGTGCAACGCTTGGTATTGGCGGTGGTCAAACTAGCCGTGTTTTTGCAGCTCGTATTGCTGCCTTGAAAGCACAGGATGAAAATTTGGATTTAACGGGTTCGGTTTTGGCAGGCGATGCATTTTTCCCGTTCAAAGACGGTGTGGAAGTGGCAGCGAAAAACGGCGTAACCGCGATAATTCACCCAGGCGGTTCAATTCGTGATGAGGAAGTTATCAATTGTGCTAACGAACACAATATCGCGATGATTTTTACGGGAATTCGTCATTTCCGTCATTGATTTTTTTAAGATAAAAACGCTTGTTTTTGCAGGCGTTTTTTTATTTCATAATGTGAATAATTAAAGTAATAAATAAACTTATTCGGAGAACTTCTAATGGCTATAAAAAATAAGCAAAGAATAAAAATATTGATTGTTGATGATGAAGCGGATATTCGCGAGGTAGTTGGGGATATTTTAGAAGATGAAGGGTATAAAATTTTTACGGCTAGTAATGCAGAAGAGGCCAAAAATCAATATATTGAAATAAGCCCTGATTTAATCCTTCTAGATATTTGGATGCCTGATGTTGACGGCATCACATTATTGTCAGCTTGGCAGCAGGAATACAGCAAAAATATCGCTCCGATAATAATGATGAGCGGGCACGGTAACATTGAAATGGCGGTGGAAGCAACGAAATTAGGCGCGTTTTATTTTCTCGAAAAACCGCTTGCAACCGCAAAATTATTGCTGACCGTTGAACGAGCACTAGAACTAAAAAAGATGCAAAAGAAGAATTTACTTTTGCAAGAAAAGATAAATCCCAAAGTTAGTTTGATTGGAAATAGCGAACAGGTAGAAAAATTACGCCAAATGGCGCAAAAATTATCAAAGCAGAGTAGTCCTTTTTTGATAATGGGAAAAAACGGAACAGGTAGGGAAAATTTTGCAAGATATGTGCATTCTTTGAGCGATAACAGTGATGAACCGTTTCAAGTTATAAATTTGTCTTATACCGATAAAAATCAGGTTGAAAATATAAGAAACACCATCGAAAAAAATCCTTACGGCTGCATTTACTTTTTTGATATTGCGAAATTAAGCCAAAAGAGCCAAGAGTTCTTTTTGGAAGTGCTGAATAAAAGAAAATTTATGCACAACGGTCAGGAAATTGATTGTTCGAGCTTGCGGATTATTGCGGGAACAATTTCCAATGATGATTCTGGCAAAAGCATAATGCGGACGAATTTACGGCAGGAAATTTTTGATTATTTGACCATCGCGACGGTAGAAATTCCGACATTAAAAGAAAGAATTGCTGACTTGCCGCAATTATTAGAATACTTTTGCCGTTATTTTTCAGACTATGAACAACTCCCTTATCGGCATTTTGATATGCCTGCACAGAATGCTTTAAGAAATCATAATTGGCAGGGAAATGTGCAAGAGTTGAAAAATTTAGTGCAAAGACTGCTAATTCAAAGCGATGCGGCTGAAATTGGAATGCAAGAAGCATTAGAAGCGGTTGTTCCAGTTGAAACATCGGAAGAAGAACAAAGTGCAATTTTGCTGCAATTGGTGTCGAAGAATTTATCTTTGCGTGATGCCAGAGAAGAATTTGAACGGCAATATTTGAATGCGCAATACCGTCTGTGTGCGGGAAGTATCGCTAAACTTGCGGAAAGAGTAGGAATGGATAGAACTAATCTTTACCGTAAATTGAAAAACTTAAATATCGATTATCGCGATAAACCTGAAAATTAAATATGGGATTAAATATAAATTATAGATTATGAATAAAGTAAATTTATTGAAGATTTGTTCTACCGTTGTTATAACGCTTACTTTATTATTTTCGGCTTATTCACGGGCTGATTATGAGGAAGATTTAGGAAATTGTTTGCGTAATGATGATGAAGCTGCTTGTCAAGGCGTTGAAAAATATTTTAACCAATATTGCAGAGCAACAACGGATATGGTGATTGAATATTTTTCTAGTTTAGTCGCTGCAAAAGATAAAAGTGAATTTGCAAATATTCGGCAAGAAGTGATGAAAAAACATCAAAAACTGATAAAAGACTGGGAATTGGAGGAGAGCGATATAGATGTTATGCTTCTGCCAGCAGAACAAATGGCAGAGGGTTTTTATAGGGATTATACATATCAAAAGCGCCAAGTTGAAATGCGCAGTAAGAAATTTAAGGATTTTGTTAGTTCTAGTCGGACAACAGGGTATAAAGTGTGTTCTAGCCGTATGAATAGCTTACTTACAACCCCTGATCCGTTTTTCGAACAACTGTGTCATAATGGTTCGAATGGGCACTGTTTAACGCTTGGTGTATTTAGTTACTTGAAGCAAAATTATGCGCAAGCAATTCCATTCTTAAAACTAGCTTGTAACGGTAGTGATGGTGCAAGTTGTTATTTTCTTGCTGATATTTATTTACACGGCAAAGAGGTGCAAAAAAACGATGAAATAGCTATGCTTTATTCATCAAAAGGGTGCAAGTTAAAAGATGAAGATGCCTGCGAAATTTATAATTCTTTGAAGTCCGCAGGTAAGAAATAGTGATAAAATCTTACCTCTTCCCACTTGTTTTCTTACATCTTTGAAGAATTTTTCGCTACTGTTTGTATAAAAAAACGGCAGAAATAATATTCCGCCGTTTTTAGTTTTATGTTAAGTGTATGATATTTACAGGTTCGAACTCCCATTCCATATATCTGGATAAATTTTTATAGACTTGTTCAGCTGGAATGTGTTGCTCATTAATTATTTCGCAGCATTCCTTGATTATTTCCTCTACACTGTAGATTATCTCTTCTAAATCCCAGTCAGCAAGGATTAACCTAAATCGTCCCCAAGTTGGTGTGTGGCGAGCGATAAATTCAGCTGAACAAACTTGCAATTCGAAACAATGATCATCTTTTTCATTAGAACCTATGGTGAAACCGATAGGAACCAGCCATTCGTTATATATTTCAAATCTATGAGGGTCAAGTCTAGGGTCATAGGTTGCCAAATCGCCATAAATCGAACGATAAGAGAAAATTTTGAATTTAGACATAGAGCTTGACCGTTAATCAGTAATAATCAAATGACCATCGCCTGTTCTGGATTTTATGGTTTCCATTTCAGGGTAGCCATCGGGTTTAAGTTTTATATTTCCCCGTTTGTCAGTTTTAGGAACAGTTTGATATTCATAACTCTCAAAATTAGCCTGTGTTCCAGTTGGATTGTATTGTGAGGGAGTGTTTGGTTTTTCAGCTGGAAACCTATAAGCTCGTGTTCCATCAGCACTGATTAAGCCATTTCCTTTTGAATTCAATTTTGTCCCATCTCCGACCCAAATCTGCCCAAGTTGATCGGCTTCTGCACGAGTGCCAGAACCAATGCCGTAATAATTAGTATAGTAATTTCGCATCAAAGTAACAAAATATGTTACAATAATTTTTTCAGCTAATTTGGAGTATTTATTTATGGCTTATGACATTAAATTTAAGGAAAAAACACTAGAAATTTTAGCAAAATTGAACGGTAATGTGCTTC
>JAFUTP010000023.1 GCA_017484165.1 Cardiobacteriaceae bacterium | reverse complement strand
GCGGTTTTTTACTATCAACTTGATTTTTCTGATGATTTTCTTGCGATAAATTTTCAGTCAGCCCCTTGTCTTGTTTATTCGCTTTCTGCCCTAAACGGTGTTGTTCTTCATCAACCTTGCGTTGTTCCTGCTCATCTGCCGTTGTCGTGCATTATCTTTCAGGCTACCTGAAAACGATTTATCAGCCTGTTCATCGTAAAAAGATAAATCCCTTGCATTTTTGCTTGAATTTTGACTATCATCTCGCTGTGTTAAACAATTTTCACCACTGTCGCACTTGGTAGTTGAATGTGCGCTTCCTTTATCACCTGTGCCAAGTGATATTGTTCCTACCCCACGATTACCACTTTCATACCATTTAGAAGTAACGCCCAATCGCCAATCGGAATGTTTTTTCTGCCAATCTTTATGCTCATCAAGCCATTTATCCACAGGCAGATTATATTTTTTATCTTCATTCTCCCCCACATTCGGCTTATCGATAAGTCCTTGTTCTTGCAATTTTTGCAACTCATTATGGTTGGTAAAAGCCCAAGCGTCTGTTTGTGGTTCTAATTTAACTTGTTCTTGTGGCTTGTGTGGTATATTTTCCGCCTGTGCCTGATAGCCAGTTTTTACAATACCGCTATCTTGTTGATTTTCTTTCGTCTGTGATTGATTGTCATCATTCAGGCTACCTGAAATAAAAACAGCCATTTTATTTTCAACCACAAACGCAATAAAATTCACATTGCGATTGATGATTGTTTTGTAAAAGTTTTTATTCATTTTTTATTCCATTTCTTTCTTGATATTTTCTATGTGAATTAATGCTTTTTGTATATGTTTATCCAAAGATTTTTTTCTCTATTACTACGAAAAAACATAACTCCTCCTTTATCATTTTTTATCTGGATATTTTACTTAACTCTGTTTCTAATAAGTTTAATTCATTACTCACTTTTTCATACATTCCATCATCAATAAGCGGACGATAAATATTTATAAGCCAATAATTTAAATTTTCATAGTTACCTTTTGTTAATTGATTTTTTAATCCAGATAATTGTTTTTGATAATATGTTTCTGCACTTACATTATTTTCATCAAACACTTTTTGAATGTTATCAATCAACCTAACAATACGGATAAATGGACGATTATGCTGTCTTGATAAAAAAGGTAATATCTTCACTTTTTATCCTTTGTTACTTGGTCTGGAAAGTGTTTTTTAAATTCTTCCGCAGTATAAGTTTTTTCAGTTTTTCTATCTACAATGTTTTTAGTCCATTGATGAACAGGTGCACGATCTCTTACTAGAATTTGTGGACCGCCACCTTGAAGGTATTGCAGAATTTCCTTTCCTTTTTGCGGTGCGGCAGTACCAAAATGGAATGTTTCATTTGCGGGAATAAAACCTTCTCCTTGAAATCTCATACTATTATTCCATTCATCTAAAATAGCCAGTTCTTCACGAGTTGCATTAGATTTGGTAGTGAGATAACTTCCTTGTGATTTTGCATCATTACCAAACATTCTATAATAATTCGTGTTATCAATAGTTTTGAATGTTTGGTAATTTGGATTAAATGTTTCTGCTGGTTTAATTCCTAACTTCTCCTGCTTAACTGCCCAAATTGCTTTACCGTCTCCAAAAGTATCGCGTCCAATTGCGGTATAAGTATCGCTGTCTCGATAATAATTCAGTGCTATTTGTTGCTCTCTCTTCTCCGCTTCCCTTGCCATTTTTGCCGCAGTTTTTTCGGCGGCTGTGGCGGTTAATTTCGCACCGCCGATTTTTAATGCACCGACACCAGTTGCAACTTGTACAGCAGTCGCACCGTAATCACCAATTTTATACGCCATTGATTCATAATTAACCGATAAATTTTCTTTATCGTAAGTATGGTTACGAATCCATTTTGTCGCACCAAATGATACATTATCACCAGTCGCAACCAAAATATCTCCTGCAAAATTCGCACCTTTTCCTGCATATTCCAAGCCTGTATCAACCGCTTTACGCATAAAATCACCAACCTTATTAAGTAAATTGTTCTCATCTTTGGGCGGCACACCAAAAACTTCTTTATACGAAACTTTGGGAACAGAAAGTTCTTTTAATTCAACATGTTTAAATGTGTACACATTAGCACTTTTCTCCACTATTTTCTCCTGTTCGGCTTTTTCTTTATTCTTCCGCTTTTTCTACTGATTTCAGACCACTTAAAACACCATCAATACTATCAGATTCCTACTCAACCGTGTGCGGTTTTTTATTCAGCTCTTACAAACTAATTTTCTAGTAATTGCATCAATTTTCTTCCATTCTTGATTCGGATTTAACAAGACGCTTATTCCATACAACAACAATAACATCACATCAATAATACAAGCCAGCATAAGCCCCACCAACCAATATCTACTATAACCAATAAAAGCAATGTATACGCAGAAGAAAATAAAACATAAGACAATCAACCCAGACTTAACTGATTCGCTATTTTTTATTTTCTCTCCATCTTTGATTGTTTGTTTTAATAAGCAAACTAGCCTATTGTCATCTATACTCCATCTTGATTTTTCGATTTTTATATTTTTTAACTTAAAAATACTTTCTGTAATTTGCGTTTTTTCTTCTTCACTTACGCTCTTCTTATAAGCTATTTTTTCAAGTATTTTATTTATATTTGTTATATTTTCAATGATATCTTTTAATTCTAGATTTATATATTTATCAATTATTTCAACAATTTCAATATGTTTGTTTGTATCAAAGTGTTTTTTATATTGCAAAATCGCTGATAAATATGCTAAATCATAAAGTGTTATATCTTTCAAAATTTCTATTTTTGAGAATTGTTCTTTTATACATGCATTTATATCTAATTCCACTTGACTGATAAATTTAGCATCATTAAGTTCCTTAATATCAACAACATATACAAAATCATCTGACATTTTTATATTTTTCCCATAAACATTTCACACATCTAAAAATAAAAAAGCGGAAATTTATTTTTTTTCCGCTTTTTATTAAATCATCTCACACTTCCATCAATTCTTTTTCTTTTTCCGCGAGCACTTTTTCTACTTGTTCGACATATTTATCGGTAAGTTTTTGCACATCAGCTTGGGCTTTTTTATCCTCGTCTTCGGAGATGGTTTTATCTTTTAGCAGCTTGGCAATTTCCGCATTAGCATCGCGGCGGATATTACGGATTGCAACTTTGCCCTGTTCGCCCTCGCCTTTTACGACTTTTACTAATTCCTTGCGTCTTTCTTCGGTAAGCGGTGGCAGATTGATATGAATAGTCTGTCCAGCGGTGCGCGGTGTCAGTCCCAAATCGGAATTGATAATCGCCTTTTCGATTTTGCTGACCATATCTTTTTCCCAAATTTGAATCGACAAAGCACGGTAATCGCTTACCGAAACATTTGCCGCCTGCGAAAGTGGCACCATCGAACCGTAATAATCAACTTCGATATGGTCTAACAAGGAAACATTCGCCCTTCCCGTGCGAATTTTGCTCATTTCCGTTTCCAGCGAAGCAATACTCTTTTGCATTCTAGCTTCTGCGTTTTTAATAATTTCGTTCAACATAAAAACTCCGTTTTAGGTTTTATATATAAATTTCCAGTTATTACAAATTAAAGCAATTTAAGAGTCAATCACCGTTCCGACCGCTTCACCGAATACCGCACGGATAATTTCATCGTGTTTTGTTAAATCAAAAACAATCAACGGCATTTTGTTATCACGGCACATTACGATGGAAGTTGCATCCATAACTTGCAAATTTTCGATTAAAGCTTGTTGATAAGTCAGCGTGTCATATTTTTCGGCATCGGGATATTTTTTCGGGTCTTTGGAATAAATTCCATCTACTTTGGTCGCTTTGAGCATTGCATCGACTTCCAGCTCAATTGCCCGTAAGCTTGCTGCCGAATCGGTCGTAAAAAATGGATTACCCGTTCCTGCCGCGCAAATCACCACCCGACCTTTTTCCAAATGCCGAATTGCACGGCGACGAATAAACGGTTCGCACACTTCATCTACCCGCAAAGCCGACATAACCCGCGCTGGAATTTGCAATTGTTCGAGTGCATCTTGCACCGCCAGAGCATTCATCAAAGTCGCCAGCATTCCCATATGATCCGCCGCGACGCGTTCCATTCCCAAAGCTGCAAGCTGCGCACCGCGGAATAAATTACCGCCGCCAATCACAATCGCGACTTCCACTCCCGCACGGTTCAAAACTCCGATTTCTGCTGCAATGCGGTTGATTGTCGTTGCATCTAATCCGAAAGATTGTTCGCCCATCAAAGCTTCACCGCTCATTTTGAGCAGGATGCGGTGATATTTCGGAGTCTTGCCTTCAATATTCATATTCATCTCCTAATGTCTTCTGCCAATCAAAATACAGTAAAGGGCGTATCTAAAAATTCGTCATTTTGAGCCACAGGCGAAAAATCTCTATTGGCAGTTCCTTCACTTCGTTCAGGATGACGATGGTAAAAAATAAATTTAGATGCGCCCTCAATAGATTTACTCCAACAAATCGCTAATTTTTCCCAGCAACGGTTCAAAGCTTACACCGCGATTTTTGTAGTCGGGCTGATAGCTACTCACAACCATCGCTTCTTTGGTCAAATTTCCTGCAAATTCGGTTGCCTGAAAAATTGTTTTACCAGCCATCACCGCAGCCAGCAAGGCAGAAGCATATAAATCGCCCGTGCCGTGCAGCATATACGGTAAAAATTCATTATTTACTTCCAAAACCTCATCGCCGCTACCGATAAAGTTGCGAATCAGACCGTCATCACGGTTAATTCCCTTCAACACAACGGTTTTCGCGCCGAGTGCCAGCAATGCTTTCACAATCCGCTCTGCCTCGCTATCGGAAATATTCGCGCCAGCCCATTCATCGCCAATCGGTTCGTTAAGAATAATCGCCGCTTCGGTCAAATTCGGGGTGAGGATATCAGCATCTTGCGCCAAACTCGCCATCGCCGCGCAAAGTTCTGGCGTGTAAGTCGGATAAATTTTGCCGTGATCCGCCATCACAGGATCAACTAATTTCAAAGCCCGCGGATATTCTTGATAAACCCGACGAATCGCTGCCACCTGCTCTGGTGCACCTAGAAATCCCGAATAAACCGCGTCAATTTCGACACCGATATTTTTCCAAGCGTTCAAATAATCGGTCAAAATCGCGGTAGTGTCGTGCATATACCAACCTGGAAAGGCAGTATGACTACTAAAAATCCCCGTCGGAACAGGGCAAACATCACAAGCAGCAGCCGACAAAACAGGAATTGCAACTCCCAGCGAACATTTTCCGTAACCACATAAATCATGAATCGCCGCAATACGCGGAATATATCTGCCATCGCGGCGGTAAAGATTTTTCTCTCTCAACATCGATAGTCCTTATCCGTAAAAATCAAGCAATTACATAAAAAAACCGCCGTTTTCTGCGGCGGTTTTTTTGCATTTACCGAAAAAATTATTTCTTCAACAAATCAGCAACTGCTGCTGCTTCTTCACGAAGTTCTTTATCGGTAGCATCCATTTTTTCACGGCTAAACGCATCGATTTCTAAACCTTGCACGATTTCATATTTGCCGTCTTTACAAGTTACGGGATATGAATAAATCACACCAGGAGCAATACCGTAAGAACCATCAGAAGGAATAGCCATACTTACCCAATCGCCTTCTGCTGTTCCCAAAGCCCAAGTGCGCATATGGTCAATCGCCGCAGATGCAGCCGATGCCGCAGATGAAGCACCGCGAGCTTTAATAATCGCCGCACCGCGTTGTTGCACTTCTGGAATGAAAGTTTCTTTATACCAAGCATCATCAACTACCGATTTAGCAGGTTTGCCTTGCACAGTCGCAAAATTGATGTCTGGATATTGAGTAGATGAGTGGTTACCCCAGATAATCATCTTCTTGATGTCGGTATTGTGAGTGCCTGTTTTTTCCGCTAATTGCGACATAGCACGGTTATGGTCAAGACGAGTCATCGCCGTAAATTGACGCGGATTGATATCAGGAGCAGAAGCTTGTGCAATTAAAGCGTTGGTATTTGCTGGATTTCCAACTACTAAAACTTTTACATCGCGTGAAGCGTAATCGTTAATTGCCTTACCTTGCGGAGCAAAAATCGCACCGTTAGCAGCTAACAAATCTTTGCGCTCCATACCTGGACCACGCGGACGAGCACCAACTAACAAAGCATAATCAGTATCTTTGAAAGCAACGCTTAAATCATCAGTCGCGATTACTGAATGCAAAAGCGGAAAAGCACAGTCGTTTAATTCCATCACAACGCCTTGCAAAGCACCAAGTGCTGGCGTAATTTCCAACAATTGCAAGATGACAGGTTGATCAGGACCGAGCATATCGCCAGCTGCAATACGGAAAGCCATTGCATAGCCAATATTTCCAGCTGCACCAGTAATGGTTACGCGAACGGGTTTTTTCATCGAAAAATCTCCTTGTATATAAGGGTTAATAAGGGAATGAGATTGTAACAAAGCGCAATTATTGCCTTTGCGCCCCACTTAATGTGGTCGTTATTTCATAAAACAAATTTCACTGAAAAATAATTTGGATTGCAGCGCGGTTTATGCTAAAAAAACCGCTCGGAAATGCTGCTGAAAAGCAAATATGAAATTTTTGTTGCATTTTCGCAACTTTTCCCGCGTTTTTAATTTAGAATGCGCGGACTTTTCTTAAATCAACCCAAACAAATAGGAAATCGCAAATGTTGCAAAAATCAATTATCGCGGCTGTAATTTGTGCTGTTTCAGTAGCCGCTTTTGCTCAAGATGGTGTAAATAAAACTCTTGAAAAACAATTCGTTGTATACAAATGGAAAGAAGGCGGTAAAACTCGTTACGCTAAACGCCCATCTCGTGGTGTAACCGACTTCACAATGTTGAATGAATACGGAATGGAAATCCGCAAAGACCGTCCTTACTCTAACGGTAAAGATTCAAATGTCATCCGTCCAGTTCGCGTAACCCCAGAAGATTTGACTGGTGAATCTAACAACGCTGCTGTTGATCCAAACGCTCCTTCTACTAGCGAAGTTCCAGGAACAATCACTCGCCAACAACGCTGTGATACCGCTAAAAAGAACTTGTCAATGATGAACACCAAAACTGTTGTTTATGAAGATGACGGTCGTGGCAATTTAGTTCCTCTTTCAAAAGATGCGGTTCAAACTCGCAAGAAAGAAGCGGAAGAAAGCATCAAATCACTTTGTGATTGATATTTTCCTAACTTCAATGCAAGAGCCAATCCCCTGCGGATTGGCTTTTTTGTTACCACATTTTCGAGGGAGAAAACAATGCGTCTTTCACAATTTTGGTTAGTTACGCAGAAGGAAACGCCAGCGGAGGCGGAAGTAATTAGCCATCAACTGATGTTGCGAGCTGGAATGATTCGGCAAACCGCGGTAGGGATTTATTCTTGGTTGCCGTTGGGCTTGCGTGTTTTGAATAAAGTTGCGGCGATTGTGCGGGAGGAAATGAACCGTGCAGGTGCTTTGGAAGTGCTAATGCCATCGGCGCAGCCAGCGGAACTTTGGCAAGAGAGCGGTCGTTGGGAGGCTTATGGTCCAGAATTATTGCGTTTTAGCGACCGCCACGACCGCGCTTATTGCATCGGTCCGACGCACGAGGAAATCATCACTGATTTAGTCAAGCGCGATTTAGCGACTTACAAACAGCTTCCTGTGAATATGTATCAAATTCAGTGGAAATTCCGAGACGAGGTGCGACCGCGATTTGGCGTGATGCGGGGGCGAGAATTTTTGATGAAAGACGCATATTCCTTCGATTTAGACTTGGACGGAATGCGTGAGAGTTACGCCAAAATGCGTGCGGCGTATTGTCGGATTTTCGAGCGATTGCAGTTGAATTACCGTGCAGTTCTCGCGGATAACGGTGCAATTGGCGGTGATTCTTCACACGAATTTCACATTATTGCGGCTACTGGCGAAGATGCGATTGCCTTTTCTGACGAAAGTGATTACGCAGCGAACATCGAAAAAGCAGCAACTCTACCGCAAAATCCGCCTGCTGCGCCGACTGCGGATATGGAAAAAATCGCAACACCGCAAGCTAAAACCATTGATGAGCTAGTAAAAAATCACGGTATCGCAATCGAAAAAACGCTCAAAACCTTGGTAGTGAAAGGCACGGACGGTTTAGTCGCACTCATTTTGCGCGGCGATCACGAGCTTAATGCCATCAAAGCGGAAACTTTGCCGCAAGTTGCCAAACCATTCGCAATGGCAGAGGAAGATGAGGTTAAAGCGGCATTCGGTGCGGGTTTTGGTTCGCTGGGAGTTATAAATTTGCCGTCCAATATCACGGTGATTGCGGATTACGCTGCTGCTGCGGTGAGTGATTTTTCCGTCGGTGCTAACGAAGACTGCTACCACTACATCAACTGCAACTGGGGACGCGACTGCCCTACTCCGCAAACTGCCGATTTACGCAATGCCGTAGCTGGCGACCCTTCTCCTGACGGTAAAGGCAAATTGCAAATCGCTCGCGGCATTGAAGTCGGACATATTTTTCAACTTGGCACAAAATATTCCGAAGCTTTGTCGCTTGCTTGCACAGGCGAAGACGGCAACAAAATCACGCCGCAAATGGGATGCTACGGTATCGGAGTATCGCGAGTAGTCGCAGCAGCAATCGAGCAAAATAACGATGAATACGGCATCATCTGGCCGTTAGCCATTGCTCCATTCACCGCGGTAATCGCACCTATAAACGCACAAAAATCGCCGAATGTGCAAAAAACCGCAGAAGAGTTGTATCAGGAACTTCTAGCGAAAGGCTTTGATGTCGCAATCGATGACCGCAACCGCCGACCTGGTTTTATGTTCGCGGATTTGGATTTAATCGGCATTCCAGCACGGATTGTGATTTCTGATAAAACACTTGCCGCAGGAGAAGTTGAATGGAAATTACGCCGTGAAAAAGATGCAAGCCGCATCAAAATCAGCGAAATTGCAGAAAAATTAAGGCAATTGCAAAAAGCGAATGCTTGATTATTTACTCCTGCCCTCGCTGCGAGCGGTCGGTCGCGTGCCGCGACGGGCAATCCTTATTTGCACCTACGAGTGCCATTCTCGGTATTTATTCATTCACAACACAAATCTGCTGTGTAGAAACGGCGGATTTTTTGTCGCGTGCCGCGACGGGCGATCCGACTTTGAACTTACAAATACCGTCTTCGCTATTCTTTCGCAAAACAAATCCGCCGTTTTTACGGCGGATTTTTATTTTTACCGTCATTTTGAGCGAAGCGAAAAATCTATCGACAGATCCTTCGCTGCGCTCAGGATGACGGCAGCAGTGTTCGGCTTTTATCGTCATTTTGAGCGTAGCGAAAAATCTTGTCGTAATCCTCTTGACAATTTTTTTCTTCTTAATTATTATTCCCAACGCTCTATTTATAGAGCGTATTTTTTATTCAAAAAAAGGTAAAATTTATGCAAAAAAACTTGACTTTTTCCACAAAATGTGGTATAATTTCAGCGCAAGAGCGCAAGAACGCAAGAGCACAATAGCAAAATTAAAATTAAAACAGATGATATTTTTTCAAAGAACAGTAGAAGAAAAAATTTCATACAGCAGCAAATTATTAAATCTATCTCTTTAATTATTATGACAGCTTCACTTTCAGCTTGCGGAACTATTACTGGACTGCCATCACACGGCGGGTCGCGACGCGCGACGGCG
>JAFUTP010000022.1 GCA_017484165.1 Cardiobacteriaceae bacterium | reverse complement strand
ATGTTCACCTGATTCTTTTAATGGACTATAAAAAGAACGCAACATCGTCCGCATTGTTTGGAAATTCTCATCATCAACCACGGTATCCAAGAGCGGTGCGTCATATTCATCGATGAGAATTACCACTTTTTCGCCTGTTTGTGCGCGGGCGCGACGGATTAAATCTTTGAGGCGAATTCCTGGCAAAAGTGCGGAATTGCTAGAAATGTCATACAAATGCTCGTATTTTTCTAGTATGTTATCTAACAATTGCTGTAAATCGTTCGGTGAAGTAAATTTCACAGCATTCAGATCAAAGCGCAAAACGGGAAATTTTTTCCACTCTTGTTCTAATTTTTCGATTTCTAAACCTTCAAAAAGCTCTTTTTTGCCTTGAAAATATGCCTCCAAAGTTGTAACAAGCAGACTTTTACCAAAGCGGCGTGGACGGGATAAAAAGAACGCGGTATCGCTATGCGTCATTTTGTAAATAAGCGCGGTTTTATCGACATAGACGGCATTTTCTTCCCGCAAAGTCGGAAAATGAGAAACGGCGGTGAGAATTTTGCGAGTATTCATAACGGCAATTCAATAAATTAAAACTTGGGATTGATTTTAAGCGAAACGGTTAAGTTGGAATTTGTATATAAAAAGTCTGGCAATGTAATACAAAAAAATAGTTTAGTCTAGACTAAACCCCGTTATCTTGACAGATAACGGGGTGTTTGTAAATAAAAAAAAGAGGTGTTGTATGCAGAAAAAACCATCGATTGTTATGTTTAAGACTGGAAAAGATTTAGCTGACATAGAAAATCCATCTGTTGAGGAAATTTTGAGCAATGTTTGTGCTTCTTGGAAGGTTGATAAAGAGCGTATATTGAACATTAAATATGCAGCGGCGGTTATAGAAAATAAGATTATTGCGGTATTTGAAGTTTCTAAATGGGTGGAATGCGGAGATAGATATCGCTTTATTGGAAAACAAGCTAGCCCAAATATAGCTCATTTATTTGTCGGAAAAGATGTATCTGAATATTACAACGGTAGTCAAAATCCAGTTAAATATTTAGATGACGGTGTAGAAAAAGACTGATAACCGTATAAAAAATACCGTTAAAACATAAAAAAACTCCATCGAAAGATGGAGTTTTTTTATTTCTGCAATTAAGTTCAGTAAAAAATTGTTGAAATAATTTGACAGTGGATGGAAAAGTTGAGATTTATATGCACCATTTAGTTGTTCCTTTCATTATTGCTTTTATAGCTTTTGCTAATAACTTAATCAGATTATATTTATCCTCTTTGATATAAAACAAAGTCAAGATTGAATTTATTTTTATCATCTAATTCATACCTCTTACGGCTTTTTTCTTGCCAAATTTCTGGTTTTATTTCGGGAAAAAAAGTATCTCCGTCAAGTTCCGTATCAATCCAAGTAATGTGTAAAAAATCTGCCATATCGATAGTTTGAGCATATATTTTCCCCCCTCCGATAATAAATATCTTCTTTTCATCTTTTAAGGCGGAAAAAGCCTCTTCTAAACTATGAAAAATTTCGCAACTGTCAGCTATAAAATTTTGCCCTGTTATGATGATATTTCTTCTATTTGCTAGGGCTTTTCCGATGGAAGAATAAGTATTTCTACCCATTATTACCGTGTAATTCAAAGTTGTATTTTTGAAGTGTGCTAAATCGGCTGGAAGATGCCAAGGCATAGTATTATTTTTACCGATAACTCTATTTTTTGTCATTGCGGCAATAATGTGAATTTCTGTCATTCTTTTTCCTTTATATTTTATGCTTAAATTTAAATTGAATTATCTTTACGGATTTTCTCTATTTTTTGCATAAATAGATGAAATTCTTGCTCTGTCATAATTTCATTTGGCAGAGGTATAGATCTTTTGTTATTGCTTTTCAAATCTTCTTCCAGACGGCGCTTTGAAAAGCGAAAAGGTTTTTCATAAGGCGTACCATATGGATAGCTCCAATATTTTCCTGCGGCGATTAAGTGATTATGAAAGTCTTGTTCTGATTTATTTGAGTTTATTTCTAATGAACCAAATCTTCTACCGTAACGAGAAGTTAATAAATAAGCAATAATGAATAAAATAAGTATTAACGGTGCGAAAGTTATGATATTTTTTCTTAAATCGCTAAATTCATTTTCGACATTTGTCTTTTGTTGAATTCGCTTCAAAGATACAAATTGAATTGTTTTTGGTTTGGGAATATTTGCTTTTTCATCGACTAAAAGTGTTAAGAAAAAAGCTGCGTTATCTGCTTTTGCGATATTTATATCTTCATATTCGAATTTTAGATTGCTTGTTTTTTTTGCACTGTTAGAGAAAATATTTGCATCTGTTGCGGTAAAAGTAATTACACCATTATCGATTTTTTTACTAAATAAAAACAAGTGATATTTTTTCTCTCCTGTGCGAATAAATTTGTCGCGTATTTTTTCATCATTTAGTAACAATCTTTTTGATTTTTTGTCATTACTGATATTGAGATTTTGGTAGCGCAAAAAATCGTCATTTATTTCCAGAATTTGAAAATTTTGCTCATTTAATTCGAATAATTCCAAAGCTTCTTTCGGTAAATAATCAAGCAAAATTAAATGACCGCCATTTTTTATCCAGTTTTCTAAATTGGAAAAATCTATTTTGTTTTCGTCTAAAAGTTCGCGTTGAGAAATATTCTTATTTGTTAAAACTATTGCATCAACTTGCGATAATTTATCAGGAATAATTGAAGACCTTTTTTGCATCATTATTCCGTGTTTGGCGAGATATTTTTGCAAAACAAAAAAATCATTAAAACGAGCAGAGCCGCGCATTGAACCGTCTTTCCAGAGTTTTTCGCCTTGTTGTGGCGTTTTATCTGCTGGTAAAAATAAAAAAAATCCGCAAATTGCAATCAGGAAAAATAGGGCGATGATGATTTTTTTGCTATTCATTAAAGTTTATCCTTAATACCAAATTTGCCGATATTGATGGATTAAATTTTCTACGCTTTCTTTTGCTGGCGGATTATGTGCGTAAGCGGCAGATTGCCAGAAGGCAAAAAACTTCGCGATGAAATCGCGGCTTGTGCGGCTAATTTGTTCGCCGTTACGGCGCAAATATTCGCTTTCGCACTCACTGCGCATAATTCGCGGTAGATGATGTTTTTCTGGCATATGCACAAAGCGCGAATAAATCACGGCTAATGCTTTGACGGTTTCGCCAGCGTGCAGGTATTGGAAGGCAAGGTCAAGTTCATCGCAGTAATTTTGTTCTTCGGTAATTTCCCTGTTGATTTGGGCAGAAGAAGGATTGCGCCTATTTTTTGTGCGTTCGAAGGTAGGCAAGCGGCTGTCAAGAATTTTTATGATTAAAAAAGCTATGAAGAGGACGGCACAAATAAGTAAAAGAATTCGCAAAATTTGCGAAATTGACGGTGAATCGAAGTTTCTTAAATTGAATTGGGACGGTTCGTCCGTTGGGATTTCTTCTCGTGGAGAGCGGAATTTATACGGTCTGATTGACGGTTCATCGATTATTTCTTGCACTTTTTGCCGCTCAATTTCGGGATTGATTTCTGTGGCTTCGACGCTATTGGGCGTAAAAAATAAGCAGGCAACGACAAAGGCGGTAAATATCGCGGCTGATTTGAAACTTTGTGCTTTTTGATTTTTCCATTTTTTGGCGAGTTCTTGTAGAGAGAGCGAAATTGCCCAGCCTTCTTCGATGATGCGGTGATTTAAGTAAGCAGCAAATCCCACACAGGAGAAAAATACGCATCCTGTGGTGGCGGTGATAAATAGCGGTAGAGCGAAAATTTCAGGTGATTGAATTGCGTTTTTAAGAAAAATAAAAAACGCATCCCATTGTCCCTCCTGACCTGGCACACCGAGTGCAAAAATTAGCAGCATTGAAACCGCAACCGTGCTCTCTACATAAGCAAAAAAATTTGCGACGGCAAACATTTGCCCGCGTAAATCGGAAAAACTCGCAATTCGCTGGGAAATTTTTTTTACGGTTTTTCCTTCCAAAATCCGCACTGAATGCCGTGTAATCCTTGACGGCACAAATAAGCGTAAAAAAGTTATTTCTAAAAACCAACCTCTGGCGAAGATTTTCTTTTGTGCTTCGGCGAAAGAGTAGGGCAGCTGCATCGCTCTGCGGCTTAAACAATAAATTGCAGGGCGTTCGGCAAGCGGTCGTAATAGCCAAAATAAAAATAAAGCTAAATCGAGCGATGAATTTGTGAGATAAACCAGAAGGCAGATGCTGAAAATTCCCATCCAGCAAGGCAAACTCGCTAACCACATATCGAGAAAAAATCTTCGAGCAAAGGTTATACCGAGATTTATCGCTTCCCGTTTGGTTCTTTTGCGGATTTTGAACGCCGCTTCATACATAAAAATAATCCATTCGTTTCGAAAATTGGCGGTAGATTGTATTTTTGAGTTGCGGACGCAAATCCTTGCCGCAGAAAAGAACTTGTAAAAAATCGGAAAATTGCCGCTTTTTAGAGAAGGGCGTATCTAAATTTATGGTTAGTTCTATTTTTTTACCTCGTCATCCTGAACGCAGCGAAGGATCTGCCGATAAAGATTTTTCGCCTACGGCTCAAAATGACGAATTTTTAGATAAGCCCTGAAATTGATTTGTTATTTTTGGAGAAAAAATGTCTGATAAACGCCAATTCTTCGGCACGGACGGTGTTCGCGGTAGAGTAGGAACAGCGACGATGAGCCCAGATTTCGTGATGCATCTCGGTTGGGCAGTAGGAAAAATGCTTGCCGATAAAGGTTACGCTGGCGAAAAAGTGCTTATCGGTAAGGACACCAGAATTTCTAGTTATATGTTTGAAAATGCGCTTGTAGCTGGGCTTTCCGCTGCAGGAATGGATATTCATCTACTGGGAGTAATGCCAACACCAGGAATTGCTTATTTCACGCGCACTTTTCACGCTGCGGCGGGTATTGTCGTCTCCGCCTCGCACAATCCCTATGACGACAACGGTGTAAAGGTTTTTGCTCGTGGCGGTTACAAATTAAGCGATGAGCAGGAAGAGTTAATCGAAAAATATCTTGCGCGACCGATGAAACTTGTGCCGTCAGCGCAACTCGGTAAGGCTTACCGCATTACGGGCGCAAGAGAACGGTATATCGAATTTTGCAAAAACTCTGTGCCGCTCAATCTGCAATTCGAAAAATTAAAACTAATTGTGGATTGCGCTAACGGTGCGACTTATGCCGTAGCACCTGATGTTTTCCGTGAATTAGGTAGCCGTGTAATCGCCATCAACGCCGAACCGAACGGCTGCAACATTAACGCAGGTTGCGGTTCAACTCATATCGAAACCTTGCAGCGCAAAGTCCGTGAAGAACAAGCGGATTTAGGCATAGCTTTCGACGGCGACGGCGACCGCGTGATTATGGTCGATAAAAACGGACAAGTTTTAGACGGTGATGTTTTGCTCTACATCATCGCGAAATTCCGCCAAAATCGCGGTGAAGATTTACACAATATCGTCGGCACGCAAATGAGTAATTACGGCTTGGAGCGGGCTTTGGAAAAATTAGGCATAAAACTCCACCGCACAAAAGTAGGCGACCGCTATGTTCTGGAAAAATTAAATGAACTCGGCGCAAGAGTCGGCGGGGAAAATTCAGGACATATCATTTGCCTTGACCGTAACTCAACTGGCGACGGAATAATCACCGCATTGCAAGTGCTAGCCGCGGTTTTGGATATGAATAAAACCGTCCAAGAAATCACCGCGGATTTGCATCTAACCTGCCAGATACTCAAAAATGTTGCCGTTAGCGATAAAAAAACCGCACTCGAAAATTCAGCCGTGCAAGAAGCAATCGCGGCGGCAGAAACAGAAATTGCAGGAAAAGGTCGCTTGTTAATCCGCCCATCAGGAACCGAACCAATAATCCGTGTAATGGCAGAGGGCGATGATGAGGGATTTTTGGAAAAAATCGTTGATGGTCTCATCGCGGTGATTAGAAATAATTAGTGGGCGTATCTAAATTTATGGTTAGTTTTATTTTCGCCCTCGTCATCATGAACGCGGCGAAGGATCTGCTGATAGAGATTTTTCGCTTGCGGTTCAAAATGACGAATTTTTAGACACGCCATAGTGGTAATCAAAAGATTAAAAAATAAATTTTTAGATACGCCCTAGTGATGAATAAATTTGTCAATCAAGGAGAAAAAATTATGCGTAAGTCAATCGTTGCCGCAAACTGGAAAATGAACGGAAATAGCCAATTAGTCGCTGATTTCGCGCAGACACAATTGCAATCGAATGTCGCGGAAATCATCTACGGATTGCCCGCAATTTTGATTAGTCAAGCGAAAAGTTTAGGATTGAAAAATATTGCGGGAGAAGATGTTTCTGCTAATAAAAACGGTGCATTTACGGGTGAAATTTCAGCCGTAATGCTCAAAGAACAAGGCGCAGAATTTTGCATCATCGGACATTCCGAAAGACGGCAATATCACGGCGAAAACGAAAAACTTCTGGCTGAAAAATGGGCGCGGCTCAACGAGGAAAATATCGCGGTTATTTATTGCATCGGCGAAACCGAAGCAGAATATGACGCAGGGATAACAAAATCCGTGCTCGAGCGGCAGCTCAATCCAATGCTTGCTGCTGGTTTAATCGATGAAAATACCGTTATCGCATACGAACCAGTTTGGGCAATCGGCACGGGTAAAGCCGCAACCGCAGAATACGCCGAAAAAACTCATCAGGAAATCCGCGAAATTATTAGCCGTCAGTCCGCTGATGTTGCGAGCAAAATCCGCATTCTCTATGGCGGTAGCGTAAAAGCTAATAATGCGGAAGAATTAGCAAATATGGAAAATATCGACGGATTTTTGGTCGGCGGAGCGTCGCTGAAAATCAACGAATTTAAGCAAATAATCGAGGCATTTAAATGATTCTTTCAATAGCACAAGTTATTTTTGTCGGCACATCAATTGCGTTGATTGTGCTGGTTTTATTACAACAATCAAAAGGCGCAGGCATCGGAGCAAGTTTCGGTGCTGGCGCATCAGCAACCGTATTCGGTGCTCGCGGTGCTGGCTCGTTTCTTTATAAATTAACTAGATTTCTTGCATTGGTGTTCTTCGTGTCCGCATTGGCAATTGGATATGTAATGAATAAAGAAGCAACTAGCGGAAATATTTTGGCAGGAGAAAAAGGTGGTGAAGTGAGCGTAACTGCTAATAAAACTGCTGAAAAACCAGTAGCGGAAATTCCAGACAGCAATAGTCAAGCGGTGGCAGAAATACCTGAAAACGCAATAAAAACAAATACTTCCGCTGTTGATGATGGAGCGGTTAGTGAGAAAGTGGGAGAAAAACTTGACAATAAAGCTAATCCTCGCGATAATGCCGCGCCTGCTAACGAGGCAGAAATTCCAGCGGAATGATGCTTTGTAGCTGTCTCAATCAATAATAAGCCGACGTGGTGGAATTGGTAGACACGCTATCTTGAGGGGGTAGTGAGCCAAGCTCGTGCGAGTTCGAGTCTCGCCGTCGGCACCATCACATAAAACAAGCGATATAGAGTCTGACCGAATTAACGGTTTCATCATTATGAAAGCAAGGTACGAAATGCATGATAGTCATTAAAAAGGGCATTGACCTGCCGATTCAAGGTGTTGTGCAAGACAACACAATTCATCAAGCAAATCCAACTTCCGAATACGCAGTTCTTGGAGACGATTATCTTGGCTTAAAACCAACAATGTTCGTGGCGGAAGGCGATAGCGTGCAAGAAGGACAAGTGCTTTTTGAAGATAAGAAAAAGCCAGGTGTCAAAATTTGTGCACCAGTTGCAGGAAAAATTAAAGCAATTGTTCGTGGCGAACGCCGTAAGCTGATTTCCGTAATCATTACTGCTGACAATGCAAATTCAGGCGGATTTGTTTCGTTTAAGCAATATTCACAAGCTGAAATTGAAGCACTGGATGCGCAGACGATTAAGGATCAGCTCAAAGAGAGCGGTTGTTGGAGTTATTTCCGCACTCGTCCGTTCGACAAAATTCCGCAACTTGATAGCAAGCCGCATTCAATTTTTGTCAATACGATGGATACTAATCCGTTGGCGATTGATCCTTTGCTTGCTTTGGCAAATCGTGAAGCTGATTATCAAGCGGGATTATCAGTCTTGGCGAAATTAACCGAAGGTGATATTCATATCTGCCATAAAGCGAAAGCCGAATTGCCGCAAACGAATGTGAGTAAAGCAAAAAAACACGAATTTGGCGGAATTCACCCAGCAGGTTTAGTGGGAACGCATATTCACTTTATTGACGGTGTTGGTGCAAATAAGACGGTTTGGCATATTTCTCTGCAAGATTTACTCGCAATCGGTTATTTATTTTTACAAGGCAGAACCGACAATGAAAGAATTATTAGCGTTGCAGGTCCTGCGGTAAAAGAGCCAAAATTTGTCAAGGTTCGCCGTGGTGTGAATGTTTCTGAATTGCTGAACGGCAATTTGCAAGAAGGAAGAAACAGAATTATTTCGGGATCGGTATTTTCGGGTCGTGCGACCGCTGAAAATACCGATTTTTTAAGTGCTTACGATCAACAAATTAGCGTATTGCCAGAAGGTGGTGATGCGGTATTTTTAGAGTTTATGCGTCCAGGTTTGGCGACTTACTCTGCTACGCGTGCATATGCAGGTCGTTTTGTGAGAAGCAAATTCAAATTCAATACTTTGGTTCAAGGTTCTGCGCGGGCAATTTTGCCGTTCGGGATTTACGAACAAGTTATGCCCCTAGACATTCTTCCAACTCTACTTTTGAAAGCGATTTCCGTGAAGGATACCGACACTGCGGTGCAGCTCGGAGCTTTGGAATTGGTAGAAGAAGATCTTGCTCTGCTTACTTATGTAGATCCAGGTAAGCACGATTTCGGTGCAATTTTGCGTGAAAACTTGACGCAAATCGAAGAAGAAGGTTGATTTATGGCAAAACAAAATTTTTTCGACAAAATCGCGCCGCATTTTGAAAAGGGCGGAAAACTAGAATACTGGTATCCGCTATACGAAGCTGCTGCGACGATTTTTTTCAGTCCGCGTTTTGTAACTGGTCGTCCTGCGCATATCCGTGATGCGATAGATTTCAAGCGGGTGATGATTATCATCTGGGCGGCAGCGTTTCCAGCGATGTTTGCTGGTTGGTTTTTTATTGGAAAGTTTGCTGCGGCTGCTGACCCTTCAATTGGTAGCGGACTTTTCGCATATATGTGGTATGGAGCGAAGGTTCATATTCCGATTTATTTTGTAACCTTTGCCGTCGGTGGTTTTTGGGAAGTGCTGTTTGCCTTGGTGCGCAAACATGAAGTATCGGAAGGATTTTTCGTAACTTCTATTTTGTTCTCGCTGATTGTTCCGCCGACTATTCCGCTCTGGCAAGTTGCTTTGGGAATTTCTTTCGGTGTGGTGATCGGTAAGGAAATTTTCGGTGGCACGGGACGCAATTTCGTCAATCCTGCATTGACTGGACGGGCGTTTTTATATTTTGCTTATCCAGCACAAATTACAGGCGACAAAATTTGGGTTGCGGTTGATGGTCATACTGCGGCTACTCCGCTAGCACAAATTGCAGAAGGCGGAATGAAAGCTTTGCAAGACAACGGTATTTCTTGGTTTGATGCTTTTATCGGCAATATTCCAGGTTCTATTGGTGAAACTTCAACTTTCGCAATTTTGATTGGTGCGTTCATCATTGTGGCAACGGGAATGGCATCTTGGAGAATTATTCTCGGTGTGTTTGCTGGTGCTTTGGTAACAACTTTATTGATGAATTTAGTCCATAGCGACACGAACTTTATGTATTCCGTGCCGTTCTGGTGGCATTTTGTTCTTGGTGGTTTTGCTTTCGGTGCAATTTTTATGGCAACCGATCCCGTAACCGCTTCGGTAACGAATACAGGTAGATATATTTTTGGTTTCTTGATTGGTGCGATGACAATTTTGATTCGGGTTGCCAATCCAGCGTATCCAGAAGGCATTATGTTGGCGATTTTGTTCGGTAATGCTTTTGCGCCTGTGATTGATTATTTTGTCCAAAACGCGAATGTTAAGCGTCGCAAGGTGAGAACAAATGGCTGAA
Organism: Cardiobacteriaceae bacterium; assembly: GCA_017484165.1. Lineage (GTDB taxonomy): Bacteria > Pseudomonadota > Gammaproteobacteria > Cardiobacteriales > Cardiobacteriaceae > RGIG9182. Next base: position 23,413 of record JAFUTP010000022.1, on the reverse strand, counting down.
AATAAACAACAATCGAAGTTTCAAGTATTACGATTTGCGACGATTGTATGCTTGGCTTGTTCGATATTAGTATCGGTTTCGGCGGTTGGTTTGCGTCCTTTGCAAGAAGCAAACGCCTTGAATGAAAAAAGAATCAATATTTTGCGTGCGGCTGGTTTGGCTGGTGCAGAAGAAAAATTGAGTAATTCCGAAATCAATAGCAAATATCAAAAAGTTCTGCCTTTGGTAATTGATTTTGATAAAGGCACATTGAACGACAAAGAAGATCCGCTGAAATTCGATATGTATGCAGCGGCGAAAGATCCAGCAAAAGGTCGTGAGCTTGGTAAAGAAGATCCAGCGAGCATTAAACGGCAAGCTTTGAGCGGTTCGGTTTATGTGATTTTGGACGGGGAGCGAGTTGAAAGAATTGTGCTGCCGATTCAAGGTTACGGTCTTTGGTCAACTATGTATGGCTTTTTGGCGGTTAAGTTAGACCAAGAAAACAAAGCGTCAATCGGTGCAATAAATTTCTACTCACAAGCTGAAACTCCAGGGCTTGGCGCGCGGATTACTGAACCGCAGTGGCAAGCGAAATGGGACGGATTAGTGCCAGATTTTGCTTCTAAAAATGAACCGCTTCATGTAGTTAAAAACAAAGCGGATAAGGCAAAAAATGAAGTTGATGGAATTGCTGGTGCGACATTAACTAGCCGTGGTGTGCAAAATTTAGTGAATTACTGGCTATCTGACGCTGGCTACCGTCGGTTTATTGAGAATGTTCAGCAGGGAAAAATCACTGTTGAAGAAATGAAAGCCGTCGCTAATAAAAACGGTAAGTAATCAAGAGGCAATTTATGAGCGACAAAAAATACACTTATAAAGGGTTGTTATTAGATCCGATTTTTACTAATAACCCAATTGGCTTGCAGGTTTTGGGGATTTGTTCATCGCTTGCTGTAACTAGCAATATGAAAACCGCCTGTTTGATGTCTTTGGGGCTTACATTCGTAACGGCTTTTGCTAACTTATTTTTGAGTTTAATCCGTGCCAAAATTCCTGACAACATTCGGATTATTGTGCAAATGACGGTTGCAGCGACACTAGTAATCGTAGTTGATCAGCTGATGAAAGCCTTTACCTTCGAATTGTCAAAGCAGCTTTCGGTTTTCGTAAGTTTGATTTTGACCAACTGTATCGTTATGGGACGCTTGGAAGCGTTTGCGATGTCTAATCCGCCGATTCCGAGTTTTATTGACGGTTTGGGAAATGGTTTAGGTTATAGCGTATTTTTGCTGGTTGTTGGCACAATCCGTGAAATCATCGGTAACGGCACTTGGTTCGGCATTACCCTGTTTGAAAATGTTAATAACGGTGGTTGGTATGTTGGAAATTCTTTGATGCTTCTGCCGCCGAGTGCGTTTTTCGTAATTGGTTTGGTGATTTGGGCTCTTCGGGTTTGGAAACCTAATCAAGCTGAAAAGAAAGAATTCCACGAAGCCAAAGCTGTTACTCCAGTTTTTGTTCATATTAAAGATTAAGACGGAGGTTCAAAAATGGATTATTTAAGTCTTTTTATACGCTCCGTATTTCTTGAAAATATGGCGTTATCGTTTTTCTTGGGAATGTGTACCTTTTTGGCGATTTCCAAAAAAATCGATACAGCGATTGGTTTAGGAATTGCGGTAGTTATCGTGCAAGCGATTACCGTTCCTGTAAATAATTTGATGTATACCTTTTTATTGAAAGAAAACGCAACTTTGTGGCAAATGTTGGGTATGGAAAATATCAATCTTGGTTTTATGGGATTGATTGCCTATATCGGTGTAATTGCGGCGATTGTGCAAATTCTTGAAATGTTCCTCGATAAATATGTTCCAGCTTTGTATAACGCACTGGGAATATTCTTACCGTTAATTACGGTGAATTGTGCGATTTTGGCTGGTTCATTATTTATGGTTGAGAGAGATTACAACTTTGGTGAGTCGGTGGTTTATGGCATCGGTTCAGGATTAAGTTGGGCATTAGCGATTGTTTCTTTGGCTGGTGTGCGTGCAAAATTGCGTTATGCCAATGTGCCAAGAGGTTTAGAGGGATTGGGAATTACTTTTATTTCCGCTGGACTGATGGCAATTGCATTTATGTCTTTCTCGGGCATCAAAATTTAAGGAGTTCGAGATGACAGAAATAATTATCGGTATTGCCGTATTCGTAATTTTGGTTTTACTTCTAACCATCATCATCTTGGCGGCAAGAAGCATTTTGGTTTCTTCTGGCAATGTCAAACTCTTCATCAACAACGAAAAAGAAGTTAGTGTTCCAGCTGGCGGTAAATTGCTCGGTGCTTTGGCAAGCGGTGGAATTTATGTATCTTCTGCTTGTGGCGGTGGCGGTAGCTGCGGTCAATGTCGGGTGAAGGTTTATGAAGGTGGCGGCGATATTTTGCCGACCGAACTTAACCATATCAGCAAAAAAGAAGCTCGTGAAGGTTCTCGTCTTTCTTGTCAAGTTGCGGTAAAACGCGATATGAAAATCGAAGTTGATTCTTCGGTATTCGGAGTTAAGAAATGGGAATGCACGGTTATTTCTAACGACAACAAAGCGACCTTCATCAAAGAACTCAAATTGCAAATTCCTGATGGTGAGTCGGTTCCGTTCCGTGCTGGCGGTTATATTCAAATCGAATGTGACAAATACGACATTAAATATTCTGACTATGACATCCCTGAAGAATATCGTGGTGATTGGGAAAAATTCGGTTTATTCAAAATTCACGCCGTTAATGACAAACATGTGGTGCGTGCTTATTCGATGGCGAACTATCCTGACGAAAAAGGCATCATTATGCTCAATGTGCGGATTGCTTCTCCGCCTCCGCGTGCGCCAGAAGGCACTCCTCCAGGTTTGATGTCGAGTTACATTTATAGTTTGAAGCCAGGCGATAAAGTTACGATTTCGGGACCATTTGGTGAATTTTTCGCCAAAGATACTGATGCGGAAATGGTGTTTATCGGTGGCGGTGCTGGTATGGCTCCGATGCGTTCGCATATCTTTGACCAATTAAAACGCTTGAATACCAAACGCAAAATTAGTTTCTGGTATGGCGCGCGTTCAAAACGGGAAATTTTCTACGAAGACGATTTCAACAAATTGGCAGAAGAATTCCCGAATTTCGAATGGCATATTGCGCTTTCGGATGCTCTGCCAGAAGACAATTGGACTGGTTTCACGGGCTTTATTCACAATGTGGTTTATGAAAATCATTTGAAAAATCACCCAGCACCAGAAGATTGTGAGTTCTATATGTGCGGACCTCCGATGATGACCAAATCGGTAATTGATATGCTGCACAATCTTGGTGTTGAAGATGAAAACATCTTGCTTGATAACTTCGGTGGTTAATTTTTCCCGATTGTGCAAGTTAAGTATCCCGCTAGTTTTGGCGGGATATTTTTTATTGCTTGCGGCTTGCAATTCTGATGAAGTGATAATTTTGCGTGGGCAGACGATGGGCACTTATTGGCAGGTGTCGGTTGCTGAAAAAATGAATAAGGCGGAAATTGCCGACTTGGATAAAAAAATCCAGGCGGAGCTTTTGGCAGTAAATCAGCAGATGAGCACATTTATTGCGGATTCGGAGATTTCTCGTTTTAATAATTCCTCTGATACTGCGGTAGAAATTAGTTCGGAGATGAGTAAAGTTGTGGCAACTGCACTACAAATCTCCGCTGAAAGTGCTGGAAAGTATGACATTACTATTTTGCCGCTGGTGGAGATTTGGGGATTTGCGGCGAAAAAGGTCGAGAAAAAACCGACGGATGAGGAAATTGCTTCCGTGTTGCCGCTCGTTGGTTATCAAAAACTGCATCTGGACGGCGATATTTTGCGCAAAGATAATCCCCAAATGCGCATTGATTTATCTTCGATTGCCAAAGGTTACGGTGTAGATAGGGTTGCTGAATTGCTAGTAAAAGAAATGCGGCAAAATTTCCTAGTGGATATTGGCGGTGAAGTGCGAGCGGGCGGAAGTAAATTCGGTAAAGCTTGGAAGATTGCGGTGGAAGTTCCTGAAAATCGCGGCGAGAATTCGATTGCCGAAGTTTTGGATTTGACGGATAAAAGTTTGGCGACTTCTGGCAATTACCGTAATTTTATTGATTATGACGGTGAGCGAGCGGTTCATACGATTGATCCGCGCACGGGTCGTGGTGCGGTTTCGAATTTGCTTTCGGTTACGGTTGCAGCGGAAAATTGTATGTTGGCGGATGCTTATGCCACCGCTTTGATGGCAATTGGCGCTGCGGAGGCGGAAAAATTCGCCGAACGGCAAAAATTAGCAGTTTTGTTTATTTTTGCCGATGAAAATGGCGGATTTTTACTGCGTAAGAATAAATATTGGCAGGACAATTTTAGACAGAGGTAATACAAATGACGGTATTTGCAATATCTTTTGTGATTTTCATGTGCGTAATTTTGGCGATGTCGGTCGGAGTTTTATGCGGAAGAAAACCGATTGCAGGTAGTTGCGGTGGAATTGCAAATTTGGGAATGGAAAAAGCTTGCGGTTGCACCGATGTTTGCAAAAATGAGGAAGAAAAAAAAGCGCAAGAGGAAAAGAAAACAAATGCCAAAGTGGAAATTTACCGTCCATAGCTTGTTTTTTTTTTTTTTTTTTTGCCTAGAATATAATTTACTAATCTCTAAAAATTCATTTTTCAGCATTCGTCCTTCTGATAGAACGCGAAGAATTTCTATGTAAAACAATAAATTGAGATTTTTTTGTTTTACTTCGTAAAACGAGAGCAAGACAAATTTTTAGAGATTAGCATTTGCAAATTGCAATTTTTCCATCAGGAAAGCTTTTCTGTTAAGCGAATTTTCTATTTTCCACAAAAATGAGGTATGAAATGAACGCAAAAAACACTACCGCAACAATAAAAAGCAAAAGATTACTTCTAACGCTTGGTGTGCTGTCTTGTGTAACACAAATTACGGCAAATGCTCAAGCACCAAGTGGAATAACTGCAAACAATCAATATACAAAGAATGCACAAATTGGTGCTGCAAGCTGGAATAACAACATAAATGCAGAAAGCAACAATAAAGTTTGCAATGATAGAGCTACCGTTTGGGGCTATGGTAATTCAGCTGGTGGTTCTAGTTCTGAATGTGCAGTAAATACAACTGCTTTTGGCTTTAAGAACCAGGCAAATGGAAAAAACTCCACGGCTTTTGGTAATCAGAGTCGAGCTAATGGAGAAGATTCCATAGCTATTGGTAGAAGTGCAATAGCAAACGGAAAAACTTCTTTTGCTACTGGTAGATTTTCTTATGCCGATGGAGAAGATTCTGCTGTTTTTAACCACAATTCCTTTGCTTATGCCAACAATTCATTTGCTGCCGCAGGCGGACAGGTTGTTCAAAATAAACTAAAAACCAACTGGGATGCAATAGATACAGCAAATACGGAGACTGACTATGGTAGTAAGGATGTGGGACAAAACTCAATTGCGATGGGCTGGAAAGCTTGGGTAGCAGCTGATGATTCCGTTGCTTTGGGTAAAGATTCAGAAGTTCATTCAGAAGAAAGCTTTGCGGTAGCTGGGGGAAATGTTAGTGCAGAGGCTAAAAATTCCATTGCATTAGCTGGGAAAACTACCGTTCAAAATGCAGTTGCAATCGGTTCGGGTAGTGTTGCAGATCGTAATACTGGCGTAACTGGTAGAAATCCGCTGGGAAATGCAGGTTCGGGCGTTGCTTGGACATCAGGTTTGGCGGCAGTTTCGGTGGGTTCTAGTTATGGCACTCGGCAAATTATTGGAGTTGCGGCCGGTAGTGAAGATAGCGATGCGGTAAATGTCGCACAATTAAAAGCAGTTGCAGACGGTGCTTACTGGACGGCGAAAACATCAGCAACCGACAGCGGTTACAAAGTTTCCGCGGGCAAAGATGTTGTTTTCAAAGGAAAAGACGCTGGCAATATAAGCATTGAACGCAATGACGGTGTTTTTGAATTTGCGGTAGATACTGCCGATTTAACTGGTAATAATCTGTTTTATTCAGATGGTAAAGCGCAGATTGCAAATTCAGAACAAGCAAAACTAATTACCGCAAATGATGCTGCCAAGATTGCTAATGATGTAGCTTGGAATTTGAAGAATAACGGTGATGACAAAACAACTGTCCGAAATGCTTCTACGCTTGATTTTATAGACGGACAAAACAGCAAAATACTTGTTGATACAACAGAAAATACATCAAAAATCAAAGTCGAAACCGCTGCTTTGAACAAAAGTAATAACGGTTTAATTGAAATTTCAGGTGGCGACTGGAATGACACTAGCAAGAAATATGAAGATTATGTAATTAGCTTAAATACTGATGGCTTGAAAGAACAAATGCAGCCGATTAAGTTCCAAGCTAATGGCACTGACAGCGCGCTTATTTCCCCTGATTTTGGGGAAACCGTTAATTTTGCAGGTGATAAGAATATTACGGTTAAGAGCATTGATGGCAGCGCGGGGGATAAAAAAATTGCTGTTAGTTTGAATAATGCGGTCAATCTTGGTAATGACGGTTCTTTGACGGTTGGAAATAGCACATTGTCAAACAATGGTCTTGCTTTTGACGGCAATAGCGGAAAAATTGACGGACTTGCAGCGCATATTGACGAAAGCGGTAAAGCCATTGATGCAAGCGGTAATTTTTATCCTAACCAAGCTGCCAGTATGCAAGATTTGCTAAATAGCGGTTGGGAGTTGCAAGTTGGCGGAGATAAAAAGCAATATGTCAACCAAAAAGATAATAAGGTTAATTTTGCAGCTGGCAGGGGAATGACGGTTGAATATGAGAATAACAGTGTTACATATAAAGCTGATGTGTCTGGGGCAAAAATTGAAAACGGCAAAGTTACAGGCATCACCTATAACGGCGAAGAGTATGAAATTGCCCAAACTACCGATACCAACACTATTACTACTTTGACGGAAAAAACGGGAAATATTATTGTTGCCAAGAGCGGTGATAACTATGACATTTCGCTTGCTGATAACTTATCTTTTACTGATGCAGGAAGTATTACATTCACTAATGGTAATAATCCCGTTGTAATCAATAAAGAAGGATTGAATAACGGTGGTAACAAGATTATCAATGTTGCAGCTGGCACAGAATCCACTGATGCGGTTAATTACGGGCAGTTACAAGCCGCTGTAAAACAAAGTGCGGAAACCGCAAGTTTTAATTTATCAATTGACGGTAATATTTCAGGCACAAAACCAGAGGCTTATAAAGTCGGTAAAGATAAAACAGTAACTATTAAGGCTGGGGATAATTTAGAAGTTAGTCAAAATAACGGTGAAATTACTCTCAAAACCAAGGAAAGCCAAACATTAGACAGTCTTAATATAACTAACACTGCAACTTATAAGGGGCACGAGATAGTAAATGAAGAATATGTCAAGAAACTTGCTTGGAAGGTTAAAGGTGCTGGCAATGAGGCTGCTGACGGTAAATTTGAGTCAATTGACATTAAGGCAAATGATGCTCTAACTTTGCAAGCGGGTTCAGGTTTAACCTTAAAACAAACGGAAGGTAATTTTGAATTTGCACTCAATAAAGCGACCAATCACCGTGTAAATAACGGTCAAATTGAAGGTGGCAAGCAAGATGAATATTGGGATAGCTTGCAAACTGCGAATGCGATAAATGATGCAACTTCATCGCTTGGATTTTATGTAACAGGCGGAGATAATGTAGTAGGCGCGGATAGAAAGCTGATTAAAAATGGTGGAGGGTTAAAAATTTCTGCTGCAACAGGGGTAAAAATTGAGCAAAAGAGTGATGATCAAAACGGCGGCACGGAATTTCTTATCGGTTTGGATGATGAAAATCAAAATAACTTGGACTCCGCAATGCAAGGTTTTCAAACTCGGGTTATTGCTAACGGGCAGACAACTGTTGCGCAAAATATCGACAAAGAAAAAAATACCGCTGATTTTTTGCAAGGCTCTAACATTGTGCTGACAGCGTCCGACGGTGGTATTACAGTTGCTACGGCGGATAAGGTTACATTTGATACGGTAAATGCTAATACGGTAGAGACTGAAAAATTAAGCGCAAGTAATACAAAATTAAGCGGAAATACGACAATTGCAGATATTGCGACTTACACAGGACGGATTGAAGAAAAAACGGATTTGGTAAACAAGGAATATGTCGATAATGCAGTTAGCGGTATAAAACTTACGCCTACCGAAGTTAAACAAGGCAAAAATACTCAAATTGTCGGACAAAACAATACATATACCGTCGATGCCTATGACACCCAGCTTGCAAGTAAAAGTCAATTGCTGGATGTTACGGGCGGTGATTTGAATAATGATTTAGTCCGTGAATATCAACTTGATGTGAAAACTTCTAAACTGACGGCGCAAGATGGCAAAGTTAAGGCTGATGGAGATAATTTAACTACCGCTTCTAATGTTGCAGAAGTTATGAATCAAGCTTATTGGACGGCTTCTGACGGTAAAAACGATAAGCAAATTAAGCTAGGAGAGGGCATATCTTTTGTCGGTGCAAATGGAATTACGGTAGATAACAATGACGGTCAATTTACTATTGGATTTAACGGAAATGCTGGTGGAAACGGCAAAACTACAACGATTAGTAATACAGATAAGAACTTAAATATTACTTCGTCGGCGAGTGGTGATACAACAAATTACGAAGTTAATCTCAATAATCAAATTGCCCTCGGTGCGGACGGAGAAATTAGTGCTGGTTCGACGCTGATGAATGCCGACGGTATTAGCCTTGGTTCTGGGGTTGGTTTGTATGACACTGGTCTTGATAATGCTGGATATCGTGTTACAAATGTCGGTAATGCGGTGGAAGATAGTGATGCGGTAAATCTCGGACAATTGCGTAATGCGCTTGGAACGGTGGTTGCGCCGTCATTGGGGGCGATGGAAGGACGGATAAATCAACGCATCGATTCCGTTGATAGACACGCTAGTGCTGGTATTGCGCAATCGATTGCTGCGGCGGTAATGCCGCATTCTGCGCTGCCGGGTGAAGGTGTGATGGGGGTTTCTGGCGGTAGTTACCGTGGGGAAACGGGTTATGCCATCGGTTATTCGCATATGTCAGACAACGGAAATTGGCGCTTTAAGGCAACGGGTTCGGGAAATTCTCGCGGACATTACGGAGTTGCAGCTGGTATTGGTTGGCGTTTGTATTAAAAAGAATATAAGAGATGAAAAAAGGCGGTGTAAGAGCCGCCTTTTTATTTATTAAGAGTGTAGATTTATCTATCAAGAGTATAAAAATCAAGCCGCTTGCGGTTCTTGAATTTCACTTACATCAAGTTTGTTTGCCAAATCTTTATTTGTAATCGTGGCAACAACCGAATCACTCCAAACATTCACTCCCGTTTCAATCATATCGATGACGGCATAAATCGGCAGAATAATCGCCATAATTTCAATATTGACATTCATCGAACTCATCAAAGATAGCGTTAGAAAGTAGCAACCCATCGGCACGCCAGCATTTCCAACCGCTGCAATCACCGCAATAAACGCCCAAATAATCATCGTGCCGATGGAGAGTTCAATCCCTGAATTTTTCATTAAAAACAAGGAAGTAATCAAAATAAACGCCGCACAACCGTTCATATTTATCGTGGTGCAAATTGGCAGAACAAAACGGGCAATGCGCGGGTTTAGTTTGAGATTATTTTCAGCAGAAGATAAGGTCAAAGGTAAGGTGGCAGCGGAACTTTTCGAGAAAAACGCAAATGCCAAGGCAGGCGACATAGCTTTAATTACGGTTAGGGGATTGATTTTTTTCGCGAGTAGAAATAAAGGTAAAACTACAAAGAATTGCAATAAATTACTAGTTATAACTACTGCCGTATATTGCGCTAATCCTTCTACCGCTGCGCCTTGTTTTAGTTCTACGACGAGCTGGGCAGAAAATGCTAAAACGCCGACGGGAAGAATAAAAATTAAACCCTTGATGAGAGTAAAGAGCAATTCCTGCATTCCGCGAACGGCTTTTATTAAAACTTCGCGGTTATCACTCTTCGGCATAAATGCAAGCGATAAGCCAATAGCAAATGCAACTAATAATACGGAGAGGACATTTCCAGAGAGGAAAGGCTGCAAAATATTATTAGGAATGATGGAAATAAAATGCTCAGAATAGCTTAATTTTTCTGTGCTAACAGGTATGTCGGAAATATTGGCATTTACGCCAGAAATTGCACTGGGAGATATGATAATAAATAGTAAGAGTGCAACAATTGCCGCGGCGAAAGTAGTAGAAAGAGTGTAAAAAATCGTGCGGCTGAAAATTTTACTCGTCCCTTTTTTATCCGCTAAATCCGCAAGCGTGCCGATAACCGCAATAGCAATTACGGGAATGGCAATAAATTGAAATAGTCTGGTAAAAATTTTAGCGATGAGGTTAAAAAATTCCTGTAAAAAGGGTAAATTTATAAACCCAAGAGTGAAACCTAAAAACATCGCCGCAAACCAAATAATCACGGTATTGCGGTTATTTTCTTGTAATGAATGTTTTGCACACATAAAAATTCCTAAATTGGCGTTGAAAGATGGTAAATATTAGCCGTATGTTCGTAACTACGGTTATAAGAAATAATTATGAAAATATGCAAAAAAGAAGTGGAATGAAAGTAGGGCGCATCTAAATTTAGGATGAGTTCTATTCGTTTTAGTCTCGTCATCCTTCGCTGCGCTCAAGATGACGAGGTGGAAAAACTAGAACTAGTCTGGGCGTGTCTAAAAAATCGTCATTTTGAGCCGTAGGCGAAAAATCTCTATCGGAAGATCCTTCGCGGCATTCAGGATGACGATGTAAAAATAGAACTAAGCCTAAATTTAGATGTGCCCGTCTATGAAAGGTAAGACTTGAAGTTTTAGTAAATAAACCCAAAAGATACGGGCATACCGCTAACATTGGCGGTTATTTTTAAGAATAAACAGGATTTACATATGCTCAATAAACTCGCAACCGCAATGTTCGGTTCTCGCAATGAACGATTGATTAAACAATTGTCGAAAAAAGTCGAAAAAATCAATGCGCTTGAAAAGTCGATGGAAGCTTTGGATGACAAGGCATTGGCGGCAAAAACTCGTGAATTTCGCGAAAGAATTAGTAAAGGTGCGAGTTTGGATGAGTTGCTCATCGAGGCATTTGCGGTAGTGCGGGAAGCGGGTAAAAGAACGCTAGGAATGCGGATTTACGATGTGCAACTTATCGGCGGAATGGTTTTGCACGAAGGAAAAATTGCCGAAATGCGCACGGGTGAAGGTAAAACTCTGGTTGCGACTCTGGCGGTTTATTTGAATGCACTTGATTGGAAAGGTGTGCATGTTGTTACGGTGAATGATTATCTGGCGATGCGTGATGCTCACGATTTGAAACCGCTTTATAACTTTCTCGGATTATCGGTTGGGGTGATTGTCTCTGGAATGCCAGTTCCAGAAAAGCAAAAGGCATATCGCGCCGATATTACTTACGGCACAAACAACGAATTCGGTTTTGATTATCTGCGCACCAATATGGCAATCGAGCCCGAAGAACGCTTGCAACGGCAGCTGAATTTTGCGATTGTCGATGAGGTGGATTCAATTTTGATTGATGAGGCGCGCACACCGCTGATTATTTCGGGACAAGCTGACGATAACACCGAACTTTATTACCGCTTGAACGAACTTGTGCCGCAATTGGTTAAGCAAGAGGAAAAAGACGGGGAAGGCGATTTTTCCGTTGATGAAAAAACCAAGCAAGTTTCGCTTACCGAAACGGGGCACGATAAAGTTGAAAAACTCCTGATTGATAGCGGAATTATTACCGCTGGCGAAGGGATTTATAGCGCGAAAAATATCGGTGTTTTCCATCATTTAACCGCTTGTTTGCGGGCGCATTATTTATTCCATAAAGATGTTGATTACATTGTCAAGGATTATGAAGTTGTCATCGTCGATGAATTTACGGGACGGACAATGGAAGGCAGACGCTGGTCAGATGGTTTGCATCAGGCAATCGAAATCAAAGAAGGCGTGCCTGTCAAGCAAGAAAGCCAAACTCTGGCATCGATTACTTATCAAAACTTTTTCCGTCTTTACGGCAAACTTGCTGGTATGACTGGGACGGCGGATACCGAAGCGTTTGAATTTCAGGAAATTTACGGTTTAGAAACGGTAGTTATTCCGACTAATAAACCCGTTGCCAGAATTGACCATACCGACCGAATTTATCTCAATCAAGACGGTAAATATCAAGCAATCATCGCGGAAATTAAGGAATGTCAAGCGAAAGGTCAGCCAGTTTTGGTGGGAACGGCTTCGATTGAAAGTTCTGAAACGATTTCAAAATTGCTCAAACAAGCAGAAATTAAGCACGAAGTATTGAATGCAAAGCAGCATCAACGGGAGGCGGAAATTATTGCCAACGCTGGCAGACCAGCAACGGTAACTATCGCGACAAATATGGCAGGACGCGGAACCGATATCGTCTTGGGCGGTAACTTAAAAGCGGAATTGGCTGCGCTCGGCGAAAAAGCGGACGATATTCAAAAATCAGCGGTAACCGCCCAATGGCAAGAACGCCACGATGCGGTAATTCGTGCTGGCGGCTTACATGTTATCGGTGCGGAACGCCACGAATCGCGTCGGATTGACAATCAGTTGCGCGGTCGTTCAGGACGGCAAGGCGACCCAGGTTCAAGCCGTTTTTATGTCGCGCTCGACGATAACTTGGTGCGGATTTTTGCAGGCGACAAAATGGCTGCAATGATGAGCAAACTCGGTATGAATAGCAAAGATGCCATCGAAAGCAAAATGGTTTCACGGCAAATCGAAGGCGCACAACGCAAAGTAGAAGCGCATAACTTCGATGCGCGCAAGCATCTGCTGGAATATGACGATGTTGCCAATGAGCAAAGAAAGGTTATTTACCGTCAGCGCACGGAAATTATGGATGCAGCCGAAATTAACGCGATGATTGCCGATATGCGCGGTGAAGTTGTTTATCGAATGACCGATAGATTTTGTCCCGCAGAAGAAGTGCGGCAAGCTTGGGATATTGCGGGATTAGAAAAAGCATTGGAGACGAATTTCCTCATCAAGCTCGACATTAAAGAGGTATTAGAAAAAAATCCTGAATACACCACCGAGCAGCTTGCCGAGGAATTAACCAATGCGCTAGTGGCTTACGACAACTTTAAGCGTAAAACTTACGGTAAAGAACCGATGGATTGGGCAGAAAAATTTATTTCTCTGCAAGTTATCGATGAGCAATGGAAAAATCATCTCGCGACGATGGATATGCTCCGTCAGTCGATTTGGTTACGCTCGCGGGCGCAAAAAGATCCAAAACGGGAGTATCAACGGGAAAGTTTCGAATTATTCAGCGAACTTCTGAAAAGTATGCAAAACCAAATCATCGCGAATTTGGTGCGGATAGCGTTTGAGATGCCAGAAGGGCAGGGCGAAGAACCAGACGGTTCAAATCCAGAAGGAATTTCAATCGATGAAGCTATTCATAACAACGGTGAAGCGCGCTCGACTGATGAAAACGATAGCCAAAAATCAGAAGACGAAAACGAACAAAAACCTATGCGTGAAAATCCCGCTTTTGCCAATGTCGCAAGAAATGATCCTTGTCCTTGCGGTAGCGGTCAGAAGTTCAAAGATTGCCACGGAAAGATTTAAGTTTTGATTGAAGGGAAAAAATAATGACAAATCGCTATTTATTTACCTCCGAATCCGTATCAGAAGGACATCCCGACAAAATCGCCGATCAAATATCCGATGCGGTGTTGGATGCGATTATTGAGAAAGATAAAAACGCTCGCGTTGCTTGCGAAACCTTGATTAAAACAGGAATGGTTATCGTCGCTGGCGAGGTTTCGACCGAAGCTTGGGTGGATTTAGAGGAAATCGTGCGGGAAAAAATCGCAAGTATCGGTTACAACAGTTCAGAAGTCGGTTTTGACGGTAGAACTTGTGCCGTGCTCAACGCTATCGGTAAGCAGTCGGCGGATATTGCCCAAGGTGTTGATAGAGAAGAAAAACGCCGTCAGGGCGCAGGAGATCAGGGGTTGATGTTCGGCTATGCTTGCCGTGAAACCGAAGTTTTAATGCCCGCTCCGATATTGTTTGCTCACCGCTTGGTGGAACGGCAAGCGCAGCTGCGTAAAGACAAAATTTTGCCGTGGCTGCGTCCAGATGCGAAAAGTCAAATTACTTTTAAGTATGAAGATGAAAAAATTATCGGCATTGATACGGTAGTTTTATCAACGCAGCACGATCCAGAGATTAGCCAAAAAGATTTGCACGAAGCCGTTCGAGAGCTGATTATCGATAAAGTTTTGCCTGCTGAATGGTTGGATAAAAATACGAAATATCACATCAATCCGACGGGAAAATTCGTCATCGGCGGTCCAGTTGGAGATTGCGGTTTGACGGGGCGGAAAATTATTGTCGATACTTACGGCGGTAGCGCGCATCACGGTGGCGGTGCATTTTCAGGAAAAGATCCGAGTAAAGTAGATAGAAGTGCTGCTTATGCTGCAAGATATGTTGCAAAAAATGTCGTTGCCGCAGGGCTTGCCGATAAATGTGAAGTGCAAATTTCTTACGCTATCGGAGTGGCAGAACCGACTTCGGTAATGCTCAATTCTTTCGGAACAGGAAAAATTCCAGATGAGGAAATCGTCGCAAAAATTAACAAAACTTTCGATTTAACACCATTCGGTATTATCGAAATGTTAGATTTAATCCGACCGATTTATTCAAATACTGCCGCATACGGACATTTCGGACGCGAGTTGCCAGAATTTTCCTGGGAAAAAACAGATAAGGCAGAGATGTTGAAAGGGTAAGGTTTTCAATATAAAATTCCGCGCTCTTTTATGGTCTCTTTTAGAAATTAACTTATTTATATAAATTGAGGTATTTATGAAATCTCGTTTCAAAACGAATATTTCCAGCCACAAAGGGAAATATTTACATAAAAATCAACAGGGAATGAGCTTGTTGGAAGTGGTGGTTGCTATGCTCTTATGCGGTATCGGTTTGGCAATTCCGGTGGGAATGTATCAAGCTAGTATTCGGCACGCACAACAAGCAGAATATCGTGCAATTGCAATGCGAGAAGCACAGGTTTTGATTGATGAAATGAGAGCGAATAAATTAGGTGCGCCTGGGTTTTTGATAGTTAATCAAGGTGCGGTGAATAAAGTTTTTGATGATGAACATGTTAAGAATAAAGACAATTTACACGCCGTATTCTGTAAGCATAAAACCCCACCAGAAGATTGCAAAGACATGGTTGATGACGCGGTTAAAAAATCGCAAGAGTATGCTAAAAAGTGGCGCGATGGTTTGATGGCAAAAATACCAACAATGACTGATGATCATCTTAAATTGGAATGGGCAGGTGAGCATCATAGAGATCGTTACACACTTACTATTAGATGGAAAACAGTTATTGATGAAACTGCATCGCAAGGTAAAGGTGCGGCGGCAGGAGCAGGAGCTGGTGGTGCAGCAAGTCCTGCACCAGAAGATGATGCAGTAGTTGTGCAATTTGTGCTGTAAGGAGGAGAAAAATGAATCAATTCAAGAAAAAGCAATCTGGTGTTTCATTGCTGGAACTTATCGTTGCGATGGGGGTGGGATTGATAATCCTGCTTGCTTTGGGGCAGTTCTATGTAACCGCGAACCGCGACAATTTGCTGCGCAGTATGTCAGCTGAATCTGATGAAACCGCGCGGCAAATTTATGAACAATTGCAGCAGCAACTTTCTTTGTCGGGATATGTTGATACTTTCAGCACCTTGGCAGCAAAAGAAGTTTTGGCAATTCAAAGTAATGACAATGTTAAGGAAATGTATGCTCGTAAACAGGGCGCGGCAGAAAAAGGCAATACACCGTTGAAACTTGCTTATAACGCGGTTAATAGCGGTAGTCCAGTTTCCGATTTATATCCGATTATTGGTTCTGATGACGGTAAAAGTGTTGGTGTTGTTTATCAGGTGAATGCGAATGGCAGCAATGCAGGTTTGAATGACACCCAGGAAGAGAGCGGTTGGGCAACTGACTGTGAAGGTAATCAGGGAATTACTACGAATGGCACGGATGCTTTCAGAAAATTTGCTTTCAGTTTTGATGCGAATGCTTTCAAATGCGGTGCTGATGACAAAGTGGATGAAGATAACGACAAGATTGCAACGAAAACATTGGTTGGTGGTGATAAAACCAGTAGTACGCAAATTGTTGAAGGCGGATTTAGATATTTAGTAACTGCCGTATCAGAAAAAGATGAAATAAAAGAATCTCTTGCTGGTATGTCTGTTGAAGCAGAATTGAGTGCGAAGGAAGTTGGAGATCCGAGCACGAGTATACAAATATCACCATCAAAATCAGTTGATAATGAACTGGTCTGGTCGGGTGTTACTGGTGTTCGTGTTTGCTTTGTGGTTGCATCTGAACCGACAACGAGTAGTTCTCGTGCTTTAAGAGAAATTCGCAAATTGCAAGGTGATAATTACGACGGTTGCGATCCAAATGAAGAGGGATTTATACCTTCTACTCCACGGGTTAAACCAGCTGATGATAACCGTATGTATCGTCGTTATATCAAAACTTTCTCACTGCCTAATGCGCTTTATTTCAGAGGTTAATGGAATTACGGAGTTTTATATTTATGAAAACATTAAATTCACACAAAAAAGAAAGCGGCGTAGTTTTGCTCGCGGTTTTGGTTTTCCTGCTAATTCTGTTGGCTACTTTGCGTTTTATGTTGAACAGCTCGCAAATGGACGAAATTAAAGCTGGTGCAGATTTTGATGAAACACTTGCTCGTGAAACCGCGATGATGGCATTAAAAGAAGCGGAAGATTACATAATGCGTCGCCGCACGGACGGAGAAATTCTCACAACATCTAGTTCTTCATCATCTTCTTCTGGTTCATCTTCATCTTCTTCTACAAAGACAGCAGAGAGTGAAGATGAAATTATGGATAACGCATACCAATACTGGAACGATGAAGCAAATTGGAACAGTGTTGGTGGAATTATTGACGGTCGCGGTAGCAATAAAGCTTGCGAGAAAGAAGCTTGTATGGATCAAAGAAGTTCTGATGAATGGACGCAAGTTAAGTGCGACGAAACGAAATTTCTTTGTTTAGGTGGAACCGATACTGCGAAGGCAAGTCAAGGTTTGTCGTCTTACACAAAAACTACTGGTGATCATCAAGCTCGTTATGTTATTGAAGTGTTTGACGGTAAGAGTAATGCCTTCGGTGGAGCTAGTGCTGGTTTGAATGCTGCTGACCAAGATATTTTTGTTTTCCGTGTTACCGCAGCTGGTTATTCACAAGACCCAACTCAAAACGCTACGGCAACTCCTGTGCTTTTGCAAGCAACTTATGTTCTAACCAAAAACTAATAGGTGATTTATGTTGATTAAAAACAAATCGCGATCTGGTTTTACCTTGTTAGAACTGATGGTTGCACTGGCGATTATTGCGGTTTTAGCGGCGGTTGCTATGCCGTTAATTAAGGATTACAAATGGCGCGCACACCGCATCGAAGCAAGGAATGCTTTGCAGGCTTTGTCTCAAAGGTTGAATACGGCTTATCAAGTGAATAAGAAGTTTGTAGGCTCTGATGGAACGACATTGACATTAGATAGCCCAGAAATCACGAGTGTTGTTGATAAAGATAAAATTCCTCGTGGCTGCACAAACAATTGTTACTATAAGTTTGATGAGGCTACTGTCATAAATGATACTGACTATACTCTTGTTGTTGTACCAACTGATACACAAGCACGCAAAGATAAAAAATGCACGAAGTTCTCTCTTACTAATACTGGCTCAAAAGGTGCAAATGGCGGAACAAATGCTGCTGATGTAAAAGAATGTTGGTCTAGATAAGCTCCATTATTTATGATTTAATTTAGCCTTTCTTAATTGAAAGGCTTTATTTTTGTCTGGAACTTGGAAATATTCGAAAGATGATTAAGCATATTATTTTTACCGTCTGTTTATTATTTATTACTGCTTGCGGACAGAAAGGTGATTTGTATCTGCCAGAGGAGAAAAATATCCCAGCGGCAGCAAATTTAGATGCAAATTCGCAAGCGGCGGATATTCAATCTAACGGAGAATTTTCTCCCGTGGAAAGAGAACAAAATTCAATTTTTGATGAAAAAAATACAAATGAAAACTGACATTCAAGCTGATTATTGGTCGATTTTGTCGCAAAACTCTATTGACGGTGTTCGTCTAGACAATTTGGCGGAAGAGTATTCCACTCCGCTTTATGTCTATTCGGAGAACAAAATCGCAGAAAACATTGATTTTTATAAAAACTATCCGTCTCATCCGACGGTGAATTATGCGGTTAAGGCTAACGGTAATTTGTCTCTGCTTGCGATGATGGCGGAGCGAAATCTTGGTTTTGACATTGTGTCCGAAGGCGAGTTGCGGCGAGTTTTGCAAGCGGCTGGTAGTGATTATGCGAAAAAATGTGTTTTTTCTGGTGTCGGCAAGACTAATCAGGAAATTCGTTTTGCGCTAGAAAATGATATCGGTTGTTTTAATGTTGAATCTCGCGGCGAATTGCAAAGAATTTCGCAGATTGCAGCGCAATTAAATGTTGCTGCGCCGATTGCTTTGCGGGTTAATCCTGATATTGACGCGAAAACTCATCCTTATATTTCAACGGGAATGCGAGATAACAAATTCGGTGTCGCGATAACAGACGCTATGGAGATTTACCGTCAAGCGGCTCGGGATAAAAATTTGCAAATTATCGGAGTTGCTTGTCATATCGGCTCGCAGATTACCGAACTTGCACCGTTTGTTGCAGCGTTGCGGAGTGTTAAAATCTTGGCTGATGAGCTAAATCGTAACGGTATTGTCGTAAAACATTTGGATATCGGCGGTGGTTTGGGAGTTGAAAACCCTGATGAGCGCGAAGTTCCGACAATCAGGCAATATCTCGATGCGCTTTACGCTGAACTTTCAGGCAGTGATTATCAACTTGCGCTTGAACCTGGTCGCTCTTTGGTTGCCAATTCGGCGTTGCTGCTTACGCGCGTGGTGGGAATTAAGCGGCAATCTGGCAAAACTTTTCTCGTGGTTGATGC
The DNA here is from genome assembly GCA_017484165.1 of Cardiobacteriaceae bacterium. Classification (GTDB taxonomy): domain Bacteria; phylum Pseudomonadota; class Gammaproteobacteria; order Cardiobacteriales; family Cardiobacteriaceae; genus RGIG9182. The sequence goes on along the minus strand of JAFUTP010000022.1, from coordinate 4,243 downwards.
AGCGATGAACGATTTCGTGCGGGTTGCGATGTATCAAGCAAAAGTTGATATTCGCAATTTGTCGCGTGCTGATTACGGTATTTGTGATGAAGAAGTTGATGTGGTAGGACCTGTTTGCGAAAGTGGTGATACCTTCATCAAAGCTATGAAATTGCAGGCGAAAGTTGGTGATTTGCTGGCGATTAGCGGTGCGGGAGCTTACGGTATCTCGATGTCGAGCCAATATAACGCAAGAAGACGAGCAGCAGAAGTTTTGCTTGCAGACGGCGCGACGCGTTTAATTCGTAAGCGAGATGAATATGCACAATTGTGGGAAAATGAGATTAATCTCTGAAAAAAAACCTCAATTTGTTGGGCGGAATTTGTATTAAAACGATATAATCCCGCCGTTTTATTTGTTTTCTGCTACTGAATTTTCTGTTTTTTAGACTATGGGATATTCAGATGGAAGCCATATTTAAGGAGAATCTATGAACGGGCATAAGTCCAGAGCATTAAGTGCGGCAATATTTTTAGCGTTGGGTATGGGATTTTCTTCGATTGCAGATGCAGTCGGTTTAGGACCTATACAAGTCAGCTCCTATCAGGGAGAACCGTTGAGAGCAACTATTACCGTAAGTGGCTTAACTCCTGAACAAGCACAAACTGCCCGTGTTTCTTTGGCATCTGCGCAAGTGCATAGAGGTCGCGGTATCAAATCTGGTTGGGAAGGAATTTCTCTACGGCTTGTGCCATCAGGCAGTAACACTTATCAAATCGCGGTAAGTAGTGATAAAAAAGTTGATAGCGGATTTGTGAATTTTGTTATCACATTAAATGACGGAACGCAAGATATTGTTCGTGAATACGGTGCGCCAGTTAGGGAAAATCCGCGTAATGCTAAACCAAAACCTGCGGTAAATAAGGCTAAAAATGCAGGAAATAGTGCTCAAAATTTAGATGTTGATACGCAAACTCCGCGTTTGTCGGATAAAAAATCCAATTCTCCTTTTGCGAATGACGCGAATTCTGATGCGGGAAGAAATGTTAATCGTCGTGAAGAAGTTGCTCGTAACGGCGGTAAGTATGTGGTGCGTCGCGGTGATAGTTTGAGTTCTATTGCCCGTGCTTTGCGTCCATCTGGTGTTTCCACCGAAATGATGATGGAGGCAATTTACCGCTCAAATCCACAAGCTTTCGGTAAAAACCGTAATTCTCTCTCGGCTGGGGCAACGCTGACTATTCCGCAAGATGTGCAAGCCGCTGCGAATATGCCGCAAGTGGCGGAAAATCAAGCACCTGAAAATGCAAATAATCAAGCGGAAGCGCAAAATGTTGCAATGCCGCAGGAAATGGCAGCGGAAGGAAAAACTGATGTTGCGGATAATTCTGATGCACAAACCGTTGAAGCAGTCAGCGAACCAGAAGTTGAGCAGCAACCATCCGAGCCGCGTGGATTAGTTTTAGATTCTACCGATAGCGTTGAAGGCACGGATACAGAAACCGATGCCTCTGCGAGTTTGGAAGAAGTGGCGCAGCAAGCGGTTGTTGTAACCGAAAGTAATAGCGAAGAAAACAACGCAGTAGAAGAAAAACAAGAAGAACCAGCCGCGGTAGTTAGTGTGGAAGAAACCGCTAGCAATGCGCCAGAGCAAAGCGAAACTGCACCCGCATCAGCTGCAACGGCTTATGCTGGGGAAGAAGAAGCGAAATCATCACACGGCGGGCTTTTTGCTTGGGCTTCTATCGGTATTGGTTTAGTTTTGCTGTTGTTGATGATTTCTAAACTCCGTTCATATAGCGGTGGAGTTGGATTTGAAGAAGATAGATTTGATGATCGCGATTATCAAGATAACGAACCAGAGGAACAAGAAGAGGAAGAAGTTCCTGAATTAAACGAAGAAGAATTAGAACAACTTGCACGACTCTCTGAATCTCTGCCTGATGAAATGCCAGAAGAAGCAGAAGAGCAAGAACAAGTCGAAGAAGAAAAACAACAAGTTCCAGCTGAATTTTTAGGAGAAGATGAATTTTTATCTGGTGTTGGCGGCGCGCAATTCCAAGAAGAAGCCGATTTACCAGAAATTCCTGAATTGTCACCAGCAGAACCAGTTTCTCCATCGTTGCATACTCCGCCACCGCAGTCGCAATTTGCTGATATTGAAGAAGAGGAAATGGATTTAGGTGCTTCTTCGCAAGATAAACCAGATGACGGTTCGTTCTTCTTCGAATTAGAAGGCGATGATGCTAAACCGCGTGCAGCCGCAGTAGCAAAACCGCAAGTTCAAGCACAAGCTGCTGCACCTAAACAGGCAGCTCAACCAGAAATTCAACCAGCGGTTGCCAAACCTGCTGCACCAGTTGTGGCTGCAACTGCTGTATCAGATGATTCTGGTTTTGATGATGAGGAAGATTTCTTCTCCGAACTTGCTGATAACGAAGATACTCATGTGCAAACTTTGGATGTTTCCGTTCCGAAGATTAAATTGCCACAAGAAAAATCTTCTGCAAATGCTGCTGCTGCACCAGTCGTTGAGGATGGTGATGATTTCGATGATTTAGCAGGACACCATAACGAAGACAGCGTGCAAGTTCTCGAAGAACCGACAAAATCAACGGTTAATGAACTCTCGTTTAGACAAGTGCAAGAACAGCTTGATGATTTTGATGATTTAGCAGCTGCTGATAATGAAGGTAAATCTGCTGCTGGCGGCTTTGATTTTATGTTGGAAAAAGACGAGCAAGCCAAGCAAATTGCCAAAGAAGAATTGCAAAATGAGCAGCAAAAACAAAAAATCGAAGCGCAAGCTTCTGCTGATGCAATGCAACAAGCTTTTGCGCAGCAAGATCAATCGAAGGCTGATGAGCACGCGATGGGTATTAATTTAGACTTGGCTGCTGCTTACATCAATTCTGGTATCAAACCTGACAAGGCGCGTGCTTGGTTGGTTGAGGTTATGCGTCGTGGAACGGATATTCAAAAAGGTCGGGCACAAAATCTTTTGGATCGTTTGGAAAGCAAAAGCAAAAAATGATTGAACGATATTGTTCTTTGATTGAATATCAGGGCTATAACTACTCGGGCTGGCAATGCCAGCCTTTTTTATCAGTAGAGCAGACGGTGCAAGCACAAGTTGAACGGGCATTGTCGGCGGTAGCAGGGCAGAAAATAACTTGCGTTTGTGCGGGACGAACTGATGCTGGTGTGAATGCTTTGGGGCAGGTAATTCATTTTGATAGCGAAATTAGTCGCGACGCTCATACTTGGACATTTGGTGCGAATAGTAATTTGCCATCTGATATTCGTATTGTTAAAACGCTGAAAATTGCTGCTGATTTTGATGCTCGCCGTTCGGCTTTGTCGAGGACTTACCGTTATGTGATTTTGAACCGTTCTGCTGCGAGCGGTGTTTTTTCTCGTTATTGTTGGCATATTCCACAAAAGTTATCGGTAGAAAAAATGCAGGAGGCGGAGCAATATTTGCTAGGCGAGCGTGATTTTTCGGCTTTTCGTTCCTCGCAGTGTCAGGCGAAGAGCCCGTTTCGTCGCTTTGATGCTTTACAAGTTGTCCGTGTTGATGATTTTGTGATTATTGAAGTGCGAGCAAATGCTTTTTTGCACAATATGGTGCGTAATATTGTTGGAACGCTAGTTGAAGTAGGGCGGGGAAAACGACCGCCAGAATGGATTGCGGAAGTGCTAGTGAGCCTTGACCGCCGCAAAGCTGGAATGACCGCAGCACCATATGGTTTGTATTTATACCGTGTGGAATATCCAGAGAAATTTAGCGTTCCACAAATTTGTAATTCTATTATTCCATTTTTTGCGGTATGAGGAAAAAATATGCAAATATGTACACATAAGTATATATTGACCACAATATATTATAGTTTCAAAGACAAACTTAAGCATATTATTAAAAATGATTTTGGTAAGTTTATTCTATGTTTATTTTTATTGTGTGCTTTTTCTTGTTTTTCATTATTAAGTTGTGGTTTTCAATTAAACATAAAAAATATTATTTTTGTGTTTTTTGTATTTTTATTACCATTATGTATATTTAATTATAAAGTATTTCGCAATTTAATTATATTACACGGTGTTATTTCAGTTTTATATTTACCAGCAGGAAGAATATGGGGGAGAATGAATAATAACATTCTCTCATCTATTATTGGTACAAATTTATCTGAAAGTAAAGACTTTTTATCCTTAATTCCATATAAATATTTTATTGAGCAAGTTATATTTGTTTTTATTATT
>JAFUTP010000021.1 GCA_017484165.1 Cardiobacteriaceae bacterium | reverse complement strand
TTTTGTGCTAGAAACCGATGACGCAGTCTATGTTTTTGAATTCAAATTGCGTGGCAGCGCAGAAGAAGCACTCGCCCAAATCGATGAAAAAGGTTATGCAATTCAATACGAACAGGGTGAGAAAAAACTCTACAAAATCGGGGCCTGCTTTGATGAGGAATTAAGAACGCTGAAAGATTGGGTTGTGAAGGAATAAAAATAACGGTGAAAATAAAAAAACACTAAAAAACCAAGCACAATCTCATATTGAACGCGAACTAGCATAATTTCTAAAGCGTCGCACGGAGTAATAAAAATACCAGAGAACTGAAAACCAAACTATTCCTGCAACGATATATTTAAAGCCGCGATATATATCCATTGGCGACCAAAATGCTTCCCAAAATGCCGCGATAAAAAATAGCAGCACCATAAACACAAGTAAGGGAAAAAGCTTTGCCGTTGCTTCTTTTATCGAGTCGCGGCGGAGTTTTCGTCCTGGAAATAAGAATGCTTTTGCAAGTGCAAACCCCACCGCACCTGATAAAACCACCGCCGTAAATTCAGGAGCAGAATGCGTCGCAACAAACGGAAAAAATGTTTCAGCAGCAAATCCTTCGTGCATCATCAAAGCTGCAACAATTCCCATCTCCCAACCGTTATACGCAAGGCTCACAATTCCGCCTATTCCGAAAAATAAACTCCCGCCAATGTTGCGCAGCCCTATCGAAGTGTTATGCAAGATGTAATAACCGAACATATACACATCAGCATCAAAAAGCCGCGAATCCCCGCGTTGCGATGGGTCATACATATCAATGTATTCGCTATGCCCAACAGCCGCAATATCGGGATAAAGCAAACCAACCGTGAGACCAAAAAATAACGGTAAAACAAAAATCACCGCCGCAAAGAGCAAATAAAAGCGGTAGAAATAAATCGAACTCGGTAATTTTTCGGCAAAAAATTCATAAATCGAAAACCAGCCAGAACGCCGTTTTTGGCTGTATAAACGCCTATGCATCTCTAGGGCAATACGATTTAAGCGAGCACGCAAAGCATCCGAAAAAGCATTTGCTTCCGCGTAAGCCAGCTGCTCACACAAACACAAATACTCCACAGGCAAGTTAATCCCCACAAAAAAATCTCTTTCAATTCTCCCTTCAAATATCTCCCAGAGTTTAGAATATTGGGCAGTGAATTCAGATTCGGTCATATTTTTTCCTGATTAAATTTTTATTTTTTTCCGTAAAGCCAATTTCCCCAAGCAAGCATTTCTTCTACTCGCTCTTTTACCGTGCAGTCAGCAGGAAAAAACGAGGCAAATGGCGCGGACATCTCCGCTAAACGGGAAAAATCGTGGTTTTCCGCATAAATTGCAAAATCAATCAGCGCGCGCGCTTCATCACGATTTAAGGAAAACGGTGGCGGACGGGAGATAGATGAAGATATTTTTTCTTTTAATACGCTCTCCGAGTTGCGAAAAACCACAACCGTGCCGGCTAAATAATCACCAAGTCGCTGATTTTTATCGGTAACCAGCATAGAAATCAAACCAATACCACCAGCAAACGGTAATAAATCCAAATAACGCAAAACATTACGCCAAGCCGACTGCGAAGCATCAAGCGCGCAAAAATTGTCTGACACAACCCGTAAATTCATAATTTTTTTACCTAGCGTTGTGCCGTTAAACAGCCATTCCGATAGAAAAAAATATCCCCAAGAGAATAAAAATATTCCGATAAACCCAATTCCTTTCATAACTTTTAGCTCTTCAAAGAAGAAGTCTGGAAATAAGAAGAAGCCCAAAAGCATCAAACAATAAGGTAAAAGAAATACACCGATAGAAATAAAAATGCCGTCAAGCACAAAAGCAATCGCACGACTTATGGGATCAGCAAGCAAATAAAAAAGCTCAACGCCTTCGGGAGTTTGAATCGAAAAACTATCGTCGATAAGTTCATTAGAAGAACGAGACTGCAACATTTTTCAATTCCTAGTGATAGCAGCACATTTCATAGTCGCTCCAATTCAAAATAGACAAGGCAGCGAACCGAAGAAAGTATGCCTAATACGACGAGGTGAAGCTAACGCGGTATATTTTGAATTGAAGCGACTATATACAAAAAAAGCCGCTCAACACGGCTATATATACATTCATCAACTTCTGGTGCCCAAGAAAGGACTCGAACCTTCACAACCTCGCGGTTACCAGCACCTGAAGCTGGCGCGTCTACCAATTCCGCCACTTGGGCAAGTAGTTAAAAAAAACAAAGGGGAAAAATGGAGCCGGAAACAGGAATCGAACCCGCGACATCCTCATTACAAGTGAGGCGCTCTACCAGCTGAGCTATTCCGGCTGAAAAAGAGCCGCGCATCATACAGAAAAAAATCAAACCGTCAAGCTATCTGCAATTTTTTTCTTAATCAGCGACTGGAACGGTAGTTGGTCGCATCTAAATTTATGGTTAGTTCTATTTTTTACTCTCGTCATCCTGAACGCAGCGAAGGATCTGCCGATAGAGATTTTTCGCCTACGACTCAAAATAACGAATTTTTAGACACGCCAAGTTCATAAATCAAAAGCATCAAACAAATAGACTGCCTGCTTTTTTTGGGAAAAATAATGAGCGTTACTTACAACAAATTACGCAAACGCTTGCGCCGCCTAGTCGGAAAAGCAATCGATGATTTTCAAATGATTGAAGAAGGCGACCGCATTATGGTTTGCCTCTCTGGCGGTAAAGATTCCTACACAATGCTCGATATCCTCATCGATTTACAAAAAAGTGCTCCCGTTAATTTCTCGCTTACCGCCGTAAATCTCGACCAAAAACAGCCTGATTTTCCCGCCGATGTGCTGCCTAATTACTTAAAAACTCTCGGTATTGATTTTCATATTCTCGAAGCCGACACTTATTCCATCGTCAAGGAAAAAATTCCTGCGGGAAAAACAATGTGTTCGCTCTGCTCACGGCTGCGCCGCGGTAATCTATATTCCTTCGCCAAAGAGCAAGGTTTTAACAAAATCGCGCTGGGACACCATAAATTCGACATCATCGAAACATTTTTCTTAAATCTTTTCAACGGCGGCACAATTAAAGCGATGCCAGCCAAGCTTAAAAGCGATGACGGTGAAAATATTGTGATACGACCGCTTGCATATTGCGACGAGCGCGATATCGCTAAATATGCTAAATGGCGTGAATTTCCGATTATTCCCTGCAATCTCTGCGGTAGCCAAGAAAATCTGCAACGCCAAGCAATAAAACAAATGCTGCTCGAATGGGAAAAAATCGGCAATCGCCGTCTGGAAAGCGTTTTTGCCGCGCTTTCAAATATTGCACCGTCGCAAATGCTTGACCGTAATTTGTTTGATTTCGTAAATTTTGAGCTTGCTACTGGCAAGCTTGACAATGAGGCTAAATTTAGCGATGAAGAAGATATTGAGAAAGACGAGATAGAAATAAAAAAACCGCAGGCAAAAATATTTTTTCCTTAAAAAATCAACGGCATAGAAAAAACATCAGAATTTTTTCTTGACAAATAAAAAAATCACGGTATATTGCGCGCCTCTTTTACGCGCCCGTAGCTCAACTGGATAGAGTACTCGGCTACGAACCGAGCGGTTGGAGGTTCGATTCCTTTCGGGCGCGCCACTAATTCTTAAAAAATCCTCGCTTTGGCGGGGATTTTTTTTATTTCTTATTCGGAAAAAAAATATGCAAAACAATTTCGCGATGGCAATTAGCGGCTTTGGCGGCAATGAAGTTTTTCAGGAAATCAGCAATTTTCCGCTTGATTGGCAGCTTGCTGACGGTGAAATCATCGTAGAAAATAAATTTATCGGCATCAATCCCTTGGATTACAAAACTCGCAGCGGTTTAGGTTGGGCAGCAAAAAATATTGCGGATAAATTCCCTGCCCTACTCGGTTTTGAATTCGCAGGAATTGTGCTGCAAAGTAGTGCACAAAATATCAACATCGGCACAAAAGTTTGCGGACAAAAAGCAGGTTGTTTCGCATCTTTTATAAAAACGACGGCAGCAAATGTCGCAATTGTTCCTGATGAAGTCGAGCTTTCCAGTGCTTGCGTTTTACCGATTGCCGCGCTTACCGCCTCGCAAATTATGCAAAAAATCGATTTTTCCCCTAATCAAAAAATTATTGTTTCCGCACCATTCGGTGGAGTTGGACATTTTTTACTGCAAATGCTGAACGCCAAAAAATCCGATATTGCGCTTGAAATTACCGCAATTTCTGCTGAAAAAAATCGTCCTTTGGCTTTGGAGCGTGGCGTGGATAAATTTATCGCTTATGACGGAAAAATTACCGACACAGAACTTACAAATATTCAAGCGGATTTATTTATTGACATTTACGGCAGCGATGATTTGCACTTTTATTCCGCAATCAAAAATAACGCAGAAATTTTGACCGTGCCGACTATTGCGGTAGAAAAAACAAAAAATACAATAGAAAAATTAAAGTGCAATATCAAAGTTGCAGGAATTTTGGTGAAAGAAAATATTGCGGATTTAGAGCATTTATTAGAAATGATTAAAAACCGTAAATTAACAGCAGAAATCGCAAAAATTTATCCGTTAAAAAACGCCCGAGAAGCATTAGCAGAACTCGAAAACGGTCATTGCCACGGAAAAATAATCCTCTCGGTTGAGTAATAAATTCTTAATAAAAAAAAGCGGCAATAAACCGCCCTTTTTTATTTTTCAAAACATTGGAAAAAAGCAATGAAGTTTGTTATTTGCAATATCCTTCTGTCGTTTTCTTATTTTTGCTTATTTTTGCTTATTTCTTCAATAATTGCCTTTAACTCACCGTCAAATTTATCTAAATTTTTCGCCAAATCCCTACGATACCACGGAGAGTAATTTCCTAAATCAATAGCAATGTTGAAGAGTATTTTTACTTCCTCAATCTCTCCGTTCTTAAATTTATCATTGACTAAATCATTAAATTTAGACCAATCGCCGCCCAAAGTTTTGCGCGAGACTACAACTACTGGCGAAAAAATTTCTGGATAATCCATTTGAGCAGCAATTTGTGCACTCACATAGGTTTTGAATTTTTCGTATTGAGCAATCAACAAAGGAGCGGCTTTGCCATGCGGATTTGGGTCTCTGTCTTCACCGTTGTATGTACCGAAATACGGTTCGCCAGTGAGTTTTTCTAGTGCGACCAATTGCCGTGCATCCATCACATGTCCCCAATTTTCTTTCGTCGGGTCGCGGCTGTATGGATCAACGCCCGCACTACCAGTCCAACGATAAATTAAATCGTCCAATAAATTAACTCGTTCAGCAGGACTCGCAGCAACATAATTTTTCACCATTGTTTTCAAAGTAGCATCCGAACTCATTGCCACCCAAAGACTATGCACATTGCCAAAAGCATCGATATGCGGCAATTTGTCTAATTCTTTCCATTCTTCATCGCTGATGTCTAATTGTGTTAAGTCGAGGGTTTTTGCATTGTCGTGCTGGAAGTAAATATCTTCAATTACCGTCTTTTTGCCATCTTTCCAATACACATTTGCCTGGGTTCGATGTTCATTACCGTTGCCGTCGGTATCGTCTTGATTTTTATAGCTTAATTCAATTTTCTCAACACCTCGTTCAGTGAGAGATGAAAGTTCTTTTTCATTGTCCTGATGAAGTGCTCCGTCGTTATTTGCATCTTGCCAAAGCCGTAAATCATTCCAAGCACTGTCGTTTGCATCGAGTATTCCATCGCTGTTGGAATCTAATTCTTTCAAAGCTTCAAAGCCGTTGGCATATTTATCCGTTCGCCCGAAAAGTTCGCTGGCATCATCGATTTTGCCATTAGCGTTACGGTCAATCGCTAAAAACCCATCTTTACCGTCAAGCCAAGCGGTTTTTTCCGCAAATCCGTCGTTATCGATATCAAAATGCACGAAGTCGTCTTTCATACTAGAAGTAGCAATACCGTCACCGTTTAAGTCAATGACAAGCGTGAGTGTCAAATTGAAATTATGCTCGTCGGGAATTTTCTTTTTTTTCGTAACCGCTTGTGCTTGAGATTTAGCTTTACTTGCCGCAACTGCTTTTGCCTTGGAATTTTCTTTGCTAGCCTCGCTAGTTTCTTCATCTTTACAAGCCGTCAAACTCATAGAAATTACAACTAATACCGCAAGGCATAATCGTTTGATTTTCATAATTCTCCTGAAAATTTTTAATAAAACAAACTCCTTTTTCTGTCAAGAAAAAGGAGTTTAGAGTACTCTAAACTGATTTTGTCATACATTCAAAGACATTGTAAGCACATTGTGCTCAAAATAACGGCAAGACTATATGGCGCATCCAAAAATTTAAGTTTTTTCTATTTTCTAGTCTCGTCATCCTGAGCGCAGCGAAGGAACAGCCGATAGAGATTTTTTCGCCTACGGCTCAAAATGACGAATTTTTAACATACCCACAAAAAAATCCGCCAAAACGGCGGATTAGTAAAAATAAACTCAAATCTGGCGGATAGAGGGGGATTCGAACCCCCGATGCGCTATTAACGCATACACACTTTCCAGGCGTGCGCATTCGACCACTCTGCCATCTATCCTAAAAACTCTGTATCAATTTTGTCCTTGATTGCAAAACTTTTTTACTCTGCTGGATTAGGATTTGCCGCTTGCGGATTTTGCGCTGCCAATGCTTCTTTGATTGACAAACGCACCCGTCCCTGACGGTCAATTTCCAGCAATTTAACTTGCACTTCATCGCCAACTTGCAAAGCATCGGTTACTTTTTCGATTCTTTGCGGCGCAATTTGAGAAATATGCACCAAACCTTCTTTACTTGGCAAATAGGCAACAAAAGCACCAAAATCGGTAATTTTTACAACTTTGGCGGTATAAATTTTGCCGACTTCTGGTTCAGCGGTAATCTCTTCGATTAAGCGACGCGCTTCGGCAGCGGATTCTTGGCTAGTAGCCGCGATTTTTACTAAACCGTCATCGTCGATTTCGATAGAAGTGCCAGACTGCTCGGTGATAGAACGGATTGTCGCACCGCCTTTACCAATAACATCTTTGATTTTCTCAACATCAACTCGCAAAGTAGTAAATCTTGGAGCATACGGCGACAAATCAGGACGAGGAGCGGAAATTGCTGCATTCATAATTCCCAGAATGTGCATTCTTCCTTCGTGAGCCTGTTTAAGCGCAATTTCCATAATTTCTTTGGTGATACCGTTGATTTTGATATCCATCTGCAAGGCGGTTACGCCATTTGCCGAACCTGCCACCTTGAAATCCATATCACCGAGATGATCTTCATCACCCAAAATATCGGTAAGCACCGCAAATCTATCGCCTTCTTTAATCAAGCCCATTGCGATACCAGCAACTGGGGCTTTGGTCGGCACACCTGCATCCATCAAAGATAAACTCGAACCGCAAACGCTGGCCATCGAGCTTGAACCGTTGGATTCGCAAATTTCTGAAACTACACGAATGGTGTAAGGAAATTCGCTTTCTTTCGGCACAACCGCAGCAACACCGCGTTTTGCCAAGCGACCGTGTCCGATTTCACGGCGTTTTGGTGAGCCAATCCGACCAATTTCGCCAACTGAAAACGGCGGGAAGTTGTAATGCAAAATAAAGTTTTCTTTCACTTCACCGACCAGCGTATCCAGCAATTGCGCATCACGGCTAGTTCCAAGTGTGGTTACAACTAAAGCTTGAGTTTCACCACGAGTAAATAAAGCCGAACCATGCACTCTCGGCAAAACACCAGTGCGGATTGTTATAGGACGAACGGTTTTGTTGTCGCGTCCATCGATGCGTGGCAGACCTGCCAAAATGCGGTCGCGAACCGTGCGATATTCCAATTCATGCACATATTCACCGACTTTCTTCGCCGTCCATTTGGCATCTTCAACTTCTGGTGCAAGCACTGCCGCTGCTTCTTCATGCACAGTTGCAACCGCCGCTTGCCGCTCTTGCTTATCAGCAATTTGATAAGCATTAGTTAATTTCTCGGCGCAAAGTTTTTTGACTTCCTCGGTAAGTTCCGCATCAATTTCAGGAGCAGTCCAATCCCAAGCTGGTTTTGCAGCTTTTTCAGCCAAAGCATTTATTTCACGAATAACCGTTTGCTGTGCCTCATGTCCGAACAAAACCGCACCGAGCATAGTTTCTTCCGACAATTGATCCGCTTCACTTTCCACCATCAACACTGCATCTGCCGTTCCTGCGACCACCAAATCAAGCCGTGATTTTTTCAATTGCTTCTGTGATGGGTTCAAGACAAATTCATCGTTAATAAATCCAACTCTTGCCGCACCGATTGGACCGTTAAACGGCACGCCAGACAAACGCAAAGCAGCCGATGCGCCAATCATTGCTGGAATATCAGGTTGAACTTCTGGATTGAAGGCGATGACGGTAGCAATAATTTGAATTTCATTGAAAAAGCCATCGGGGAACAGCGGACGAATTGGACGGTCAATCAGGCGGGAAATTAAAGTTTCTTCCTCGCTCGGGCGACCTTCACGACGGAAAAAACCGCCTGGAATTTTGCCTGCCGAATAAGTCTTTTCTTGATAATCAACGGTCAGCGGAAAAAAATCTTGACCGTCAGCGACATTTTGATTCGCTACAACGGTTACTAAAACCGCGGTGTCATCCATCGTTACGATAACGGCAGCATCTGCTTGACGCGCAATTTCACCAGTTTCGATGGTTACTTGATGGCGACCGTATTGGAATGTAGAAATATGTTTCACGCTGATACCTTTTAGAAATTATTGATATGCAAGAAGGCTCATCCGATTGGACAAGCCCGAATATGAAGATTTAGAAAAATTAGCGACGCAAACCTAAATCAGCAATGAGCTTGCGGTAATTGTCGTAATTTGTGCGTTTTAAGTATTCGAGAAGACGACGACGGCGGCTAACCATTTTGAGCAATCCGCGGCGTGAGTGATGATCTTTTTTATTTGCTTCGAAATGTGGTTGTAAATCGAGAATTCTGGCGGTGAGAAGTGCTACTTGGACTTCGGTTGAACCTGTATCACCAGGAGCTCTTTGATATTTTTTGATAATTTCTTCTTTGTTGTCTTTATTAAGCATTGCTATGTTCCTTAAATTAAATGGAAAAAACCGAAAATAAAGTCGCAAAACTCTTTATTTCCAGCGTTAAAAAGCGCGGCATTCTAGCAAGTTTTCTGCTAGCTAAAACTCTCCAACAAGACCTGCACGGGATGCAGAATTTTCTTATCCGCACAACTTTTAACTTGACAACGGCAGGAATAGCCAGTCGCGAGCAGTTCAATTTCAGGATTGTCAATTTTCTCCCGCCATGACAATTCAAATAAGCGTTTTGAAGTTTCCTGATTTTCGCTTTCATGACCGTAAGTTCCTGCCATTCCGCAGCAGCCGAGAGGAGCAATTTGCAGTTTTAAGCCGAAAAATTCGAAGACTTTTTGCCAATCTTTGCCCGCAGATGGAATTTGCGTTTTTTCGGTGCAGTGTGCGGCTAAAAAGTATTTTTTTTTCGTTATTTTTTTACGGATATAAATATCTTTTCCCTTCACCGTTAAATATCCGTTCAACCACTCCTGCGGCAACAAAATCGGCAAATTAAAACTTGAATTTTTGCGATATTCCTGCCGAAAAACCATAGTCATCGCAGGATCTAATCCCACCAGCGGTATTCCCGACAAAGCTGCCTCAATCAAGCTATGACGATTTTTATCTTTCAAGCGTTCAAATCGCTTATTAAACCCGTGAATTTGCAAGGGCTTACCGTTCGGAAAATAAGGTAGCACAAAGACTTTCACTCCCAGACGCTGAAATAACAGCAGAAAATCGCGGAAAACATCGCTATCGAAATAACGAGTAAAAGCATCTTGCACGACCAGAACGGCATTGTGTGGAGAGTATTCACGGGAAAGCGCGGCAAAATCGCAATGTTTTGGCAGAAGCTCTGCTCCGTAATCGGATAGTTTTGCCTGTGCTTGCTCGGAAAATAGCGGTATCCGTTCGAGTTTTACCGTCTTTTTCAAGAGCATTTGCACGATTTTTTTCCCTAACAAATAGTTGTAAAACGGCGCGATTTTGGCAAGTAGCGGTAAGGCATATTCCAAATTGCCGATTAAATAATCCCGCATCGAGCGGAAATATTTACGGTGATATTCCTCTAAAAATATTGCGCGCAGTTCTGGCACATCAACTTTTACGGGGCATTGTCCTGCGCAGGATTTACAAGCCAAACAACCGCGCATCGCTGCATAAACCTCGCGCTCAAACTCTTCGCTTAAACGATTTTGCGCTTGCCTAAACCGCCATTCTTTGAAAAGCATCGCCCGCCCTTTCGGTGAATGCACGCGGTCGCGAGTAACCTTCCAAGACGGACACATCGCATCGGTCAATGAATAGTTAAAGCAAGAACCGTTGCCGTTACAGTGCATTGCATTACCGCCCTGCTGCCATATTTCCGCTGGAATTTGACGGTCAAAATCACCGCGTAAAGCAACTTCATCAACTTTGGTCAGCGCAAATTCATCGGACGGTGTCGCGATTTTTCCAGGATTGAGGCGGTTTTCTGGGTCGAAGAGATATTTCACTCTTTGCACTAGCCGCCAACAGTTGCCGAAAAATTTCGGTGCATACTCCGAACGCAGTCCCTTACCGTGTTCTCCCCAAAGCACACCACCATATTTATATGTCAGAGCGACCACTTCATCAGAAATCTTTTTGAACAATTCGCGAGAGTTTTCCGCTTTCGGGTCAATCAGCGGACGAACATGCAAAACTCCCGCATCGACATGCCCGAACATACCGTAATCAAGATTATTTTTATCAAGCAGGGCGCGGAATTCACGGATATATGCCGCAAGATTTTCAGGCGGCACAGCGGTATCTTCCACAAAAGGCTGCGGGCGTTTTTCTCCTGCAATATTTCCGAGCAATCCGACGGAACGCTTGCGCATCGCATAAACCGCGTTAATTTCAGCCTCCGTCTTCGCAATCGTCAAAGTTAAACGGCGAATACTTCTGTCTCCTCGGACAAAATTTACTGCCCGATTTACCAGCTCTTTGAGTTCCTCATAGCTTGGCGCGGTAAATTCCACGATATTGATTCCAGCGGGATTTTTGCCACTTGCCGCAGCAGGAAAAAAATCTTTCACGCTTTCCCAAACAAAATCGCCTTGTGCTAGCCCCAAAACTTTGGAATCCACCGTTTCAATTGAAAGTGGATTTTGTGCAAGCAAGGTGCGAGCGTCTTCCAAGGCATTTTGGAAATTGGTATAACCGATATTGACCAGCGCACGGTATTTCGGTATCGGTAATAAATTCAGTTCTGCTTCGGCAATAACCGCGAGAGTTCCTTCCGCACCGCAAAGCACCGCACAGGGATTGAATTGATTGTTTTTAATGAGATTTGGTAAGTCATACCCCGTAAGCGTTCGAGTTAATTTCGGAAAACTTGCCGCAATAAGTTCTGCGTTTTCAGCGGCAATTTGATGCAATCCGTCGCAGATTTTTTTGACTTTCTCTGGCATTTCTTCCTGATATTTACCGCGTTCCACCAGTGCCGTAGAACGGGCAGAAAAAATCTCACCGCCTAATAAAACCGCTTCTAATCCCAAAATATGGTCGTGTGTTTTGCCGTAACGCAAACTCCCCTGCCCGCTTGCATCGGTGTTAATCATTCCGCCAATGGTGGCGCGGTTGGAGGTTGAAAGTTCAGGAGCAAAAAATAATCCGTGCGGTTTGAGCGCAGCATTGAGTTGGTCTTTCACCACACCACATTGCACACGCGCACGGCGATTTCGGACATCAATTTCCAGAATTTGATTCATAAACCGCGACAAATCCAGAATTATTCCGTCGGTTAAAGATTGCCCGTTTGTGCCCGTGCCACCGCCGCGTGCGGTCAAATGTAAAGCTCGAAATTTTTCCCAAGATAAAACTCGCATCACCGTGCAAATATCCGCCGTATTGCGCGGAAAAACTACCGCCTGTGGTCGGCGTTGATAAATTGAATTGTCAGTGGAATAAACGGTTAATTGCGCGTCTTGATTGGAGTATTCACCGCTAAATTTTTCTTTTTTTAAGGCGCGGAAAAACTCGTGGATTAAATTTGCACTCATTGTGATTTTGAATTTGTCAAGTCTTTTGATGAAACATAAAAAGATAAAAGGCGGATTTTAAGAGGGCACATCTAAATTTATGGTTAGTTCTATTTTTATTCTCGTCATCCTGAGCACAGCGAAGGATCTGCCGATAGAGATTTTTCGCCTACGGCTCAAAATGACGAATTTTTAGACACGCCCAAGAGCCATAACGGAAACGAAAAATACCGTCCGCAATGTCAGAAAAAATTTTCTTTATTTCGCAGAAATTTGTAAAAAACGCTTAACAAACGGGAAAAAATCTCTATAATAGTTTTATGCAATCAATCATTGCATCAGATATATTTATTTTTTTCAATCAATCGAGAGGTATTTATGTCAATTATCAATCGTCAAGTTCCTGAATTCAAAGCTGAA
The DNA here is from genome assembly GCA_017484165.1 of Cardiobacteriaceae bacterium. Taxonomy (GTDB): domain Bacteria; phylum Pseudomonadota; class Gammaproteobacteria; order Cardiobacteriales; family Cardiobacteriaceae; genus RGIG9182. The sequence goes on along the minus strand of JAFUTP010000021.1, from coordinate 40,307 downwards.
GTTTTTCAAAAAGGTGCATTTCGCACGATTACCGATGCAAATTTTCGTGGCAAGTGGTCAGTAGTTGTTTTCTATCCAGCGGATTTCACCTTTGTTTGCCCTACTGAATTAGAAGATTTAGCCAAACATTACGCAGAATTCCAAGCACTGAATGCAGAAGTTTATGCCGTATCTTGCGATACACACTTCACGCACAAAGCTTGGCACGACACATCTCCTGCTATTAGCAAAATCGAATATCCAATGGTTGGCGACCCAACTGGTGTTCTAGCCCGCGGATTTGATGTAATGATTGAAGAAGAAGGTTTGGCTTTGCGCGGTTCTTTCATCATCAATCCAGAAGGCGTAATTAAAGTTGCAGAAATTCACGATAACAGCATCGGTCGCGACGCAAAAGCATTGTTGCGTAATTTGAAAGCAGCAAAATATGTTGCGGAACACGACGGCGAAGTCTGTCCTGCCGCTTGGGAAGAAGGCGAAAAAACATTAAAACCAAGCTTGGATTTAGTCGGAAAAATTTAGTTCTTTGTTTGTTAGAAAGTTTGCCCCGTTTTTGCGGGGCTTTTTTTGAAATTTATTTATTCAAAAATGTGTTTTTAACGCTTAAAGGCGCGAAATTCTTGGAAAATATCGCAGAAAATTTTGCTCTCGCAACAACAAAAATTTAGACGCTACATCGGAATAAGGAGTTTTGTATGCTCGACGAACCACTACTTCTCCAATTAAAAACCTATTTCCAACGCTTAATCAAACCTATCGTTTTAGTGCTCCAACCAGGAGAGCATCACAAAAAAGAAGAATTAAAAGAATTTTTAGAAGATTTAGCCAGCGCCAGCAATTTAATTTCAATCCAAGAACGAGATTTTGGCGGTCGGTCAGGAGTTTCCTTTGCGCTGGAATGCGAAAGCAAGGTTAGCGGCATTGAGTTTTCAGGAATACCGTCGGGGCATGAATTTACTTCCCTGATTTTGGCGATTATGCAGCTCTCTGGTATTGCACTAAATCTAGATGCCAATGTGCAAAAAGCGGTGCAGAACTTAAATTGCAAAGAAGAACTGCATTTTGAAATTTTTGTATCTCTTTCTTGCACCAACTGTCCCGAAGTAGTGCAAACGCTCAATCAATTTGCGCAACTCAATCCCCTGATTACAGTCGAAACCATTGACGGTGCGCTTTTCCGCGATGAAATTGAAGCTCGCAATGTGCAAGGTGTGCCGTCGGTTTTCTTAAATAGAACCCGTTTTGCTGACGGTCGAATTGAGCCCTCACAGCTTTTGGCAAAACTACTCGAACGCTATCCCGCAAGCAAAAAAGATGTGGTGAGCAGTGATATTCCACTGCAAGATGTGCTGGTTATTGGCGGAGGTCCTGCGGGCACGGCAGCAGCGGTTTATGCGGCAAGAAAAGGCTTAAAAGTTACGGTTATTGCGCAACGCTTGGGCGGACAAGTTAAAGATACGCTCGAAATCGAAAATCTCATCGGCACGCTTAAAACAACTGGCGAGCAACTTGCGCTTAATTTGCGTCAGCATATTGCTGTGAATGCTTCGATTGTGCTGCGCGAAGGCGTTGCTGTTAAATCGATTAGTCCTGCCGAAGGCGATAGAAAGCATCATCAGGTCGTTTTGCAAACAGGCGAGATGATTGAAACTCGCACGCTGATTTTGGCAACTGGTGCAAAATGGCGCGAACTCGGTGTTCCAGGTGAGAAGGAGCATATCGGGCGCGGTGTTGCCTTCTGTCCGCATTGTGATGGACCGTTTTTTAAGGATAAAAAAGTTGCGGTTATCGGCGGTGGCAATTCGGGAATTGAGGCAGCAATTGATTTAGCGGGAATTTGCGAAAAAGTTGTAGTTTTTGAATTTGCCGAAACATTGAACGCTGACCAAGTTTTGATTGATGCGCTTTATGAACGCTCTAATGTTGAGGTTTTAACTTCGGTTGCCGTGCAAGAAGTGCTAGCGGCAAACGGTCGCGTCTCTGGTTTGGCTTATAGAAAACGCGACAACAACGAAGAAATTGCCATTGATTTATCAGGAATTTTCGTGCAAATCGGTTTAGCACCTAATACCGACTTCTTGAAAAATAGCGTCAAACGCAATGAATACGGTGAAATTCTCATTAACGAACGCTGTGAAACTTCAACTGCGGGAATTTTTGCCGCTGGTGATTGCACGACTGTTCCATATAAGCAAATTGTGGTGGCGATGGGAGAAGGTGCAAAAGCGGCGTTGTCAGCTTTTAATTATTTAGTTCGTTCATAAATTCAGCGTTATTACAAGATGGCATATCTAAAAATTCGTCATTTTGAGCCGTAGGCGAAAAATCTTTGTTGGCAATTCCTTCGCTGCGCTCAAGATGACGAGTAAAAAAGCCAAAACTTTCCTTGTTTTGGCTTTTTTATTATTCACCGCAATTGATTATTCAAGTTCCGTAATATCTTGTAAATATTGCTGCAAGAGAATTTTTTCACGGCAATTTTTATCTTTATCTTTATTTTTATCTTCTTCCGCCTCGACTAGTTTTTGTTCAAATTTACGGATTGCCCGTAAATATTGGCGAATTTTTTGGATATCGGCATCGGGATAGCTGTGCAGCAAATCGCAAATTGCTTGTTTTTCGTCTTTGAGTAATGCGCTAACTCTTTGATTTATTAAGAATTTTTTCTTATCCGCTGCTTGCTGGGAAAGCCGTTCAATATCCGCGACATTTTTTGCAAGCTCTGTGAAATTGTCTTCGATTAGTCGTGTTAAGTATGACAAATGCCGTGCAAAAGCATTTCCTTTGAGCCGTTTTGCTTCACGAAAAGCGGCGGTTTGTTCGTGATTTAGTTTGAGGTATTGATATTGAGTTTCAGGAATTTTGATGATTTCCGCGGCAAGTTCTTTAATTTTTGCCCGCTCGCGTTTGATAGCGGAACGGTTAGCGCGGATAACTCGCCCGAGTTCGTCGTATTGTTTTTCTGGTTTTTCCTGTTTATTTTCAAAAGTCATTTCGGCTCCGAGTAATATTTATTTATCTATATTTTGTAATATTTTTGTATTATTTTTACAGTTGAATTCAATACAGTTTTGTATTTAAGTATAATTCCCGCACTCCAAATAAATATGCCGACTGAAATAAGGTCGGCTTTTTTATCGCAACTATGTATTGCAAGCGATATTGACAGCAACTACAAAAAAATAATTATCTCGAATAGGAACTTCAACAAATGAAAATTGCGCCTACTTATTACAAAACGCTGCTTTTTACTCTTTCCGTTATTTTTATCGTTATTGCCACTGCCAACGCGCAAGATTTTATGGACATCTTGCGCAAACCAACTGATACCGACATTGAAGAATTAAAACCAGAAAAACCAGCAACTGAAAAAAAACAAGAAAGCAATGGCAAAAAATTCTCCAAAGCTAAATCTACCGATAACAAAAAAGCACAGAAAAATAATGATGATGACAGCACGGCTGCAACCAGCCGCGGTGTGCGAGTGTTAGACGGTAAAGCGGAAAATTCGATTGTTGGCAGTGATGCGGTGCGAGTAAAACTCGGGGGAGATGAAAATACCGAGGCGGTAGAAGATAAAAAGAACGCAAAACAGAACAAAAAAAATACAAAAAAAGATAAAAACGCTAAAAAAGAGCAAGCAAAAGAGCAAAAACAAAAAGCCGAAGAAAAGAAAAAACCGCTCACAATAGAAGAGCAAATCGGCGAAATGGCGGTGAAAAAAAATCAGGAAGAGGAAAACGCTCCGCCGAAAATTTCCCCAATGCCGAATGTCAATTTAGATTTTCCCTCAATAAGCTTCGACGAACCCGATATTTATTACGGCAATTCGGCGGATAGCAATTTCAACGAGAAAGAAGAATTAGAAAACAGCAATCCCTATCAAGCCAACACTTCGGCACAAAGCAATAATTCAGCCAAAAGCAAGAAAGTTCCGACCACGATTATTGAGTTGAGTAATACAGAGAAAAGTAATACAGAAGAAAGCAATAATCAAACAAATGAATATCAATTCGAGGACAATTCTCCGCAAGCGGCAGCGACGGATGCCTTTGCTGACAACCTTCCCGCTGCGATTTCCAACTTAATCGCTAAACACCAAGTCAATAAAGAAAATTTCAGCCTGATTATTCAGGAAGTTTCCCGTGATAAACCACTAGCCTCGCTCAATGCAGGCAAATTGCGCTCGCCAGCTTCGGTTACCAAAATTTTCACTACGGCTGCTGGTTTAATCGCAATGGGTGATGATTACCGCTATCCGACTCGTTTTTTCGTTGATGCGATGCCTGACAAGGACGGGATTGTCAATGGAAATTTATATATTCAAGGCGGTGGCGATCCCTTTTTGGTAGAAGAACGCCTACGCGATTTCATCAAAGAACTGCGCGGCAAAGGTGTGCGTCATATTGCAGGAAATATCATCATTGACAATTCGCTCTACAAATTAGATTTAAACGAAAAAGATACTTTCGGTTTCGACGGTAATCAATATTCGGCTTACAACGCCGTTCCTTCGCCGATTATGGTGAATTTCCGCACTATCAAGATTATTTTCACCCCAGCAGGCAAAAAAGGCGTGAATATCTCGCTTTCTCCGCAAATCAACAACTGGCAAATCGACAATCAAATGACGATAAATAGCGGTAAATGCTCGGAAAATTTCAATCCCACTCCCGAACTTTCCCGCGATGACAAAGGTTTTGCTGTCTTACGGCTGACGGGAAAATACAGCACAAATTGCGGTAAATCGGATATTTCGGTCGTAATGGGAGAAGCTGTCGAGCAAATGTATTACTTATTCCGTGATTTGTGGTATGCCGAAGGCGGTAGTTTTGACGGTCGCGGAGAAATTGGAGTTGTGCCAAATTCTGCTGAATTGATTTACACGGGGCAATCGCTACCGATGTCGGAACTCGTGCAAAAAATGAACACGATGAGCAACAATGTAATGACACGGCAGCTAATGCTCACGCTTGGTGCTTATTTATACGATGTGCCAGGCAACTTGGAAAAAGGTCGCAAAGGGGTTTTAGAAACGCTAACCGCATTTGGGGTAGCAACCGACGGTGCGGTTCTTGATAACGGTTCGGGACTATCACGCAAAACTCGCATTAGCGCGCAAGGTTTTTCTTCGCTACTAATAAATATGTATCGCTCGGAAAAATTACGCGAACCGTTTTGGAATTCTCTTGCTGTTTGCGGTGAAACAGGAACGCTGAAAAAACGCTTCAAAGGCACAGCGATGCAGGGAAAAATTCGCGGTAAAACGGGCACAATCGACAAAGTTCGCGGTTTTGCTGGATATGTGCAAGCCCAAAGCGGAAGAGTTTTCGTGGTCGTGATGATTGGCAACAATAACGCTGCCCTGCCCAGCCGTTATATGCAAGACGATGTGCTGTCTTGGGTTTATCAACAGTAATGAATATTTCAGACAAAACACGGGCGTATCTCATCGCAGATACGCCCAATTTCATTTTTCAAGGAACTTTACGGATAAAACTAATGCTTAAAAATTCACAACTAACTTCACAAATAAATTCACACTTAACCGAAAAACAAGCAATTCAGCAAAAATATTTCAACCGCCGCAATTTCTGCACCGCGCTTTCAATGCTACTTATCACCGCCTGCGCACCTGAACAAAAACCGAAAAGCATCGTCAAAAAAACTCCTCGAATGGAATATTTCGACCTCCCAATCAGCACGGCGGCACAGGAAAATTTAGCCCGTCAAATGATAAAAGATGGTTTTTTTCTGGGCGCAAAATCCTATTTACGGATATTCAAAGAGGAGAAAACTCTGGAAATCTGGACTGTGCAAGAAAACGGTAAATACGGACTTTTCCGCCGTCTGCCAATTTGCACTTTTTCAGGCACGCTCGGTCCAAAATACCGTGAAGGTGATAAGCAAGCACCCGAAGGTTTTTATGAAATCCACCGCCGCCAACTCAATCCCAATTCGCAATATCACCTCGCGATGAATATCGGCTACCCGAACCAATTCGACCGCGCTCACGGTTACACGGGCGGCAAAATAATGATTCACGGTGATTGCGTATCAAGCGGTTGCTATGCGATGGACGATTTACAAATTGAAATGATTTATGCCATCGTGTCTAGTTCCTTGCAGCGCGGACAAGTTTTCGTGCCTGTGCATATTTTTCCGTTTCGAATGGACGCTATGACGATGCGAAACCGTGTAGCGGCAAGTCCTTATGCAGATTTTTGGCAGCAATTACAACCAGCTTACGATTACTTCGAGAGAATAAAAGTTCCGCCGCGAATTGAAATAAGCGGCAATCGTTATGTAGTTTTACCGCATTTGCAAAACGCGGTTTAATCATTCAAGTTATCCGAAATAAAAAATAACCACAGGGCGCATCTAAATCTAGGGTTAGTTCTTTTTACCATCGTCATCTTGAGCGCAGCGAAGGATCTGCCGATAGAGATTTTTCGCCTACGGCTCAAAATGACGAATTTTTAGACACGCTCCATAGCTATTACAAATTAGAGGCAATAACAAATGGCTAGAAAAAATAGAAATAAAGAAATCCAAGAACAGCAAATACTGGGTCAAGAGACGAAAAAAAAATCTCCAAAGCTGAGTGCTCTTCCCCCCGTTCCCGAAGATATGCCGCTCGCAATGCCCGTGCAAAATCTGCGCGAAAAACCGACTTATGCCAAATTGCCGAAATATTTTCGGGTTTATCTCGCGCGATTTATTGCTTTTGGCGGTGCGCTCGCAGTCGGCACAATCGGCACTTGGCAACTCAACGCCGCAATGGGTAGCGGAAAAAATACTCTCTTGCAGTGGGTTTTGCTTTTTCTTTTTTCACTCACCTTCTACTGGGTAAGTTTTTCGGCAACGGCGGCTCTGGCAGGAATTGTTCCCAAAATCCGTCGCCGTAAATTGTCAGCAGAAGAAGCCGCCAAAAAAACAGAAAAAATTGCCATTGTGATGCCTGTTTATGGCGAAGATGCGGCAATGACAGGGGCGAATTTACTTTCCATCGCCGAAAGTGTCGCTCAAACTCCTATTGCAAGCAGATGTGAAATTTTCATTCTCTCGGATACGCAAAACGCAGATATTTGGCTACAAGAAACCAATGCCTTCCAAATTTTGCGCAAAAAATCTCCTCTTCCTGTTTATTACCGTCGCCGTAGCGAAAATTTTGCCCGTAAAGCGGGAAATGTCGCTGATTTTGTCCGCAGATTTGGCGGGCGTTATGAATATATGCTGGTGCTTGATGCCGATAGCTTGATGACGGGCGAAACTATCGCAGAAATGATTTACCGAATGGACGCAGAGGCGCGTTTAGGCTTGTTGCAATCCTGTCCGCAACTTATCGGCGGTCGTTCCTTGCTGGCTCGCACTATTCAATTTGCCAGCAGTCTTTACGGCGGTGTAGTTGCACGCGGTATTGATGCTTGGCAGGGAACGGAAGGAAATTATTGGGGACACAATGCCCTTATCCGCACCCGCGCTTTTGCCGAAAGTTGCGGTTTGCCTGAACTCAAAGGTCGCCGCCCGATTGGCGGACATATTTTGAGCCATGATTTTGTCGAAGCTGCCCTACTTCGCCGTCGCGGTTGGATTGTGCGGATGGATTCGGATTTAGACGGCTCGTATGAAGGTTTGCCACCATCTTTGGAAGATTTATCAGGACGCGAACGCCGCTGGGCACAAGGTAATTTGCAGCATTTAGGCGTGCTCCGCACTCGCGGTTTTACTTGGACAAATCGAATGCATTTTGCTATCGGTATCGCTGGATATTTGATGAGCCCGATCTGGCTTCTGATGCTCTCGGTCGGGATAATCATTACCGCGCAAGCACTCTTCACGCAACCTGAATACTTTCCGCTCGCTCATCAACTCTTCCCGAATTGGCCGACATTCGATGCCAGAAAAATGCTCGGGCTTTTCTTCTCTGCGCTTTCACTATTGCTTATTCCAAAATTTATCGGCTTGCTCGCCGCAATGATTTTGCCAAGCCGCCGTCGCAAATTCGGGGGAATTTTCGCGCTCATCAAGGGTTTTTTCGCGGAACTTTTTATTTCCACGCTTTATGCTCCGATGATGATGCTCCTGCAAACCAATCACATCATCGACATAATTTTGGGTCGCGATTCAGGTTGGGCAACGCAAAGCCGTAGTGCTGATGTGATGCCGTGGAAAATTGCCCTTGCCAGAACGAAGTCTTACATCATCGCTGGAATTATTCCGCTCGCGGTACTTGCTAAATTCGCACCCGAACAGCTTTTGTGGCTATCTCCAATAATTTTGGGACTTTTACTTTCACCGCTTCTCACGCGCCACAGCGGCAATAACCGTCTCGGTAAATTTCTTGCGCGGAAAAAATTCCTGCTTATTCCTAGCGAAATCTCACCGAACAAAATCATCCTCAATGCCTATAAAAATCTCGCAGAATTTGCCGAAATTGCCGATGTCGAACTCTTAAAAGCAAGCGCAAATCAGGAAATCATCAAACGCCACGCGGCATCAATCGATAAAAAAGAAAAACTTCCCAACAACCAAGAAATCAAGATGAACACAATCACTGCACGGGCAAAACTCGAAAATTGCCAAAGCTGCCAAGAACTCGGGGAATTTTTGAATAAACAGGAAAAAATCATCATCGCGGCAAATCTGGATTTATTAGAAAAAATCGCAGAAAAATGCCCTGCTGCAACGCAATAAAGAAGGAAAAACGCCTATGGAAAAAGATAAAAAAGAAGAACAAACCGTTCGAAAAACCGTCGAGGAAAAATGGAAACCTGTCCCGATAAATTTCAAAACCGAAGCTGGCAAAAGAATATTAAATGCAGCAGTAACAAGAGTTATAGAACGCCACGCCGAAGAAATTAAGGCATTGGCTGATAAATGATTGAGTTAGAAAATGTGTTGGGCGTGTCAAAAATCTCTATCGACAGATCCTTCGCGACATTCAGGATGACGAGGTAAACAAACATAACCACCCTAAATTTAGATCTGTCTATCAGCTAAAAAACGACAATTTTTGTCGCTAAAAAATCAGCAAAAAACACATTTTTTAACAATTTTTGTCGCTTAAAATCTGTCAAAAATTGGCATTATCACAAAAAAAAAAAAAAAATGAGGTGTTACAAAAATTTAACAATCAGAAAGAGAGTAATTTTCGCTCGATAATCCCGCGTGAGAATAAAAATTTTCTCATTCGCACAAACAGTTTCACAACCTACTTAATGGAATAAAAACTAATGAAAAAATCAATATGTACCGCAATTTTGTTCGGTATCTGCACGCAAATCGCTGCAAATGCCCAAGATAGCAACACAACTGCAACTGGCGCATCAGTTGATCCAACCACCAGCGCAGTTGCATTCGACTCAACCGATCCCAATCAATCATCAGACCCTAACATCGGCAAACCAGCCAACAGCGCAGGCACAGAAGAAACCATTCAATCAACTGCCGATGTTTCTCCTTTCACCGTCGTCCCAGCTTATCTAGATTCAACTATCAGCACGAATGAATCAACGGTGAAACCTCGCGTAACCCTCGTTATCGACGATTCAGGTTCAATGAGCTGGGCCCCTCTTTCTGGTGTTAGCGGGAAAAGCAAACTCAAAATAGTGCAAGATGTTTTAGGACAACTCATCGGCGGTGGAAATTCATCAAGCAATCAAAAAGAAGATTTCAGTAAGAACATCAAATACAACCTCGTTCCACTTTGGGCAAACAGACTTTATGCACCAACTTTTCAAGGGACAGAAGTGATACAAACGTGTATTCCAGCCACACTAAACCCACTAACTACTGTTGTTAATGGACTAACTTTATTACCTTTTTCAGCTGGTTTCCCTTGCACAAATACCAAACCAGTGCAACGCGACTATGCCGATGGCGCAACAATCTATTCAAAATACATCAAAAATATGGCGGCAGGTGGCACAACTCCAACCACTGCTTCATATGTTGGTGCTGTCAATACCGCCTATAAAAACATTGAATATGCCTGCCAAAAAAACTATGTGATCGTTCTATCTGACGGTGATACCAACTTTGATATGCGTGAGTTCACCGATATGATCGATATAGCAACTACTCTGGATGAAGGAGAGATGACCACTCTTGGAGACCAAATCAGATATTCAGCACAAAAAAATTTTTGGGGCACAGCTCAAAGTGGTGGTCTTAATTACGATAGCGAAGATATGTCCTTAAAAGATGATGGCAACGGAATTCTTACAGCTAGTGGTGGTCTGGTTACATCTTGGAATGCTGTTGGTATTAATACAAAAACATTTGAAACGGCAACCAAACATCCAGTTCTCACCGAAGTTTATGGATTAAAAGGCAGAAAACATATGCCGTTCCAATATCTTTACGCATATGGAAATAAATCAATTGCCTACACTCATAACTTCGGCTATCCCGACAATTGGCCAGCAAAACCATACGGTCAAAACCGTAATAAGGTATATGACGGTATCTATGCAAAATTCCCTGAACTTCCAAACCATGGCACTTGTTTAATAGAAACCTTATGTCTAGGAAAAGGTTTTGATAGAAATAGACAAATTGGCTATGGTCATCAACCAATGGACGATGACGGCAAAACCCCAATCAACAACGGTATTGCATTCTTCTCACATAAGCTTTACAACAATGATCAAACTGACTTAATCACTTCTGTCGATGCTAATGGTAAGAAAACTGATAAGGAAGGTAATCCTTGGACTGGTAATCAAAACATTCAAACCATTACCATCGGTTTCGGAGACGGTTTAAGAATGAATGGTCAGCAATATTTGAAAGAAGCTGCCGAAGCATACAAAGCTTACAACCCTGTTTATATCAACGAAAACGGTGATGAAGAGTTGGTTGTCGGTGATGATGTTTTACAAATCGGCACAAAGAGCGATAAACAATATGGAATGTTTAATGCTCTTTCAGAAGAAGAACTGTATGACACATTCGTAAAAATATTCACAATGGCAGTTAAAGGAGGAACTTACAACTCTGATTTAGTTCGCACTTCAACTGCCGCGCCAAGTCAAGTAACAACTACCGAACACAAAATCGAAGGTCGCACCGACTATGCAGGACATCAGGTTTATCAAGCGTTGGTAAGCAATTTGAGCGTCCGCACAGGCAACTGGTCCAGCGTGCTTTCTTTCTATTATTTCGACGGTGATACTCGCGAAAACGGTTTAGATGAAACCGCGAATATCATTCACGCGGAATATCCAAACATTCCTTACAAAATTTTAGTTGGCGAAAGAAAATCTGGTTCTTACGGTGATATTGCAAGTGTAAGCCCCTCTGTCTTCGGCTATTCAGGTAAAGAAGCAGAATTCAAAGCAGGCTTTTTACCGTGGATTTCACGCGCTGGCGGTTTATCAGCAACGGCGGACGACGATATTGAAGCAGCGGTTGCTGCACTCGGTTCTGAACGCTTGATTGATAAATACCGTAACCGTGTGCTTGATGATGTCAGCGAAAAACCAGAAGCGGTTTATGAAAGAATGATGGGCGATGTGCTGGACGGCTCTCCCATTACGCTTCCTGACACAACTATTGATCGCTCAATTATTGATTACGACCAAAAAAATAGCGATCCTTTGATTGATAAAGCGCGTTATTTCATCGCTGGCTCAAACGACGGAATGCTTTATGTCTATCGTCGTGATAAAGCAGCAGAAAAAGATTGCGCTGGTGCAAGCGGTGCGACTCGCAAATGCCACGATGCTTTTGCCGAAAAGAAATTACCTTATAAATTAAGCCTGAACTATCTTCCAGCCGAAATGCCGCGCGAAGACGGTAAAACTCTCGGCGAAGTTCTCCCTGCAACCGCGCAAGAAGGATACGGTTCTGGCGCACCAAAACCACATATTTATGGTGTAAATGGCGGACTTTCTTATGTAACTTCGGCAAAAACTTTCGGTCGCAAACAAGAAACCATTATTCAAGCGAATATGGGTCAAGGCGGACGCGGCAGCTTCGGTATGCGTATCGGTGGCTTTGACGCTACTAAAACTACCGCTACTCCAATTGCAATCGACGCAGGCGACGATAAATCCTTGCAAGCATGGGAAGCTGCATCTGGCGACACTGGCGTAAAAATGGGTTACACCATTTCTAAACCAGCAATGGGACAACTCGCTAAAAACTGGAACATTTCCGCTGATCAGCAATATCACAATGACAAAGGCACAGTTAGCCTGCATCAAACCGAACCTGATGTAATCAACAATGTTTCGGTTGCAAGCTTCATTTCTAACGGTCATCCTGGTGCGGATAAATCATTGCACGACACTTATCCAACTCTTTATGTCTTCGATGCAATGGGCTATGACTTCGGCGCGAAAAACAAAAAAACCGCAACTCCAAACGCAAGTGCTGGTCAATTGATTAAGGCGATTTCAGTTGCAGCGGATGAAAATGCTGACGGAATAATGGCACTCGGCTCACCTACCGCAGTTGATACCGACTTCGACGGAATTATTGATGTTGTCTATGCAGGGGATTATTCAGGTGATTTGTGGCGTTTCGACTTGCGCTACAACGGCGTAAATAACTGGAAAGCCTACAAAATCTACAACGGCGATAGCACGCAACCAATCACCGCGGCTCCTGCTGCTTACCGCATCAGCTCTGCAAGCGGCTTGAAATATGTAGTTGTATTCGGAACTGGCTCGGATATTTACGACGCTGACCGCGACGACGAAACCAAACGCCAAAATAAACAAGCAATCTACGGTATCTACGACGATTTAGGCTTGGAAGAAACAACCGATGCGCTAGGTAATAAGCAATACACAAATAAATTGGCAGTTAAAACCGTTCGTAAAGCCGATTTGCTACAACGCAAATTTGCCACAGATGACGGTTCAAAAGATCCAAACGGTCGCCGTTACCGCAAAATCGAAACTGCCTCATGTGATGTGAAATACGGCGATGTAACCAAGGTAAGCACCGCCGATTGGAAAGATAAAACGAAAACTGTCGAACTTTCTGGCAAAAAAATCCTCAATGGCGCACAGCCTTTGTATTTAACCGATGAATGCGCAGATAAAAAAGGTTGGTATATCGAACTCTTCGGTGCAGAAGAAGATAAAAACGGTATGGAAAACCTAAGCGCAGAAATGGTTGTTACCCAACCGCAAGTGCTACTCAACTCGATGTTCGTAACCACTAGAAGTTATGCAAAATCATCTAGCAGCTCGCAAGCTCTCGGCAACACCAGCGATGAAGAAACTTGTGCAGGTTCAACCGAAGGTTCAAGCACAACTATCGGCTCTTCTTGGCTTATCGGTCTGAATGTGCTAAACGGCGGTATGCTCGATGAAGCGAAGTTCCAAGATCAATACAACCACGCTGATCCGAACTACGAAGCTCATGAACTGGTCAGCAGCGATTTGACTAATGTTGTCGGTCTGGAATTGACTTCTGTTAGCTCTACAACAGGCGGTTCTACGGGTGGAACAGGCACTGGCGGTTCAACAGGTGCTAATAACGACCAAAAACAAACCGATAACAACTACAACATCTCGTCTGCGGTTGTGCTAATGAGCCCTGATTTCACCAACAGCATCATCCAAAGCACTAACGCTAACGGTCAAGCTGGCGACGGTGAATTGCAAGAAACCGCAAAAGATGTGATGGAATGCACGACCGATGCGAGCGGCAAACAAGTATGCGCAAATGTAGTTAAACGCAACACAGTTACGCAAGGCAATAGCTGCACGCATCAATCAGACTGGACTGCAACTGCATCGCTTTCAAGTTCTGATCCGTTTATCGGCGGTATTCACGCCAAACTTTGCAAAGGTTCGTTCCTGCGCACCTCAATTCGTGAAATCAAACTTCTTGATTAAACGAAAACAACATAAAAGCTCCTTTAAGTTGAACATTGCGCCGATACTCTCGGCGCTTTTTTTATTCAGGTATTAGTGATAGTTTTATTTTTTCTGATTACAAGAAAAAACACTAATCGCGAATATAAGCAATAAACATAAATGAGAAGTTATGAATAAAGTATATTTTTTGCAACATTTAAACCATCACAAAAACGGTTATTTCAATGCGGAATATATCGGTATTTATTCCGAGATTGGCTATGAAGATGTAAAAAATATTGGTGTATATACATCAATAGAAACTCTTCAAAACAACATCAATCGCTGTAAAAAATTGCCAGGTTTTAAGCAATTAGCGGACTGTTTTTTCAGCACTGAATATCAAATTGATCAAAGTTTTTGGAATGAGGGATTTGAACTTGATACCGATATCCCCCTATGGGCAAAAAATGAAACACTACAAAGCAATGAAACAAGCAAAGAATTTGCCCATCGTCTTTGCTCTCAAAAATATGGGGAAAATAATTACCCTACTTCCTTGCAAGATGAATTTCATAAAATCAAAAGATACGGAGATTATTTATGCAAAAAATCTATTGTTTAAGTCATTACCGTCCAATTTCTACCGATTAGTTAGATTATGATTACAAAATAGTAGGATTTTTTAGCACAAAGAGTAAAGCAAAAATAGCATTAGAGGGGCATAAAAAATTACCTTGTTTTCGTGATTTTCCCGATAATTTTGAAATTGACTAGTATAACGAAAAGAAAATAAATTCAGATTATCAAGGAGATGGTTTTATACTAGAAAACGATATTCCATATTGGGCAAAAGATGATAAACCAATCGGCAAGAGTAGTATAAAAAAAGGACGACAGGTGTATATTTTAGTCTATGGAGTAGAAAATGATATGCATATTTTGGGAGTTTATACTTCCAGAGATAAAGCAGAAAAAGCACTTGCAAGATTTACAAATAAAGATTACTTTGAAGGACTAATTAAAGAAAATTTCAGCATTGAAAAATTTATTCTTAATGAAGATAATATTTATAAATAATTAAAATAGCACTGTTTTGTTATTTTTCTTCATCTGTTATCTTATTATTTTCTTGCTCTTCATCAGAAAATTCCAAACCAAAGCCTTCCGTCCATTGCATTTGATTTATTTGATAAGCATCGATATCAAAATAATAAGGAAGAGACTTAAATCCTGGTAATTTTTTACACCTCTCTTCTGCTTCTTTTGCTAATTCATAAGAGCTAAAAATACCTAAAAGTTTTATTACATCATCATAATTTTCTGTTTCATAATAATGCCATAAAATATAAACATAAGGGATTGTTTTAGCGTATTCAACTAAACTTGCGTATTCGCTATATTGCCAAGTTATAAATTCCTTGTCATAACCGTATTCTGAACATAATCTATAAGCAAATTCATAACTGGTTTCACCTGTATAAACAACCTTTTTATCTGCCCAAACTGGAATATTTTTGTCTAAAATAAAACCAGTTTGCCAATAGCTTTTATCTAATTCGTATTTTTCGATAATAAAATCATTAGGATTATCTAAAAAATTTCCTTGCTTATGAAATTGATCTATTGCTTTATCAATTTCCTCTATTGAGGAATAAATTCCTATGATTTTGGTATTTTTTTCTGCACTGTTATATTTATTTTGATCTGGGTGAGATAAAAAATAAATTTCGTATAACATAATTTTTATATCCAACATAGATTATTTATTTCTATTGATTAAAAACTCGTCGATATATAACCCTTCTGGAATAGCACAAAAGCCAGGTAAAGTTGCATAATGTGCTTTTGCTTTCTCTGCTAATTCTAAATTACTATAAACACCAAGGCATTTTGTAAGTTCTTCTCCCTTATTATTTTGATATGAATGCCACAAAACATAAGTTTTTTTCTTTTTACCGTATTCTAAAAGTGCTGCAAATTCGCTATAAGTTAATCTTATCGGTTCTTTACCGTAGTGTTCCTTGTAAAGACGAACGGCGAATTCCTCTGCTGTTTCATTTGATTTTGCTGTTTTTTCGGATGCCCAAGAGGGAATATTTTTACCTAGAATAAAGCCTTCATTCCAATCAGTTTGTTCGTCAAGTTCATATTTTTCAATTACAAAATCATCGGGATAATCACAAAATCCAGGTTGTTTGCGGTAGTGTGGTAACACTTTTTCAATTTCTTCTAAACTGGAATATGTGCCTAACAATTTTCTGTCTGCTCCGCTACCATCCTCATATTTACGATGGTGAGTAAGTAGGTAAATTTCTTTCATATTATTCCTCTTAATAAATAAAATATGCTGCTAATTATTAGTTAGAAGCCTATTTATAAAATTACTTAAAGGGCATATCTAAAAATTCATCATTTTGAGCCGTAGGCGAAAAATCTCTATCAGCAGCTCCTTCGCTAAACTCAAGATGAGGAGGTAAAAAAATAGAACTACTGCTTTTTCAAAATCTGCTAATTACATCTTTCTTGCAAGAATAATTGCCCTCTTCGGTGGATATTTATCTTCTTCTTGGGGAAAATTTTCCAGAAATTCCTGCAATGAATAACTCGGAGAAAATTCGGTTCTTCTTTGTTCTTCACTTGTGGTCAGCACTGGTTCGGAAACTTCCAAAACTTGCAATTTCAAGCGTTTGAGCCATCGGCAAACCGCTTGCACACTCGGCACAAACCAGACATTTGTCATACCGCAATATCTATCTTTCGGGGTATAAACACAATTTTCATCGCCGTCGATAACTAATGTTTCCAAAACCAATATTCCGCCTTTATTCAGAACTTCTTTTAATTGCGAAATAAAAAAAATCGGATCGCGACGGTGATATAAAACTCCCATTGCCAAAACTATATCGGCGTTTTCCTTGAATTCGGGAATATTATCAAGGGTAAGAGGTAAAAAAACCGCCCTTTCATCTTGAATTAGCTTTTGTAAAAAAAGATATTGCATAAAGTAATGCCAACTCGGTTCAATACCAACTGCAACTTCTGCCATTTTGCCTAAAAATCGGTATAAAAAATAACCGTTCCCCGTGCCGACATCTACGACTTTTTTCCCTGAAAAATCAATGTTCATCGAAAGCAGCCTTTGCATTTTAAGCTCCGAGCGCCATTCCGAATTCACATCAATTCCGCATAAATTAAAACGACCTTTTCGCCATGGTATTAGCAATTGTGCAAGTTCTAAAATATTTTTTTTATCGATTTTTGTAGCTTGATTTTCTGCATTTTCTAACTTTATTTCATCGCCGTAAGTTATATTTAAGTCTGCTTTATCAATACTTACCAACTCGCTTATTTTTTTCCACCATTCATCCGTTTTACCGTGCCTGTTAGCAAAAATTTCTTCCATTCTTTGAATAAAAATACTCATCTCTATTTGTTTATTTAATCTCGGAAAATAGCGGTAAAATCTATCAACTTCTGCCGCTAATACGGCTTTTAATTCAGTCATTTCACTGCCACCCAAGCACGGAAAGAAAATGCTTGAAAATAAGGAATAACTTGCTTAAAACCGACTTCTTTTAAGCGTTTTTCTATAACCTCTCGGTTATCGGTAAGCATAACTTGTTCCAAAGATTCCCGTTTCTGCGCTATTGCCAAATCGGAATATCCCTGATGCCGTTTGAAATTCTCATGAAAAAGCCGTGAAATATCATCTTCATAACTAGTTTTTTCCGCCAAGAGCAAAATACCGTTATTTTTTATACTCTTATAGATATTTTTTAACACTCTTATGCGTTCTTTCGGCTCTAAAAATTGCATTAGGAAATTCATAATTACCACATCGCAGTTGTCAAGTTCCATCGTCAAAATATTTTCGGTTTGAACTTGAATATTTTGAATTCCCGCACCAGCCACATATTCCGACAAACGCGAAGTCATCGCAGAGGAATTATCCACCGCAATAATCTGGCAATTTTCAGGTATCACCCGTTTCAAAGCCAAACTCACAGCCCCCAAAGAACAGCCCAAATCGTAAATCAGCGGCTTTTCTGCATTAGCGCGACGCAGAAAATAATCCGCAATCGCTGCCGTCATTTGTAAGACCGCGGCATAGCCAGGTATCGAACGATGCACCATATCGGGGAAAACAGCTGCCGTTCGCTCATCAAAGGAAAAATCCAGCACTTCCTGTGGATAGTCAAAAATTTCGTCTTTTTTCACTGCTATTCCAAAGTTATAAATGGGCGTATCTAAAAATTTCGTCATTTTGAGTCGTAGGCGAAAAATCTCTATCAGCAGATCCTTCGCTGCATTCAGGATGACGAGAGTAAAACAAATAAAACCAATCCTAATTTAGATGCGCCCAAATAAAAAAAATCCGCCCAAACAGCGGATTTTTCTTGCACATTAAAAAGAAATCAAGCTTGCGCGGTATTTCCATCCGCAGCATCAACTGGTTTATCTTCCGTTTTCTCCGCTTTACTTTCCTCTGATTTAGCTTTGTTTTCAGCGTCGCCAGAATTATTTCTGCGAGTTTTACTATTTCCGTCATCACTCCAACCAGCTGGTTCGCGCACGGGACGGCGAGCCATTAAATCGTCGATTTGCTCTTCATCGATGGTTTCGTATTTCACTAGCGCATCTTTCATCGCGTGCAAGATATCGATGTTGTCCTGCAAGATTTTTTCCGCCCTTTGATAGTTACGGTCGATGAGTTCGCGAATTTCCATATCAATCAACTTTGCGGTTTCGCCCGAAACATTGATATGCCGTGTAACCGAACGACCGAGGAAAACTTCGCCTTCTTCTTCGGCATAAAGCAGCGGTCCTAATTTTTCCGACAAGCCCCATTGGGTAACCATTTTGCGTGCGATTGCGGTTGCGCGTTCGATATCGTTAGAAGCACCAGTCGAAACACCGTCCTTACCGTAAATCATTTCCTCGGCAATCCGTCCGCCGTAAAGCGAGGAAATATTGCTTTCCAGATGCTCTTTTGAAAGTGAATAACGGTCTTGTTCTGGCAAAAACATAGTTACACCAAGAGCCCGACCGCGGGGAATAATCGTTACTTTATAAACAGGGTCATGCGAGGGAACGAGCCGTCCGACGATGCAGTGCCCCGCTTCATGATAGGCAGTCATTTCTTTTTCACGGTCATCCATAACCATCGATTTACGCTCTGCGCCCATCATTATTTTGTCTTTGGCATCTTCCAAATCCTGTCTGGTAATGGTTTTACGGTCGCGGCGAGCGGCAAAAAGTGCCGCTTCATTGACTAAATTTTCAAGTTCTGCACCAGAAAATCCTGGCGTTCCACGGGCAATATCACGGATATTTACCGCCTCATCCATCGGTTTGTTTTTGATATGCACTTGCAAAATATGCTCCCGCCCTTTCAAATCAGGCAGACCAACTACCACTTGACGGTCAAATCTACCAGGACGCAACAAGGCAGGGTCAAGCACATCGGGACGGTTAGTCGCCGCAATCACGATTACGCCTTGATTGTCTTCAAAACCGTCCATTTCCACTAACAGCTGATTTAAGGTTTGTTCGCGTTCATCATGTCCACCGCCCAATCCCGCACCGCGCTGGCGACCGACGGCATCAATCTCATCAATAAACACAATACACGGCGCGTGCTGCTTGGCATCTTCAAACATATCGCGGACACGGCTAGCACCAACGCCGACGAACATTTCAACAAAATCCGAACCAGAAATCGTAAAAAACGGCACTTTTGCCTCACCTGCAATTGCCCGTGCGAGAAGAGTTTTACCCGTTCCAGGCGGACCTACCATCAACAATCCGCGAGGAATTTTTCCACCCAAACGGCTAAATTTAGTCGGATCACGCAGGAATTCGACCATCTCCATCACATCTTCTTTGGCTTCTTCCGCACCTGCAACATCGGCAAATGAAACTTTGATTTTGTCTTCGGGAATTAAGCGTGCTTTGCTCTTACCAAAAGAAAACGGACCACCGCGACCGCCGCCTGCTCCCATCTGCCGCGACACAAAAATAAATAAACCGACCAAAATCAAAACAGGCAACAAGCTCACCAAAATCCGTGAAAACAAAGTTTCTTGCTTAATTTCCTTACTCTCAAAAGCAACCTCGTTCTCCATCAATTCACCGATTAAAGCGGAAGTGTTGATTTCAGGACTATTGGTAACAAATGTGCGATTTTGGCTATCAACAAAGCGAATAGTCATCGCCTGCATATCTAATTCTGCTTGACGGACTTCGCCTTTACGCACCGCACCTAGAAATTGCGAATACGGCACGGTATTGCGTTTATCTTTACTTCCCGCGACATCACCGAAGCCGTCCGCCAAAAAGAGAAATAACAAAAGTATTCCGCCCCAAATAAGCATTGATTTGCGTAGGTCGTTCAAAACTAATTCCTCGAAAAATTTGTGGTTCTAAATAAATAAAAAGGTATATCCAAAAATAAATTCAAAATTTCCTGCCCCGAAAGCCTTTTGCGAGTAAATAAACCTCTTGACTACGGTCGCGAGATGCTTGCGGCTTACGGCTAGCAACACTTAAAAATGCAGATTTCAAATTACGGAAAAAATCATCAAAACCACTACCGTGAAAAACTTTTACTAAAAAATTGCCACCGTCAGCTAATGATTTTTCCGCTAAATCAAAGGCAAGCTCGTTCAAATACATACTTTTCGCCTGATCCACTGATTTAACGCCGCTCATATTTGGAGCCATATCCGAAATAATCAAATCCGCTTTTTTACCGTCTAATTCCGCGAGAAGCCGCGCGAGAACTTCTTCCTCACGAAAATCACCTTGAATAAAAACCACATCAGGCAAAGCATCCATCGGCAAAATATCTAGCGCAATAATCTTTCCCCGTCCGCCAAGCAAACTACTTACATATTGCGACCAACCGCCAGGTGCAGCTCCCAAATCCACAACCATCATATTCGGACGAATAATCTGATCACGCTCCTGAATTTCCTGCAACTTAAAAACCGCCCGCGACCGCCAACCGTCAGCCCTCGCTTTTTGCACAAAAATATCTTTTTCGTGTTCGGCAAGCCATCTACTACTACTTTTACTCCGTGCCATAAAATTTTTTATCTCACTAAATATTTACGGTATCTAAATAGGGCGCTGAATTTAGGGTAGTTCTATTTTTTACCCTCGTCATCCTGAGCGCAGCGAAGGAACTGTCGATAGAGATTTTTCAGACACGCCCAATACCAACCAGCTATAACTAGGAAAAACTATGCTAACTAAATCTCAAATCCGCTATTTGAAAGCATCCGCGCACAAATTAAATCCCGTCGTAATGATTGGAAATAATGGCATAACAGAAGCAATCATCAAAGAAAGCGACCGCGCTCTCACCGCTCACGAACTTATCAAAATCAAACTCGGCAATCTGCCAGACGAAACTCAATCCGCAATCATCACTGAAATTACCGCTAAAACAGCTTGCGAATTCGTCGCCAAAATCGGTCATATCGGGATTTTTTACCGTGAAAATCCAGAAAAACGCGCCTACAAATTACCGAAAGATTAAAAACTTCGGCTCAACAAAATTTGTGTAGAATGCTGCGCTTTTCTGCTCGTAGCTCAGCTGGATAGAGCGTTGCCCTCCGGAGGCAAAGGTCGGGGGTTCGAATCCCTTCGAGCAGGCCAAGTGGTTTTTTATTCAAGCACGGTTAATACCGTGCTTTTTATTTTTTTCGCATCTAACCAGCAAACCAAAAGTTATAAATATTTCCAATTCGTTGAGCTAAAAAGCTTGCAAAATATCTCTCGCAAACGGTTAAATTTTCCGCACTCAAATTTTCAAATTAAAGGTTCAAAAATTATGGCTACACAAGATGTTCGAGTTTTATTACTCGAAGGTATTCACCAAAATGCCGTTGATTTGCTCAAAAATAACGGTTTTTCTCAAATCAAACAAATCAATTCAGCACTCGAAGGCGAAGAATTAAAAGCAGCCCTCGCCAAAGCAGATATCGTCGGTGTCCGCTCGCGCACCCAACTTACCAAAGAAATCCTCGAAAGCGCACCGCATTTGCGTGCCGTCGGTTGTTTTTGTATCGGAACTAATCAAGTTGATTTACAAACTGCGCAAAAACTCGGTATTCCCGTATTCAATGCGCCATATTCCAATACCCGTTCGGTTGCGGAATTGGTTATCGCCGAAACAATCTCACTACTACGCGGTATGACCGATAAAAGCCATATGGTGCATACAGGCAAATGGCCGAAAAAAGCACAAGGTTCCTATGAAGCACGCGGTAAAACTCTGGGTATCGTCGGTTATGGAAATATCGGTTCACAACTTTCCGTGCTTGCGGAATCGCTCGGTATGCGGGTGGTTTATTACGATGTCGAAAGCAAACTACCAATGGGAAACGCTGAACCTGTCCGCAATCTCGACACACTTTTGCAAGAAGCCGATATCGTTACCCTCCATGTTCCGCAATTGCCATCTACAAAAAATATGATGACTAAACGCGAGTTCGCACTGATGAAAGAAGGTGCAATGTTTATCAACGCTGCCCGCGGTCATTGCGTAGTTATCGAAGATTTATATGAAGCATTGGTATCACGGCATTTGGGCGGAGCGGCTCTCGATGTATTCCCCGTAGAACCAAAAAATAATGAAGAAGCATTAGATTGCCCTCTGCGCGGTCTGCCGAATGTAATTTTGACTCCGCATATCGGCGGTTCAACCCAAGAAGCACAAGCAAATATCGGCACGGAAGTCGCCGGTAAATTAAGCAAATATTTAACCGCTGGCACAACCACTTCGGCAGTAAATTTCCCTGAAATATCCCTGCCGCAAGCCCCAGCCGATACTTACCGCTTATTGCATATTCATCACAATCAACCTGGCGTTTTGGCAAAAGTTATCAGCCTATTTGCCGAACATAACATCAACATTTGCGCGCAATCACTGATTACCAAAGGCGAAATTGGAATGCTTTTGATGGATTTAACCGTCAGCGATGCCCAAGTCGCTCTGGAAAAAATTCGTCAAGTTGAAGGAACAATTCGCACAAGATTGCTAAGCTGATTTTTCTGTCAAAAATAAGGCGGTATCTTTTACCGCCTTTTGTTGTAAGGAGTTTTTTATGAAGAAAAAAGTTTTATCTCTACTTGCAGGGGTATTTTTATTTAATTCATATTCAACTGCACAAAATGAATTCGAACTTATACTACAAGCCTTTCAAGAATTCGATAACGGCGCAACCAGTCAAGCAGGACAGCAATCAGGTTTTTGCTCAACAATGTATATGTTTAATGATGAAGAGGTATGCAGCAATTTAGATATCAGTATCATTGAAACAAAATATCCTGAATTAAACAAACTGCTCAGCGATGATGCAAAAAACAAATTACAAATCGACCTTACAATCGAAAACTTCAACATGCAATTCGATAAGTTCGATAAACAAAAACGTCAAGAAATTAAAGAAAATATCGGTAAATATAAATCAGCAAAACATGCACTTAAATATAAACAGAGCGTTTTTTCTCATAGCGAAAATTTTCTGCAAATAAAAATTGAATTCGAAGATAAAAATGTTTTAACGGGAATCAAAAAAGCAGAAAATAAATTTATTGTGTATTCAATAAAACAAAATAAAGTTTTAACGCTAAAAGATATTCTTTTATCAGAAAAAGAATTAGATAAATTGCTCGGCGGAAAAACCGCAACAGCTTTTAGAATCAATAGCGACGGCATAGTTTTTATCTGCAAAGAGGAGAAAATTTTAATTAAATTCTACGAACTAAAAAATATCGTCAAAGATGAGTTTTTAGTGAAATAAAAAATATTAACAGCTCATATATTTTTAGATGATTTCACTTAAACGATTAAAGCGGTTGGCGTAGGAGTCGAACCTACAATCTCTGGCGTGGATCATATTGATGCTGTACGAAATTCTGACGAATTTCCTGAAATTGTCCAGTACATTGCCATTTATGCTATGCCAACCATATAAAACTAATCAATTTTAATCTGCTGATAGCGCTGCGCATTCACCACTTCGTTCATAAATTCTAATGGTGATTTGCCTGCTACTGCCAATTCAAAAGTGGTTTGATTAGCACCGCTGACCAAAACCACATGGGTATCATCTTTTGTAACTGGCAAAGTTTGATTACTTCTTGATGCCACATTCCAAAACACCACTTGCGGCAAGCGATAGCCTGCTTGCGTAAATTGCTGTTGTGCATTGTGAAAAATCGTGGCATTGCTATTTTGGCAACATCTATCAAATTCCATATCGGAAATAATATAAATCACCGCAGGCATATCTTCTTGGGGCGAATGTGCTTTCACTGCCGCTTGCAAAATAGTGTCAAACACCGCTTCCAAATTGGTATTCATATCCCAATCTGCGGTTTCAATATTGCGAATTTTTTCGGCTATCGTGCGTCCTTGAACCTGCACTAATTGCGGACGCATAGAAAATGTCATAAAGTAATTATGAAATGCTCCACGATTGCGTTCGGCAAAATACAACGCCAAAGATACCGACATATCCATCGGCACACCATACATTGAACCTGAAACATCTGCTACAACAATCGCATTTTCACCCTGTGTGTAATCAGGCAGATTATTCCACAACACTTCAGCTGATTTTTCATCATTTCGCAACAAACTAACAATTTGATAGCAATAAAGCGTTGCGGTATTCACCTTTTTCTCGCCTTTTTGTACCGCTTGCAAATATGCTTGAAAACGCTTTTCATCGTTTCGCCAAAATGCTTTGGTGTGTTTAGCAAAGGCAAGAGACGGTAATTTATCATATTCAACTTCTGCCCATTGTTTTGCCGTCATCTTGCTTTCAAGTAGATTGATTTTTTGACGCAAACCAACCAAAGTTTTGCGATATTGGGATAAAGATAAACCCAATTTTTCTGCCCATTTGCGTGCCAATTTGCGTTGTTCTTGATTGGAACAATTTTCAGACGGCAACCATTTGGCTAACAAAGAAACTTGTTCGCTATTTTGGTCTATTTCTAATTGTTTTTTAATTAAATCAACAACTTGTGTATTATCTACAAAGGCAATTAAATCGTCCCAGCGTCCGTATTCAGGCACAAATGAAACGATTTTTTCAAACACTAATAAATCGTGTTGATATAAATCGGCAAGGCAAGTGCGAAACGATTTTCTTTCACCTTGACCGCCACGAATATCACGCAAATAAAACAAAATCCGCACAGCGGTTTGTTTGTCTTGACTGTATGCACGGCTAAATAATTGCACCACTTGGTCTTGATTATTGCGTTTTGCACCGCCTAATGCAAAAAAATCCAAACAAGCATCAAGCGTAGAACAAAATGCGGCGGCATCGTTTTCTGTGCGAGATTGATTGGTTTCGTTAATCAAAGAAGATAAGAAATTCATATTTACCACTAGACGAACAACAAGGCACTGTTACGATGACACAACCGTTATATTTAATTGCTGTTAGTGCCTTAAAAAATAAAGAATTATAAATTAGCGGTAATTCCTCATACTAATTTAGCTAATAGTGCTTTTATTTGCTGATTTAATTTAACAATATCCTCATCGCTAAATTCCAAAATACCAGTTGCCCAGTTATTTGGTTTAATCGCAACTCCTGTTGCATGTTCTTTTACTACTTTGGTGCGGATAAATGCAAGTAAATCTTCTAATATAGGACGCACATGCGAACCTCCATCTGAACTCGCCGCGGATACGGTGGTAATTTTACCGTGAATAGCACTTTCACCGCGTGGATTTGTAACATCAAGCGAACGAGATAACCAATCCGTAAGATTTTTCAAACCGCCTGGAATTTGATAATTATATTCAGGTGTAACGAACCATATCGCATCTGCATGCTGCACCATCTGCCGCACAGACACAACCGCTTCTGGTGTGGGAAACTCTTTATTTTGCACAAAAAAAGGCACATTTTCCCAATCTAAAACAGATACTTGCGCTTGATTTCCGATTAACTCAACAATTTTATTTACTAATTGCGCATTAAATCCACCAATATGCAAAGAACCGTTAATCATCAAAATTTTTGCCATCTTAAAACTCCTTTCTTCATAAAACATCGATATTGTAATTTATCGATATCCAATAATTTTTACATCAAGACTAGTAAAAAAATAAAAAGGCGGTAAAAAATTACCGCCTTGCATGCAAATAGCATCAAAAGAAAAATTAGCCTTTTGCTTGCGCCATAACTTCGGCAACAAAATCGCTTTCTTCTTTTTCAATGCCTTCACCGCGTTCATAACGAACATAGCGGATAACTTCGGCATTTTTGCTTTTGAGCAAATTTTCAATTGATTGATCTGGATTTTTGATGAATTTTTGTCCCAAAAGCGTTGCTTCCGAGAAAATTTTATTCACCGCACCATCAACCATTTTGGCAATAACTTCCGCTGGTTTGCCGCTATCAGCAAATTTTGCCGCCGCGATTTCTTTTTCTTTGGCAACAAAATCAGCAGGCAAAGAAGCCATACTCAAAGCTTGCGGATTTCCAGCCGCAACTTGCATCGCCAAATCTTTGGCAAGTTCAGCATCACCGCCTTTAATTTCTACCATCGCACCAATTTTCTTACCATGCAAATAGTGTCCAATAAGCTTGCCGCTGTCTTTTTCTGCGCTGAAAGTTTCAAAACGACGAATTGTGATGTTTTCACCAATTTTTGCGATTAACTCACGGCGTTGTTCTTCAACCGTTCTACCGTCAGCAAATGGAAGAGCATTCAAACTTTCCAGATTTTGCGCCTTTTCTTTACGGGCAATTTCAGCAACCTTTACGGCAAATTCTTGAAAATCATCACCCATCGCAACGAAATCCGTTTCACAGTTAAGTTCAAGCAAAGTTACATTAGAACCACAACCGCATACCGAAAAAGCCAAAGTTCCTTCCGCCGCAACACGATCAGCCTTTTTATCCGCTTTCGCAAGACCAGATTTGCGCATTTGCTCAACGGCTGCTTCAATATCACCATCAGTTTGGGTAAGAGCTTTTTTACACTCCATCATTCCTGCGCCAGTTCTCTCACGCAGTTCTTTAACAAGTTGTGCAGTAATTGCTGGCATTTTTTATTCCTCTGAATTGTTTTCTTCCGTGTTGGTTTCAGCTTCTGCTTCACTTTCAGCTTCTGCACGAGCTTTACCTTTTTTACCGACCGCAGTCGCTTTTGCAGCTTCTACCGCATCAGCAGCAGATTCAAGATAAAGCTTAATTGCACGCACTGAATCGTCGTTGCCAGGAATAATGTAATCAACGCCGTCAATATCACCATTCGTATCAACAATGCCAATCACAGGAATACCAAGCTTGCGTGCTTCCTGAATAGCGATTTTTTCATAACCAACATCAACTACAAAAAGAATATCTGGCAGTCTGCGCATATCACGAATACCAGCAAGCGAACGGTTTAATTTTTCTTTTTCGCGCTCTTTTTTGATGATTTCTTTTTTGGTCAAGCGTTGAGAATTGCCTTTATCCGCATTTTTTTCAATATCTTCTAGTTGTTTTTCAATTTCTTCTAAATGACGAACTGATTGACGGATTGTCTTGAAATTCGTCATCATTCCGCCAAGCCAACGGAAATTCACATATGGCATACCACAACGGCTAGCCGCATTTTTAATTGCTTCCTGCGCTGGGCGTTTAGTTCCAACAAACATTACTTGTCCGCCACTCGCTACAACCGCACCAAGAAAATTCAGTGCTTCTTCCAGCATCGGAACAGTTTTTTCAAGATTGATAATGTGAATATCACCGCGTTTGCCGTAAATATACGGTGCCATTTTGGGATTCCAGTAACAGGCACGGTGTCCGAAGTGAGCACCAGCTTCAAAAAGCTCGCGCATAGTTGCTATTGACATAAATTTCTCCAAAGAGATTGCAGCAGACGGTTTATTTTTATTTCAAACAACAAAAAACCGCTCGCCGCGGGGTTAATAACTTCCAAAATATGCACCACGAAAACGCCTTTTTCGCGCACCCATCGAGGTCTGCTCATATTTTGTGCTTAATTTTTTGAACAAAAAAGCTTGCCGAAAGACAAGCGGCGCGCTTTATACCACAAATCCACACAAATCAGCCGTAAAAAATAAAAACGACGGTTTGAAACCGCCGCTTTAATCAAACTTATTCCGCACCGTAACTAATGCTTGAATTGATGGTATCTAGTTGCTTATATGACCATTTATCCCGCTCGGCAAGCAATTTCCGACACAACTTATTATTCAAATCATGCCCAGATTTATAACCTTGATACCAACCCAAAAGCGGCGCGCCAAGCATATATAAATCCCCAACCGCATCAAGCAATTTATGACGCACGAATTCATCAGGAAAACGCAAACCTTGCTCGTTCAAAATACGGTAATCATCAACCACTACCGCATTATCAAGTCCGCCTCCCAAGCCTAAATTATTGCTCTGCAAAAACTCAATATCCCGTAAAAAACCGAAAGTTCTGGCTCTGGCAATCTCACGCACATAACGCAAAGAAGAAAAATCTAAACGAAAAAAATTGCTCCCACGACGCAAAACTGGATGATTGAAAAAAATCGTAAAGTCAAAACGGCAAGCATCAAAAGGCAGCAATTTCGCAAATTTATCCCCTTCACGAATTTCAATCTCTTGATTAACACAAATAAACCGCTTCGCCGCGTCTTGTTCAACAATCCCCGCCTGCTGCAATAAATAAACAAAAGGCGCAGAACTACCGTCCATAATCGGAACTTCGGGGCTATCTAGCTCAATACGGATATTGTCAATCCCTAAACCTGCTAGTGCCGACATCAAATGCTCAACGGTTGCAACCCGCACACCGTCTTTTTCCATCGCGGTACACATTTGTGTGTCATTGACATACTCCGCATTCGCCAAAATTTCAGGATTACCCGCAATATCTTTCCGACAAAAAACAACGCCAGTATCAACTGGCGCAGGAGTAAAAGAAATCTTGCAATTTTTACCGCTATGAACTCCAATCCCAGAACTGGTAACCAAAGTTCCAATAGTTCTCTGACGAAGCATCGGGAAATTTATTTAACTTGATTGATGAGTTTTCCGAACAAGCCAGAACCCTTTTGTTGAAGTGGAGCTTGCGGAGCAGTAGCGTGTGATGGAGTTTCAGTTGAAAGACCGAATAC
Organism: Cardiobacteriaceae bacterium; assembly: GCA_017484165.1. Taxonomy (GTDB): domain Bacteria; phylum Pseudomonadota; class Gammaproteobacteria; order Cardiobacteriales; family Cardiobacteriaceae; genus RGIG9182. The sequence goes on along the minus strand of JAFUTP010000021.1, from coordinate 11,324 downwards.
ATCCATACCTACATTCGCTCCTCCACTGTTATTGCTATCCCAACCAATATCCGCACCGCCACCTTGCGACCAACCACCGACTTCCGCCGTGCTAGAAATACCAGTTGCAAGCATCACAACTTTGAGTTTTTCACCCATATTTTCATCAATAATCCAGCCGAATTTCACATTGATATCTGGATCAATAACTTCGTTAATCAAATCACCAACAATTTTGAGTTCGCGATTAGTCAAACTTGGAGAAGCAATAACGCACATCAATAATCCGCGAGCCTTGGATAAATCACCGTGTTCGATAAGCGGCGACCACATCGCACTTTGCGTTGCAACTTCCGCACGATTTTGACCTTCTGCCTCACCAGCAGCAAGCAACGCAAATCCGCGTTCTGCCATAACCATTTGGATATCTTTCAAGTCGATGTTAATCATTCCAGTGTTTTGAATAATTTCCACCAGATTGATTACACCGTCTTTCAAAACTTCATCAACTTTTTTGAAAGCTTCTAGCATCGGTAAATCATCTTCCATACTAGAAATTCTTTCGTTCGGAATAACAATTAAGGAATCAACTTGCTCTTGCAATTCAATAATGCCGTGTTCCGCAGCAGCCATTCTTTTGCCGCCCTCGAACATAAATGGTTTAGTAACAATCGCCAGAGAAGGTATCCCCATATCGCGTGCAATTCCAGCAATAATCGGAGCTGCACCAGTTCCCGTACCGCCGCCCATTCCAGCTGCAATAAAAACCATATCCGCGCCTTCTAAAACCGCACGGATTGCATCGGTATCTTCTTCCGCTGCTTTTCGTCCAATTTCAGGATCAGTCCCCGCACCATTTCCGCGACAAGTTTTCGTTCCAATTTGTAACTTATGCGCAACAGTATTGTTATTCAATACGGCAATATCAGTATTCGCTGCAATCAATTCAACGCCATCAACTGGAATATCGTTCATCTGTTTGACAGCATTGCAACCACCGCCTCCTACACCTATAACCTTAATTTGCAAATGTGGTTTATTCGGTGATAAGTCGTCTGGCTTAATTCTCATAAATATTCTCCGTATTTATCAAATTTACTTAAAAAATTCTGCGTGTTATTGAGGCTTCGAAATCAATCTCAACTATTTTCCGAAAAATTTTAACTGACCAGAAGCACGGACGCGATAAAAAAATCAACTAACCAATCTGGACAGCGTGCTGGAAGTTTTTCCCCACCAACCAGATTTCATCGGTTGCAGCCATCTCTGTTCCAACAGCGGTTTATGCCACAACATAACCATACCGAGTGTCGTAAAAAACCCGTTATCCGAGCGAACATATTCTGGCAAACCGTTCGGCAAATCTTCTACGCGCAACTGAACATCATCATAATCCCGCTTAAATCTTTCCGTCATACCCGCAATCGTCGAACCTCCGCCCGTAACCACAATCGGTGGCAGAGGAATTCTGTTATTCGTTGCCGTGAAAAATTTTTCGATGCAAGTCGAGAAAATTTTTGTATATGCCTGTTCCAAAATCGCAATAACTTGTTCTATTCCGATATTGCGCTGTTCGTTTTCTGACACACTCGGCACTTGCATAATCTGCGCTCTAACCACTTCGGGGCTTAATGTGCCGTATTCACACTTCAAACTTTCTGCCATTTGGAAGCTAATCGATAAAGAATCCGCCAATTCCTGCGTTATCCGTTGTCCGCCAAAACCAATACCACCGCTATACACAGGACAACCTCTTTTCCAATAGACAAAATTTGTCGTCCCTGCACCGATATCGATTGCCAAAATTCCCGCTTCTCTTTCCTGTTGGCTCGTTGCTAAATAAGAAGATGCAAGTCCCGAAAACACCACCGCATGCGGTTTAATCCCGATAGCACCAACCACTTCACATAAAACACCGAGATTTTTATTCTTCACACTAATTAGGTGTAAATAAACTTGTAGTGAATTGCACTGCATTCCCACGGGATTTGACACTTCCGTATTCGCATCAACCACAAATCTCTTTTCGATTGAATGCAATAAAGTTTGACCGTTTTCTACTTTGTTATTGGCGCGGCAGATAAGATTTACCGCATCTTCTTTTTTTACCGTATTGGCAATTGCCGTCTGCTCACAGACATTCATACAGGAAATAGTTTCGCCACCGATGGAAATATCCGCCTCATTTATCCGCCAACCAGAAGAGCTTTCAGCTTCATCGCGAGCGTTTTTGAGAGCTTGAATTGCGGTTTGCTTATCGATAATCCTGCCATTTTTCATCGAATTATTTTTCGCAACTCCTAAACCGAGTATGCGTAATTTCGAAGAACTTTCCGAAAACGAAGCAAGTATCACTTTGATTTTTTCGTGCCCGAAGTCGATTATTGGATAAATGATGTCTTTCTGTTTTGTCATAAGTTTTGTGTTCTCTTGTGGTCTTTTTTATCGTTAATTTGCCGCAGCTGTCGGAATTTTATTTGCAATGTCATTTGGCATTACACCGTTTTTCCAGCGGACTGAAAATCCTTCGTTATATCGCAAATCAACCGCTTCAATATATCTGTGATACGGTTTAATTATTGTGTTGTACACCACAGTAAATTTCTTCATTCGATTATTGAAATGTTCTCTACCGATAGTTACATCAACTCCCTCTTTGGTTTCGATATGCCAAATGTTATGAACATCCAACCGCAACGAGGCAAGTTCAATTTCCTGCCGAACAAACCAAGACGAAATTATTTTGTACATATCCAAAACTCGTCTTTCACTTCCCTGCGGACCTGAAACCATAAACATAGTTTTCAAGCTTGGGCTTTCTGGCAGAACAAAGCGTTTTGCTTCGTCGTCGATATATTCTCCCTTCTCTCCCCAACGCAGAACTGGATTTCTTTCTTCGATTTCCACTTCCAACTTATTGAACCATTTTTTGCGCACGATGACGGATTTAATCCAATCGATTTTTTCCAAATCTTCTGCAACCTTGCGCGGATTTATCCGCAACATATCTTCGCGACGGTATCGTTCATTGATAGTTTTAAGAATTTCCTCGCTATCGGCATAAACCAAACTACGGCGCATAATTACTTCACCGATAGGCAAAATTGGCTTTTGTTCTTTTTGCCGATATAGCAAAACGGCGACGCAAAACATAATTATCAGCACGATAAACAGCCAAAGCACGGACCACAATCCGAGTTTGGAGTTTTTCCGAAGTGGCTCTAATTTTGGAGCGCGTGCCCGATGTTGGGTTGATATTGTTTCCATATTTGCAGTATGCGTCTCGTTTTAGTTATCGGTTGTTATTAAATTTTTTAATAATCTTTTAATAAATTTTTCACAATTTTCTAGATATTTTCATTTTTACCAGCGATTTCCAGCAAATTTACTACCAATTTTTGAAAATCCATTCCGACTTTTGCAGCCGCTTGTGGCACAAGTGAATGCGATGTCATACCAGGTGAAAGATTGATTTCCAAAATCCAAATATTTTCACCGTCGAGTAAAAAATCCACTCTCCCCCAACCTTTTGCGCCTATTGCCGTGAATGATTTTTTAGCAATATCGGCTAATTTTTCCGCGATATTTTCCGCAACTGGTGCTGGGCATAAATATTGTGTTGCGTTGTCATCATATTTTGCGTTTTTGTCATAGAAAAGATGATTTTTTCCGACAATAATTTCGATACTTGGCAGAACTTCTTCACCGATTATTCCGACGGTAATTTCGCGTCCAGAGCACCAAATTTCCGCCATCACTTTTTGTTTTCCGATACCAGCTTTTTCGAGTGCTGCTTGCCATTCTTCGGCACAAGTAACACGGCTAATTCCCACACTCGAACCTTCATAGGCTGGTTTTACCGCCAGAGTTTTTCCACCGAGTTTGGCACTGATTTCTTCGTATGTATCAGTAATTTTTACTTCGCAATCTGCAAGCACGGGCAAATCGCAGCTTTTCCAAATCTTTTTGCAGAGCAATTTATCCATCGCCACGGCGCAAGCGCAAACTCCGCTTCCCGTATATGGCATATCAATCCAATCGAGCAAACCTTGAATTTCGCCGTCCTCACCGCCTCTACCGTGCAAGGCAATAAATGCGCGATCGAAGGAATTTTTTTTCAAATCGAGCACTTCCTGATGATTTTTAGTATCAATCAAATGGGCATCAACTCCCGCTGCAACTAGTGCGTCATACACCGCTTTTCCGCTTTCTAACGAGACTTCTCTTTCGGAAGAATTTCCACCGTAAAGCACTGCGACTTTGCCGAATTTTTTTTGCATAAAAATTTCCTAAATATTTCAATTCCGACGATTTTTTTCAGGGTTTATAGCTATACCGTGCCGAATGGCGGCATTCTTCCAAGGGCACTTCGACCGTTTTATCGCCATCGCTACATACGCAAGATTTTCCCATTTTCAGGCAGCCTTTATGGTTAGCCTTATGTGCATTCGCAACGGTTTGATTATTAAGTTCGATTGCTTTTCTTTTGCTGTATTCCTGCGGGTCAATTCCGCGTTCTGCCATCGCGATTTCGGCTGCGATCTGCTCTTTTGACTTCACCTGAAAATTTTGCGACTTTTTTACCGTTTTATCGGCAAGCGTATTTTTTTCGTGATTTCCGCGATTTCCCTTATTTATTCCGCGCCATTCATTGATTTTGCCATTCACCGTATCTTGAAATTCGCGGTTATTGGCGTATTCATAACTAAACACAATCACCGCCAAAATCACCGCTAAAAAGCCAAAAACTTTCAGTCGCAACATTGTTTTTCCTTGAATATCAAAATTTCGCACACGCAACTATCAATTCGCGCTTTCGCTTGGTTGATAGCGTTCATCTTTACCGAATTCACGGGCGATTTTGCCGATATCTCCCGCTCCGAAAAAAATCACCACATCGTCATCTTTGAGCAGGTTATTGACCAAATATTCAGGAATATCGGTTTTATCGGCAATATAAACAGGCTCTACCTGACCGCGTGCGCGAATGGCACGGGCGAGTGCTTTGGAATTCGCGCCTGCAATTTCTGTTTCACCTGCGGAATAAACTTCGGTAAGCACCAGAGCTTCGCATTCGCTTAATACCGCTGCAAAATCGTCTAATAAATCGCGGGTTCTGGTGTAGCGATGCGGTTGGAATACGGAAAAAATTCTCCGTCCCGCAAATCCTTCTTTGGCAGCGGCGAGCACGGCTTTAATTTCGCTGGGATGATGTCCGTAATCTTCAAAAATATCCGCTGTACCGCGTTCATGCTGAATTTTTCCCTGATACGCAAAGCGTCTGCCGACACCGCCGAATTTGGCAAAACTTACCGCGATAGTTTCTGGTTCTACTCCGAGTTCTAACGCCACCGCCACCGCAGCCAGAGAATTCAGCACATTGTGTTTACCTGGAATATTTAGTTTTACCGCAAACCGCAAATCACCATCTGGATTTTTTACGATGATGTCGTAGTGCATTTGCAAGCCGACTTGCCGCACATTTATCGCACGAATATCCGCTTCTTCACGGAAACCATAAGTTCTAATCGGACGCGAAACCTGCGGCAAAATTGCCCGCACGCCTTCATCTTCAAGACACATCACCGCAAGACCGTAAAACGGCAAATTGTGTAAATAGCGCAAAAATCCATCTTTGAGCACTTCATAGCTGCCCTGATAATTTTCCAGATGGTCGGCATCAATATTGGTAACGATGGCAATCATCGGATTAAGCAGCCAGAAAGATGTATCCGATTCATCGGCTTCGGCAACGAGAAATTCCCCCGCACCGAGTTTGGCATTGCTTCCCGCGCTATTCAAAATTCCACCGATAACAAACGACGGGTCTAATCCCGCATCAGCAAGCAGCGCGGCGGTCAAGCTAGTTGTAGTCGTTTTACCGTGCGTGCCAGCCACACCAATACCAAAACGCAAACGCATCAACTCCGCAAGCATTTCCGCACGGCGAATAACGGGAATACCGAGTTCGCGCGCGCGCAGAATTTCAGGATTAGTTTGTGAAATTGCCGATGAAACGACGACTACACCGACATCGTCAATATTTTCCGCCGCGTGTCCGATAAAAACTCGAATACCGACTTGCTCCAAGCGTTCGGTTATAGCTGATTTTTTGACATCCGAACCTGAAACTTGATAACCGAGATTGCGTAAAACTTCGGCGATACCGCTCATTCCCACGCCGCCAATTCCAACGAAAAATACTTTTTTAATCCGCTCCTGCACGCGGCGACCTATTTTTTGCATTTTTGAGATTTCCTTTCAATAAAAACTACCGCTTACGCGATTTATTTTTCTACCGTTTCCAGCATTTCCTGCAAGCTTGCGACAATTTTTGTCAATGCTTCAACACTCGAATAGGCAAGCATTTTGGCGGATTTTTGCAGAAACTCTTCTTCTGACAAAAGCATAAATGCGCGAATTTTCTGTGCTAAAACTTCCGCATCCGCCTGATTTTGCGGCAAAACTTCCGCCTCGACCGCCATTGCATTTTTGGTTTGATGATCATCTACCGCGAAAGGAAAAGGAATAAACACCGCTGGCAAACCGACGCTGGCAATTTCAGCCACACTTGATGCACCAGAACGGGCAATAACAAAATCCGTATCGCGGTAGATTTGGTCGATGTTGTCGATAAATTCGCAAACTTCGATTTTTTTACCAATTTCCTCGTCCAATCCGCATTCACGGTAAATTTCTAACACTTCTTCCCGACGGTTTTTCCCACATTGATGCACAACTTGCGGCAAATTTTCCCGTGCTAATTTCGCCAAAGCTTGGGGAATTTTTTCGTTGATTGCCTTCGCCCCTTGACTTCCACCCAAAACCAACATTTGCCGTTTTTGCGGCGGATTAAATGTTTTATGTGCAGCAATTGCAGCAATATCACTACGGACGGGATTTCCCGTTACAAGCACTTTTTTACCGCGCAAAACCGCATTTTGCTGCTCATAACCGAGCATCACTAAATTGGCAAATTTCGCTAAATGTTTATTTGTCAAGCCGAAAATCGCGTTTTGCTCGTGAATGGCTAGCGGTATTTTTTCGAGTTTGGCAGCAATGCCAGCAGGACCAGACACAAATCCGCCCATCGCCAAAATCAAATTCGGTTCAAATTCACGGATAACGCGCCGCGAACGGTTGATGGCCGCAAACAATTTCCAGGGTAATTTGATAAATCCTGCAATACCTTTGCCGCGCAGCGCGGTAATTTTTATGTCGGACAAGGCAAAACCAGCGGCGGGAATTTTTTCTCCTTCCATACCAGCGGCATTTCCCAGCCAATGAATTCGCGCCCCAAAGCCCTGTAATTTTTTCGCAACCGCAAGTGCTGGGTAAATATGCCCACCCGTGCCGCCAGCTGCTATCAAAATCTTTTTATCTTTCCAAAATTCTTCATTCATTACGGTTGATATTCCTTAAAAATATGTAGGCGCATCTAAATCTAGGAGTAGTTCTATTGTTACCCTCGTCATCCTGAGCGCAGCGAAGGATCTGCTGATAGAGATTTTTCGCCTACGGCTCAAAATGACGAATTTCGTAAATACGCCCTGTAAGTAAAAAAACGGCTTCTGAAACCGTAAAAATTCAATTGTTAAAATTTGTTCAATTTTGCTTTATGTTAAAAAGCAAGAAGCGGACGACGCAACACTTAAAAACTCAATCAAATTCAAAAAATTTATACAGAAATTTCAAGGAAACTCAATGTCCCATCAAGACAGCGATATGCCCTGGCTGAAAAGTTATCCCGACGATGTGCCCGCATTGTTACCCGAATTGCGCCACGCCAATTTGGGCAGCCTGATTGAAAGTTTCTCTGAAAAATTTGCCGACCAACCAGCATTTTCACAATATTCCACGACTTTTTCATTCGAAGAAATTTATGAAGACGCGCAAGCTTTCGGTGCGTATTTACAACGCAAACTCAATTACGAAAAAGGCGAACGGCTCGCCCTGATGATGCCCAATGTTTTGCCTTATCCGATTGTGTTATACGGCTGTTTTATGACGGGAATCGTCGCGGTAAATATCAATCCGCTCTACACTCCAAACGAAATCCGTATTCAATTAACCGACTCTTCCGTGCGCGGAATTGTGATTTCCGAAGCTTTTATCGCGCGGTTTTTATCCGTGCGCCGTTATCTTCCGCAACTACGCGACATCATCATTGTGCAAAACGGCGACGGACACGGTTTTTTCGAAAAAAAAGCCATCAATATGGCGGCAAGGAAATACAGCAAACAATTTCCCAAAATCCAAGTTGATAACGCGATTTTTTATAAGGAAATCATCAGCAAAGGTGCGCGCCTTGCCCTCAAAACTTCAACTTGCCTAGATAAAGATGTCGCACTTTTGCAATACACGGGCGGCACAACTGGTTCTTGCAAAGCGGCAGTAATTACGCATCGCAATCTGATGACAAATGTTGCACAAATTACACAATGGTGCGCAAAAACCATCGAAGAGCCAGATATGCTCTCAATTCTCGCCCTACCGCTCTACCATATTTTCAGTTTGACAGTAAATCTGCTTTGCATTCCGAGTTTGGGAATTCATAGCCGCTTAATTCTCGACCCTCGCGATACAAAAAAATTCATCAAAACGATGAAAAAAAATCCCTTTTCAATCATTTGCGGTGTCAATACCCTGTTCAAAAATTTGCTCGAACAAGATGAATTTCGCAAACTCAATTTTTCTCGCCTGCGTTTTACGATTGCAGGCGGTATGAGATTAGACGAAGAGGTTTCCAATCATTGGTTCGAAGTTACGGGTAACCGTATCGTGGAAGGTTATGGGCTAACGGAAGCATCGCCGATTGTCTGCGTAAATCTATTGGATACCGATAGTTACACAGGAGGAGTTGGCTATCCGCTCCCCGATACCAAAATCAAAATCTGCAACGAAAACGGCATAAAACTTCCCGCCGACACTGCTGGCGAATTGTGGGTAAAAGGTCCGCAAGTAATGCAAGGTTATTGGAAATATTCCGACGAAACGCGCAGAGTTTTAACTCCTGATAATTGGCTCAAAACTGGTGATATCGCGACTTTAAGCAAGGACGGCTTTGTCAAAATCGTCTCGCGCAAGAAAGATTTAATCATCGTCTCGGGTTTTAATGTTTATCCCTCTGAAATCGAAACGGTTTTGAAAAAACACCCAGATGTGCTGGAAGCGGCAGTCGTCGGCGAAAAAGATACCGAACACGGCGAAAAAATCACCGCCTTCATTCAAAAACGGCAAAACTCCAAATTAAACGAAGAACAATTGCGCTCTCTAATCCGCAAATTCCTTACTAATTACAAACGCCCCAGCAAATATATTTTTATCGACGAAATGCCAAAATCTCCCGTCGGCAAAATTTTGAAACACAAACTTCTAGAAAATTTGTAACATTTTTGTAATATTTTTGTATTTATTTGTATTTGTTTGTATTAGAAATAAATACAAAAATCTCATACTCTCAACCGTAAAAAACAATGATTAAACCAACTATCGCACTTCTCGGCAGACCGAATGTCGGCAAATCCACCTTATTTAATGCCTTAACTAAAACCCGTGCCGCTCTGGTTGCGGATACTCCTGGTCTTACTCGCGACCGTCGTTACGGGCAATGCTCGCTCGCAGGTGAAAAATTTACCGTCATCGACACAGGCGGAATGCTCCACGACAAAGAAGAAAAAATCGACCGTCAAGTCGATAAACAAGCCCGCACCGCCGCAGATGAAGCCGATGTTCTAGTTTTATTGCTCGACGGTAAATCAGGGCTTACTAGCGACGACGAAGAAATCGCCCAGGAATTAAGAATGACGAAAAAACCGCTTATCGCGGTAGTCAATAAAACCGATTTTGCTGACCCCAACCTCATCGCAGCGGATTTTTATTCACTCGGCTTACCGCTCATCACTATTTCCGCCGAACACCGTCGCGGCTTAAAACAAATGGGCGAAAAAATCATCGAAATGCTTGCAAATTCAAAGAAATTTCAAGAAAAAATCCAAAATCAAGCAGAAATAGAACCGCCAAGCGCAGAAGATGAAGGCATCAAACTCGCAGTGCTCGGCAGACCAAATGTCGGTAAATCAACCTTATTAAACCGTCTGCTCGGCGAAGAAAGATTAGTTGCCTCCGCCGTTGCAGGCACAACTCGCGACGCAATTTTTATTCCCTACCAAGACGAACAAGGCACAAAATTCACCCTCATCGACACCGCAGGAATTCGCCGTAAATCCCAAACTCACGAAAAAATCGAAAAATTTTCTATCGTCAAGGCATTAGAAGCCATTGAATATGCCAATGTGGTAATACTAGTGTTAGATGCAAAAAGCGGTATCGCCGAACAAGATGCAAAACTTTTAGGAGAAATCACCCGTCGCGGTCGCGCTCTCATCATCGCAGTCAATAAATGGGACAACATCGAACCAGAGCGTCGCGAAGAAATCAAAAGCGATTTAGAAAGAAAACTACATTTCATCAACTTCGCAGAAGTTTTCTATATTTCCGCCCTTTGTGGTAGCAATATCCGCAAACTCTTGCCCGCAGTCAAAAAAGCTCACCGTAATGCTTTTGCGGATTTGTCTAGCAATAGTCTTACAAACGCACTGCAAACCGCATACCATAAACATCAACCGCCACTCGTGCAAGGCAAAGCAATCAAATTTCAATATGCACACCAAGGCGGAAAAAATCCACCGCATATCATCATTCACGGCTCACGCACTACAAAAGTCCCAGAAAGTTATACACAATATCTAATTAACTTCTTCCGCCGCGAATTCAAACTCGACGGCACTGCCATTCGCATCTCATACCGCGATAAAGAAAATCCATTCAATCAAAAATAGCCCCGCTGCGGTCGCCCGCTACGAGCGGGTCGGGTGCCGCGACAGGCAATCCAACTCGCACCTACAAGTGCCGTTCTCGGTTATTCATTCACAACACAAATCCGCCGTTTTACACGGCGGATTTTTTGTCGCGGACCGCGACGGGCGTTCCTGATTTTCTTCGATTTAATTTCAATCGCCTGCGCCATTTCCCGTAAATTTACGCCCTCTTCCGTCATTTTGAGCGAAGCGCCGTAGGGTGGGCAACTTGTTGCCCACGCTGAAATATGGTTGTTGTTGGGATTGTTCTGCTTCGCAGTAAAAATGGCAACAAAACTCGTTCAGACTACCGAAAAATTATAGTCATCCCAATTCAAAATAGATGAGGAGACAAATTTAAAGATAGAGTGAATAATAGGGCGAGGCAAAGCTAACAAAGTGTTATTTTGAAATGGAACGACTATAAAACCGCGTGGGCAACAAGTTGCCCACCCTACGCGTGTTTGCTATGCCGTCATTTTGAGC